>NZ_AP024463.1:3000000-3316972 GCF_019973735.1 Arachnia rubra
ACGGCGGTCCTGGTCCGGTTGCCGATGTCGAAGCACTCCCCCGTGCTGCTGAGATACCCGTCGCGGTACCAGCGGACGAACCGGGCGAGCTGGTCGAGGGGATCGTAAGCCCCGGTCTCCGTCAGGCTAGCCGCGATGCACAGCGCCATCGACGTGTCGTCGGTCCACTGCCCGGGCGCGAGGTTGAACACCCCGCCGCCCGTCATGCCGGTGACGGGCGGGAAGGAGTCGCGAGCCTGGAACTCGACGGCGGTGCCCAGCGCATCACCCACCGCGAGCCCGAGGAGACTACCCAGCAGCCTGTCGCGCCATGCGTCACTGATCGCCATGCGCCTAAGCCTAGGTGACATTCAGGCCATGGTTGAAGGCTGTCCGCAACAGGCGCAGGAAGTCACCGGCGCTCCCCGAAGAACTCCGCCAACAGGTCCTCGCAGTCCGCCACGAGCACCCCCGAGGTGACGCGGGGCCGGTGATTGAGACGCGGATCGCGCACCACGTCGAACAGCGACGCCACCGCGCCGGCCTTCGGGTCGAAGGCCCCGAACACCAGGTGGGCGACCCGGGAGGCGACGATGGCTCCCGCGCACATCGCGCACGGCTCCAGCGTGACGACCAGGGTGCAACCCGTCAGACGCCACTGCCCCAGTCTCGCGGCAGCGCGGCGGACGGCGACGACCTCGGCGTGGGCCGTCGGGTCACCAGCCAGCTCCCGCTCATTGCCTCCGGCCGCGAGCAGGCCGCCGCCGGGATCCAGGACCACAGCCCCGACAGGCACGTCGCCGCGCCGTCCCGCTGCGCGCGCTTCCTCCAGGGCCAGCCGCATCGCGGGCTCGAAGCGTCGCGCCACAGGTCACTCGTCGAAGGCCTCGACGGCCCGCTCGAACACGTCGGCGATCTTCAGCCGGCTCGCGACCTGCATCAGCAGCTCGTCGGAGTCCTCGTCGTAGTTCGTGGCGATGGCCTCCAGCTCGAAACCGCGCAGCCCCGCGGCGGCGAACATGTCGAGGTCGCCGATCGGCGCGGACTCCTCGTCCTCGTCGGGGATCTCCTCGCCCAGGTAGTCCACGACGTCGCGGGCGATGGGCCAGTCGTTGGCGGCGGTGGCGTCGCTGAGCAGCACCTCCACGATGCGCCCCCGCACCCGGCAGATCACGAAGAACTCCCCCGCCACCGACACGAACCCGTCCGCCCCCGAGTCGCCGGGCAGGCGGCCGAGCTGGCGGATCAACTCCTCCAGGTCGTTGGCCAGGTCGTAGTCGAGCGGCACCGCCGTCGCCTTGCCGTCCTCACGGTAGACGGCGACAACGAGGTCGATGTCGTCCTCACCTGCGTCCTCGAGGTCGTCGTCGAAGAACTCGTCGTCGGAGTCGTCGGCGGCATCCAGGTCGCGGTCATCCTTCAGGTCAAAGGGCTCGGCGTCTTCGTCAAAGGCGTCCACGGCTGATCTCCTCACGGGTGTTATAGAGAACCCATCCTTCCAGATCCTGCACCCGCTTGAGGACTCGGGCCAATATCCGTTCGCCCAAACCCTTCCGGTATGCGAAAGTTACCTCGTGGAACTTCGCGTCATCTCTCATCCCCTCGTCGATCACAAGCTGACCCTTCTGCGCAGCCGCACCACCGAGCAGCCCATCTTCCGGCGTCTCGTCGAGGAGCTGGTGACGCTGCTGGCCTATGAGGCGACCCGCGGGGTGCGCGTCCACGAAACCGCCATCGAGACCCCCGTCGCCCCGGCCACCGGCACGAAGCTGGACTCCCCCGCCCCGCTCGTCGTGCCGATCCTGCGCGCCGGCCTGGGAATGCTCGACGGCATGCTGCGCCTGGTGCCGACCGCCGAGGTCGGTTTCCTGGGGATGATCCGCGACGAGACGACGCTTGAGCCCACCACCTATGCCGAACGCCTCCCGCAGGACCTCTCCGGACGTCAGTGCTACGTGCTGGACCCGATGCTGGCGACGGGCGGGTCGCTGGGTGAGGCCGTGAAGTTCCTCGTCGGACGCGGCGCCGACGACATCACCTGCATCTGCCTGCTGGCCGCCCCGGAGGGGATCGAGAGGATCCAGGACCTGCTGGCGGACCTCCACGTCCCCTGCACCCTGGTGGTGTCGGCCGTCGACGAACGCCTCAACGAACAAGGCTTCATCGTCCCCGGGCTGGGCGACGCCGGCGACCGGCTGTACGGGCTGGCCGACTGAGGGCACCGCCTGCGGCAGGAGATCATCAAAGTTCACATAAAAACGAGGGCATCACTGCAAACACAGACCCGGGCACCTGATGTTCCTCAGGCACCCGGGTCCGGGAGGGGCACTCAGCCGCGAACCTGGTTCGCCATCTGGGTATCGGTCTCGCGCATGGCATTGGCCATGGAGCGCAGGCCCTGCGCAATGCCATCGAGTGACGAGATGGTGTTGGAGGCCGAGGTGGTGAAATTCTGGTACATCTCGTTGAACGCGCCTGACGCCTGGTCAGTCACGAAACCATTGGTGACCAGACCCTCAATACGGGCTTTCATCGCCTGCAGCTGCTGGTGGATCTGATCCTTGCCACTGACCAGAGCGCTGGCCTCGGACTCCATCGCGTCGTAGCTTACGTTGAGATTTGCCATTTCATTCCCTTTCTGATGTGTGGGTTACATTTGTTTTTGACGCAGGGCCCCACCGTCCCGTCGCCACACCTTATTTACCGACCCTCGCCAACAAGGATGAGTTGCTCGGCTAATTCACCGGCCAGGAATACCCCCAGGGGCCAGAACACGGTAGCCAAGTGGTCGATTTCTCCACCAACGAAGTACAAGCACACGTCCCGTTGCAGCCCAGCGATACCCCGAGTGGTCGCAATAGCTCCGCGCAGCACAACTGATTCCGGTTCATCCGCTGGAGCCACCACACGAGACGCACGGTACAAAGTGAATCCTTTTACATCGACAGTGTCATCCACGCTATTGAACACGTGCGCAGCTGGAATATCGACGAGAGCCCGCGGCATCTCTTGGGCTTGCCCAGCGGGCTCTGGAGAAGCATAGACCGTCACCAGGCAAGGTTCAGTACCTGGTTGCAGCAACGCGCAGCAGCCCACAGCCGCATCGGGGATACCGAAGACCAGCATCCGGTTCAGCCGGTCCACGACCAAACCCATTTCCTCCTCAAACCCAGCTGACAGCAGTTCTGGACGCACTGTTTCGAACCAGGCCTGCCAGTCGGACTCGGGCATCCCTGGCGGCAAAGGGAGGATCGTCGGAGTGACATCACTCATCGTCATCGTCCTCCCAGCTCAGCGTCTCCACCCAAGCGTCAAAGAATTCCTCGACGGCATCAAGTGCCTCACCGGCCCCCTCGGCCAGATCACAGCTCACCGACGCCTCCACATGCATCCAGCGTTCCGGATTCCCCGGCTGACCGATGATATAGCGGACCTGGCGCACCAAACGTGTACGTTCCGCCGCCGCAGCCAGCATCTTCTTTTCATCCGTGAGCTCCCGGACATCATCCGGGAGTATGTCCAGGCTATCCAGGAGAGCGGATTTGGCGTCCTCTGGGATCCGCAGCTTGGCTCCCACCATGCCGCTCGGCTGTATCAAGGAGGTCTCACCTTCCCCGCTCGTAGCCATGGCAAGCACGGCCTCCATCGGATCGTCACCTATCTCCGTGGCGTCGAAAGGCCGGGTTACGATCATCGGCCGCACCACCGAAGCCCGCGGATCCTCCACCGGTAGGTAGGCAGCCCAGGCCCCCCGCTCTGAGAGCGGCTCCAGCATTGAGAGCATGCGGCTGGTTACCCAGCCGGAAATCCTCACTCGGGCCACCTCATCGGAAATGTTGGAAAACATCTTTTCCGTGGCCTTTTTAACAGCCTTCGGCTCCACAGGGTCCAGCCTGATCTGCTCCCAATCACGGGGCAGCACATACCTGTACTTCACCACGCACTCCCTCCTCCGCCTCCGCCGCCGTCGGTGAAACCGCCGCCCGCACCAAGGGGCTGGAGGCGATGTACCTTGGCGCTGTTTTTTGGAACAAACAGCCCGGTGACGGTGTCAGACGCCACTCCGATGCCCGTTTTGGCGGCCCATTTGATACCCTTGTCTGCGGCTTTGAAAGTACCCCAGCCCGCAGCGGCAGGCAGGAACTTCTTGAGGCCTGGCGAGATTTTCTCCGATGAACGTGTCAGCCGAGCAACGTATGCCCCTGGTTTGCTTCCGATCTTCCCCGCGATCTTATCGATCTTCTTCCCAGCGAACTTCTTCAAAGCAGCCCCGCCCACAGTCTTGAAAGCCCCAGAGATGTTCTTCTGCGAAGGATCGATGATTGCCTTGCCGACAGATACAGTGATATCGAAGGCTGTTTTGCACTTGGTGAGGAAATTAACCACTCTCAAGGCCTTCGCGACAAGCTGGAGCGCTGGAGCAAGCCCAGGAACAAACGCCAACACGAAGGAAGCTATCTCCAGGACAAGACAGATCTCATCCAAGTGTTCCCAGACCCATTGAGCAACTTTGCAGATGCCATTCCAGATTTTGCTGAAAATTGACTTGAAACGATCCCACCAGGAATCTTCCAGGCCAGAGTCGTCGCTGATCTGCTCGATCTTCGCAGCGGCCCTCTCATTGGCTTCCTTGACTTTACTTACAGCAACCATAAGTTGCTTTAAAGATGTCTGAAAATCAGCGTCTGCATTCTTGTATGCAACAGCCGCGCGATTTCCATCTTCGCAGGCTTGGCGCTGTTGCCCAGGGTCCGAGTTCATAGCCCTCAACACCGCGGTTTTATGCTGTTGTTCCGCATGATCCCTCCGGGCGAGGGCACTTTGGGCCTGGGGGGCCGCTCGCCGCCCGACCTGCTGCTCCTCCTCCAGCACATTGGCGAATTCATGAAGGGCTTTGGCCATGCCCTGGTAGCGGAGACCTGCGACGCGCAGCTTCTCCGTGGCCACAATGCCCTTCTCACCCAGCGCCTTGAAGGCATCTGAGGTGACCTCATCTGTGCTGCTGACTAATTTATCGACGGCGCGGGCAGCATCGTTGAGCTGATTTCCGGTGGTCTGCATCTGAGAAGCGCCGGAATGCACAGCCTCCGGGTTTCCCTTCAAGTCCTCGAGGGCTGCTTGAATCATGATGTTAGTGACATAAGAAGACATGTCACTCCTCCCCTCCGTCGTCCGCGACTGCGTCGTTTCTCAGCACTTCTGCGGCTTCCTCGCGTATCGCCTGGCGTTCACCCAGCACGTCCAGCGACGGCTCGCCCTCGGAGCGGCTTGCGGAGGCGGCCGCACCCATGGCAGCCGCCATACCGCCCATCATCAGCGGGACGCCAGCCCGCGCCGGGGAGCCCTGCGGCTTCTCCTCCAGATCCGGCAGGTCCTGCTGCGGCGCTGAGGATGCCGTCGGTTCAGACGCAGTCTCCAGGCTCGGCAGATCAGTGCCACTCGGCTCTGCAGGGGTGGAAGCCTGGGACGCCGTCTCGAGCGAGGGAAGCGGCTCAACCCCACCGCCGCCACCGCCTGACGAGGTCAGGGGCGGCAGATCCGGTGCGTCCCCGCCCCCAGCCCCGGTGGCTCCGCCAAGATCCCCAGCAGGGTCCTGAAGATCCGCGACAGCCTCCTGGAGGTTGCTGTCTGTAAGATCCTCCGGGGCCTTAACGTCCGCGATATCCGCCAGGGACGTGGACTCACCATCATCCAGGCCTTTCAGACCCTCACCCATGCCGAGCATGTCATCCTGGGAACTGGGCAGCGCGCCCTCCAGCCCCTGGAGATCCCCGAGGCTTCCGCTGCCCTCAAGGGCCGACCCTGAGTGCAGTGGATCGGTGAGCGAGTTGTCGCCAGTGCCCACCTGCCCGAGGATGCCTTCTTTCATCGTGCCGGAGAGGCTGGCCAGGGCGCCGGTGCCGATCATTCCTCCGATAACGGAGAGGACCTCGCCGACGGGACGCCCAGTCAGCTTCGCCCATCGTTCGGCGAAAGTGCGAATCAGAGAACCGAGCTGCCGGTCACGCTCCGGGCTCGTCCCTGTCTCAGGAAGTCCGTGAATGCCCAGCTGCGCGCCATCGTCCCTGTCGGTGCCCTGCGAGTCAGGAAGTTCACTCCCGTCCGCGCCCTGCAGGGAAGGCACCTCGCTCCCTCCCGCACCCGGGCTGGAGGGATGGTCTGTTCCCGTCCCGCCTGATGACGAAGACAGATCGGTGCCGCTTGAGGAAAGCGGAGGTACATCAACGCCACCTCCATGGGCACCGCCACCGGAAGCACCACCAGAACTTTCCAGGGGAGGAACGCTGGCGCCACCGCCACCAGCAGAACCACCACCGCCGAAGCCACCCCCGTCACCACCAACGGAACTGCCACCACCACTCAAGGGAGGAATGCTGGCGCTACCAGCGGCAGAACCACCGCCACCCGAAGCCGGGGGACAGGTCTCACCCCCAGCAGCCGGATCAGGACTCCCGGTTCCAGGGTTGCCAGCCCCAGCAGCCTGCTGCTTATCGCCCCCCTTTCCAGCAGACCGCTTTCCCTGGGCATCTTCAACGCTCTTGTTGAGATCGCCCTTGATTTTCTCGTCAAGCCTCTTGAATTCGTCGTCACACTGCTGCACCACGTCGGCGAGCTTGCCCAGCGATTCAGCCATCTTTCCGCGGGCAATCTCCCAGTCGCTCTCCTGCCCCTCGATCACCGAATTGAGACGGCCTGCTTTACCGACGGCTTCCGCCAAACCCTCTGCAAATCCCTGAGCAGAATCCAGGTAGTTCTTGGCCTCACGCGCACCCGTAGTCGCATCCTGAGGCTTATTCATAGGGGTGTTTTGGCTTTCCCCAGCTAACACTTTACCCGAGGGGGATGTGAGGGCGGCTTGCCCGATCTGAGATAATTCAAAATGCAGAAAGAAAACCCTCAGATGAAAGACAAGCCGCCGCCGTGAATACTACCACAAGCCTTGACCGTGACCAGATCCTCAACCTGTGCGAACTGATCCACACATCCCGTTCCGGAAACCTTCCCCCGGCAGGGTCCCGTGTCCTGGGCTTGTTCCGCTGTATCCAGGTCACTGTGTTGATATTGCGGCACAATCTCACCCAGGAGTTGCTGGCCGACATCCACACAGTCTCCCAAGCCACCATCTCACGAGTGGTGGCGGTCTACACTCCCCTGATCGCCGAGGCCCTCCAAGCCTGGGTGCCCGGCGTGGGGGACCTCGACCCGGACCGTCAGTACATCATCGACGGTACTCTGGTGTCCTGCTGGTCGTGGCACGACCGTCCCGAGCTGTACTCAGGCAAGCACCACACGACGGGGGTGAACCTGCAAGTGGCCTGCACCCTGGCCGGACAGCTCGCCTGGATCTCCCCGCCCCTGCCGGGTAGTGTGCATGATGCAAAGGCCATCAAGGAATCCGGCTTCCTCGCAGCCCTCGACAGTCAAAGTCATATTGGAGACAAAGGCTACATCGGATTGGGGATGATCACCCCCGCGAAGAAACCCGCCCATGGTGAACTCACCGACAGCGACAAAAGAAACAACACGACCATCAACCGCGTCCGCTACCTCATCGAACGTGTCATCGCGAACGTCAAAACCTGGCGTGTTCTACACACCGATTACCGCCGCCCCTACAACACCTTCGAAACCACAATACAAGCCGTCACAGGACTCATCTTCGCCTACAGTCTATGAATAAGCCTCCCTGTACCAGGCTTTCCTTGACGACTAGCCGGTCTGCCACCCTGGGCCTCCTTTCGACGCATACGATGTTCTCAGCACTTTCACAACCCTGCAATGGGGTCAACTGCCCATATTCACCAGTGCCCTCAGTCCACTTCTGGGATCTGGACCCGGACCGCGTCACCGGCAGCGATCCAGTAGCCACGGCCAGGCGGGAAATCAGCAGCCCTCACGCGCGGCAGCTGCGCCTTCAGCAGGTCACCGTCGTTCATCTCCGGCTGCAGCAGCAGTCCCTGCCGCGCGCCCTTCAACTCCGGCATGCTGGAGTTGAAACCGGACATGGTGGCGATCTCGCCCGCGCCGATCAGCAGGTGGCCATTGCGGCGCGCCAGTTTCAGTGACTCGGCAAGCGTGGAATCTGCCGGGGAGCCCGCCAGCTCGGAGAACTGCTCCACGAACACCGCGACCCGTGGAAGCCCCGGCGTGGTCTCCGTGGTCAGATAGGGCTTCAACTGGTTCGTCAGGAAGTCCTGCACCCGGTCGGCACCGTGCACGGTGGCCGTCCACAACGGCAGCCCAGCCAGCGGAGTGCTGCGTGCCGTGAGCAGCACCCTGGGCACATCCGGATACACATTCGCCATCGACTGCGCAAACCAGCGCACTGCCGAGCTGAGCCCCGATTTGGGTGGCCCTGCCACGAGATAGACACCCTGTGGCTCGAAGCCGATCGGCCCCAAAGTGCGGTCCTCCAGGCCGAGCGTCGGCAGGCCGCCGACCGTGGCGGGCAGCGAGGCGGCGGGCACCAGGGAAGGCAGCCTGCGGATCGGCTCCGGCCTCGACGGCTGGAAGCGAGCGACGCTGGTCGCCAGCGACTCGATCTCCCGGGCCTGCGCGGGTGGCGACGGGTCCGGCCCCAGCACCGCGATCTGCAGCTCGTTCGGCTCCTTGACGTTCATACAGCGTCCCGGTGGGCTGTTCGGGTTCAGCACGTCCTTCGGGACGTTCAACGCGATGTACTGATCAGGGTCGCTCATCCTCAGCACCATGCGCTGTTGGAATGCGCCCTGCATGGATGACGGAACCGCCGCACCGCGGTCTGCCGTTGCCGCGAAGTGGATACCGACGGACCGGCCCTCACTGAGGAGCCGGTGGAACTGAGCGTAGGTCTTGGCCCGCTGCAACCCCGAGTCATATTCCGTGCGGAAACTCTCGAAACCATCTAGCAGCACCAGGACGCGCGGCTCGTCGGGGTTGCCGTGCTGCCGGTAGCTGCTCAGATTGTCGGCCCGCACAGCCGTGAAGGCGGCAGCCCGCTCGTCGAGCTTCTTGGTCAGGAACTCCATCAGCCGCGTGACCCGCTCGTCGTCATCACCCATGATGATGGCGCCGACATTGCTGAGCGGCTCCAGCAACGTCAAACCACCACCGGCGAAGTCAAGGCCGTAGATGTGCACCGGGCCGGACCGTGGGGTGATGGAGGCGGCGATCGCCAGCGACCGCAGTGCCGTGGTCTTGCCCGAGCCGCTGGTGCCGTAGTAGATGATGTTGCCCGCCTCGTCGGGACGAAACACCTCGGCATGCTGGGCCTGCTGCGCAGGCACATCCACCATGCCGAGCACGATGCTGGTGTCCCGGCGCTGCCTCAGCTCCATCAAGTCGTAGACCTCGGCCAGCGTGTCCAGCCATGGCTTGCGGGGCTCCGGTATCCGGCCGAGCTGCGCGGCTGCGGACACGCTACGCACCACCCGGTCGATGTCCTTGTCCACCTGTTCACCCTTAAGCTTCGGCCGGGGCAGTTTCCAGGCGGTGTCCAGGCCGAAATCGAACTCGTCGATGTCGATGGGCGGGGCAGGCGGCTCAGCGGGTGTCCTGGCCCCGGGGAAAGCCGACTGGAACCGGATCAGCCGTCCTGGACCCATCTTCGCGACGCCCCGGCCGGGGGTCGAGGGGTCGATCGCGGCTGCTTGCGGACTGCCCAGCACGTCGGTGGAGTCGTGCTCGTCATTCATGCGCAGTGCCACCCGCAGGTTGGTGTTCGCTCGCAGGCTGTCCTTGATGACGCCGGCGGGGCGCTGCGTGGCGAGCACCAGGTGTAGGCCGAGGGACCGACCGCGCTGGGCCACGTCGATCACCCCGTCGACGAACTCCGGCACCTCGCCGACGAGGGCCGCGAACTCGTCGACGATGATGATCAGGCTCGGCGGGCAGTCGGGATCACCCGTCTTCTCGAAATCGATCAGGTCCTTAACGCCCTTGCTGTTGAACAGATGCTCCCGCCGGTGGATCTCGGCGCGGAGGCTCTGCAGAGCCCGCCGGACCAGGTATGGCGACAGGTCGGTGACGATGCCGACGCAGTGCGGCAGATCAACGCATCGCGCGAAGGCCGCACCACCCTTGTAGTCGACGAACAGGAACGTCACCCGGTCCGGGCTGTGCGCATGCGCCATGCCCAGCACCCAAGCCTGCAGGAACTCCGACTTCCCGGCGCCCGTGGTGCCGCCAACCAGGGCATGCGGCCCCTGCGTGCGCAGATCAATGGTGAACGGCTCCGCACCCGCATGCCCGACCACGGCCCGCAGATCCCCGGACCGCTCCCGGGGAATGGCGGGTAGGGATCGGTTGACGAACGACCCATTGTCCTTCCAGCGGGCCAGGATCTGCTCCTCGTCGTCGGCGGAACCGCCAAGCAGCCCGACCACCGACACCAGGCGCGGCAGGTCGGACTCGTCCGCGACGGGGGCGGAGGCGTCCACCAGGGGGGCCATGGTCCGGGCCACCGTGTAGGCGGTATCCAGACCGACGGCTTCAGTGGAGACATTCGCGAACACCCGCTCAGAGCGAACCATGCCGATAACGGCCTGGCCGTCAGGCTGCAACTCGACGTAGGTCCGGCAGGCCGCGGGCAGCTGGTCGCGGGTGGATGACACCCACACCACATAGACGCCGACATCAGGTCCGCGTTCAGCCAGCCGGGCAACACGCGCCAGGTCTACGGAGGCCTCGTGCACGATGACCACCACCGACGGCGTCACAGGCTGCTCGGTCTTCTCGCTGGACTGGACCGGTCCCCGCAGAGTGGGCTCGTCGCCCTCAGCCCGCTGCTCGATCAGCTCCTCCAGCTGGTCCAGCAGCACCCGTCCCCGAGGCCCGTCGGCCGCCAGGCAGGGGCCGGGGATGGGACAGTGGGGCGAGGAGGTGTGCGGCAACCATTCGAGCCAGGCCCATTCAGGTTTGCTGTCGGTGGAGGTCAGGCAGGCGATCACCACCTCGGCGGGCGAGTGCAGTGAGGCGACCTGGATGATCAGCCCCCGGGCGATCTCGATGAGACTCGGGTCGCACCCCACCACGCCCAGCCCGCCCACGGAGCGCAGGTCAGCGACGATGGGGGTGTTGTGCAGCAACCGGTATCGCTCCCGCAGCTCGGTCTGCTGACGCTGCAGATGGACGAAGCCTCGGCGTCTACCGGGCTTTGAGAACTGATGCAGGGCCCTGACCGAGCCAGCACCGATCCGCACCTGTAGGAACTCGGGATGCTCCGGATGCCGGCACCACAGGGCGCCGTTGCGCTGCGTGGCAGCTTCTATGCACTCGTCGGTGGCCGGGTAGAGGCGCTGCAACTGCCGGGTCTCCAGAGCCTGGGCCTCGGCCATCTCCTCCTCGGCTGCACGCATTCCCTCGGTGAAGTTCGCCAGGTCGGCTTTCCTCTTGCGAGAGCCGTCGATGCGTTGGCTGACGTAGTTGCCGATCATGAGCACAGGGCTCAGAGCGACGAACATCAGCGTCATGGGTGAGCGGGTGAACACATACATGCCCACACCCATGACGATGGGCGCAACCAGCGAGATCCACGGGAATCGGGAATTATTGGGCGGCTCCGGCACCTCGGGCAGCTCCACCTCGGTCTTCGTGGGCCGCGCCAGCACCCGCGGGGGGCGCATGAAGGCAACCTCGGTGCCGAGGCTCTGGCCACTGCGGTTCCCGACGGCGTCAATCCGCACCTGGGTGCCACCCAGCACCGCGATGTCCCCAGCTCCCAGGGTGGCGCGGGTCACCCGCTGGTCGCCGACCACCACGCCGTTGGCAGAGTCATCGTCGATGATGTCGATGCCCGCGCCCACCAGCACCCGGGCGTGGGACTTCGAGACCCTGGGGTCGGTGAGCCGCACATCGCTCTGAGGGGAACGCCCGATCCGGGAGGACCCGAAGCGCAGCGGGACCTCCGCGCCGGCGTCCGGCCCGGCGACGACACGCAGCACGGCCCCGATCTCGTCAACGGCTCCCTGCTGCTCGCGGACCACCTCGATGACGCCACCGGACTGCACTCCTGACTCGGACACGGCCGCGTCCGCAGCCAGCACCCGAGCCCGGCCGAGCGGATCCTGAACGCGCAGGGTCGGGCGTCCCTCGGAGGACTGGAAGGGCTCGCTCAGACCCTCGCTGAGGATGGCGTTGGCGACGTCCGTCGCGGTGGCGGTGGCATCGGCCCGGATCAGGATGTTGCGCGCTGCCCCGCCCCGGAGCAGCGTCACTCGGATCTGCACTACTGTTCCCCGATCTTCCGGTTCTGCTCCGCCTCGGCGTCGAGGGCGGGAAGATGGTCAGCGGTGACCAGGCGGGAGCTGACAGCCCAGTCCACCAGGTTGGCGCGACGGGAGTGGGCCTGGGAGGTGGGCCCGCCGTGGAGTCCACGTACCCCGGCCTTGTCGAGCTTGTCGCACACATTGTCGAGTTTCCGGTTGAACCGGGTCTGCGTCCATCCCAGGCGCTGGGCGGCCTCGACGGCTGATGGAATCTGCCAGGCACCAACTCCCGCGCGTCGCAGCACCGGTTCCGCGAGGGCGAGGATCACCAAAAGCTGAGAGTGCGTGAACTGGGTCTCCCCCAGCGTCGTCTCTCCCCCGTTGTCCTCGGAGATCACAACCGTCTGATAGACCGCCGAGGCCAGCGAGATCTCCAGTTCGTAGCTGGTGTTCCCGGCATGAAAGGTCAGCAGCATCGACTCGAACACCAGCGGCATGGCGGAGCCCGGGGTGAGAGTGGACTCGATGAGCCGGTTGACGTCCGACAACCGCGCGGGAATCCGCGACCCGACGTTGTGGATCCACCAGATCTTGCCGTCGTGCCGTATCGCCAGGAAGTTACGGTGCAGGTAGGGATTGTCGTCGATGACGAGGTTTCCGCAGCGCCCGATGGTGAACTCCTCACCAGGCTGCACCTGGTGGATCTCACCCGCGAAGTCAACCAGCAGCGTGCTCATGGCGCGCACACCGTCGCCGGCTGTGACTCCCGGCCATTGAGCCGCACCAGATGCACCTCCAGGCAGGTGTCACCCGCCAGCGCCGCGACCGTCACCGTGGTCTCGCTGGTGAGCTCGGATACCGAACCACCGCGCGGGTCCCTCACGGCGTAACGGAACCGGTCCCCCTGCTGCGGATCCGGGTTGGTCCAGGTGAAGGTCACCTCGGAACCGCTGACGCTGCCGCTGAGGTCCGTGACCGCAGGCACCGCGGCGGCGAGCGGGTCAACGGGTTTGGCGGAGGCCGATGGGCTGCCGGTCTCATTGGGGGTCGTGGCCGCGTTGTTCCGGTTCACCAGGACGACCACTGTCACGACGACCCCCACCAGCACAATCAGCAGCGACGCCACGACCGCCACCCGGGGAAGCCGTTTCCTGGCAGAAGGCTCAGATTCCGGCTCCGGCAGCAGGGTGGCGGGGGCGCTTTTCTCCTCTGGCGGGGCAGGAGCAACAGGACCGGTGAAATCCCGCAGGCCCGGCTGGGCCACACCCCGGCCATGCTGTAGGACGCCCTGACCCGGGACCAGGTAGCCGCCGGTCGGTTCGGAACGGTCCAGCGGGGAGGTGAGGCCGCCACTCGGTCCCGTGGCATGACTGGTGGGCTCGCCTGCCTCGGGGTCAATGAGCTGAAACCCCTGGATCCGGGTGCCCCCGTCACGCTGCTCCGGTTCGAAACCGGGCTCATCTGCTTCGTCGGTAAACACCTGGACGGCGGTCACGGACTGGTTCAGCAGGCCCTGCACACCTTGCATGGCTCGCGCGAACTCCAGGGCGCTCTGGAACCTCTCCCTTGGATCCTTGGCCATGGCGACGGCGAGCACCCGTTCCAACTCATCGGGCACATCCGCCCGTCCCGTGCGGGGCGCTGGCATGCTGCGCACCCTGGCGTTGAGGTGTAGAACGTCATTGCCCTGGCCTTGAAGGTACATGGGGCTGTGCCCGACCAACGTCGCCCAGACGCTGGCGGCCAGCGAGTACACGTCACTCCACGGCCCGATACCCACCGGAGAGTTGCCGAACTGCTCGGGCGGCGCCCACAGCGGGCTCATGGCCGTCGACGCCGTCGCCCCCTGGTCCACGGAGATGGAGATACCGAAGTCGGTCAACGCAGGCACACTGAACTGGGTGAACAGGATATTCGCAGGCTTGATGTCGCGGTGCAGCACGCCAAGACGGTGAGCGGTCTCGACGGCCCCAGCGATCTGGACACCGACCTCCATGGCCTTCGCGGGACTGTAGAGGCGGCGCGACACCCGCTCCCCCAGGTGCGCTGCCGGGCACATCTCCATCACCAGGTAGGGACGTCCGTCGGAAGCGATGTCCATCTCGAAGATCGTCACGATGTTGGGATGGCTGCTGAGCTTGGCCATCAGGCTGGCCTCGGTCTGGAAGGCAGCCAGGGTCTTGGGATTGACACCGTGGTGCAGCATCTTGATGGCGACGTCGCGTCCGAGGCCTTCCTGGTGGTAGTGAAACACATCTGCGAAACCGCCGCCGCCCAGCCATTTCCTGAAGGTGTAGCCGGGAAGCTCTGGGGCAGGAGTGCGTTGCGCCATGTCAGGGAATCCGTTCCACGTTGATGAACACGCCATGACCGAGGTCAATGACGTCGCCTGGGACGAGCGGGACGTCTTGCTCGGGCATCCGCATCGGTGGTTTGCCGTGACGGCGCAGGTAGGAGCCGTTGCGGGACCCAAGGTCCCGGGCGAGCACCGTCCAACCCTCCAGCAGGAACGCGATGTGGCTGCTGGAGACGTGCGCGTGCGGAAGGGCCACCAGGCGCGGTGTCGTCTCCGCGGAGATCACCCTGGACTGGGGGTTGCGCCCTGCCACCACCGGGCCGAGCAGCGGCACCTTCTCCCCGCCGTTGATCCGCAGCCACCCGAGCTGTGGCCTGGCCAT
Source organism: Arachnia rubra (assembly GCF_019973735.1). NCBI lineage: Bacteria > Bacillati > Actinomycetota > Actinomycetes > Propionibacteriales > Propionibacteriaceae > Arachnia > Arachnia rubra. The sequence continues at coordinate 3,014,843 of NZ_AP024463.1, forward strand.
CTGGCGTGGCTGCCCCCCGACGGGAGCGTCGCAGGTATAACAGGTGGCGCGCTGCGGCGGGTTGGGGTGCCCGTTATCGCAGACCACCGCCAGCACCTCGATGCCGTTGCGCGACGGGACAGCGGTGACGGCGACCTCGGCATCCTCGTCAGCTATCGTCTCGCCATGGCGCAGCTCCTCGAGCCTCTGCGGGACGGAAGACTCAGGTTCCTCCTCCAGCAGCTGGGAGTCATCCCACATGGCGTCGTAGGGGCCAGCTCGCCGCGCGGAGGAGTCAGTGGACGAAGAAGCGGACTCTGCCACAGAGTCGTCCGCGGCAGGATCAGCATGGGTGGGGTCAGGCATCAGGGTAGGGATCTGCTCCGGCTGGATCACCGGTTCATCGAACACCGCGGGCTGGGGGGCTGTCACAGGCCCCTCTGGCTCGGCCTCGTCTGCCTCTTCCTCGGCGTCGCTCTCCTGCGACTCAGGTGGCTTCGGAGAGGCTGGGGCTGGTGCAGCGGCAGATGCGCCTGCCTCGGCATCGTCGTCCTCGTCCGAATCGGGTTTCTGCTCCGCTTTCCTCTCCACGGACTCCGGGCTCTCCGACACGGGACTCGCGGTGCTGGCCTCTTCTTCCCTGGCCTCGGCTTCCTCCGCCGCGACTTCCTCCGGCTCGGGTTTGCGGGGCGCGGACGTGACCGGCGGGGTCGTCGTCGGTTGCTGTTCGGACCGGCCATCCCAGACCAGGCGGGACGCATCTGTCAGGCCTGCAATCAGGAGAAGCGAGCGACCACCGGCGTCATCAGCGCTCAGCTCCACCGCAACCGGGCCGGCAACATGCTTCTCATCCCAGGTCGTCACCTCCCGCCCGCTGATCAGCGTGTCGCCATCCACGGAGGTGATCCGGGCCCGCAGGGGGCCGCGCACAGCGACGTGGGCTCCCTCAGAGAGGATGGTCACCGCGAAAGCCGGGATCGTCAGCAGCCCCGTGCCAGTGGCCTCCATCAGGACCTGCAGGAAAGTTCCGAGCTGGGGATCGCGCAGCATCGAGAGCCACACTTGCTCCGCCTGCTCGTCGCTCACCTGAGCATCCACCAGCGCCATCCCCGCCTCCCAGACCAGAGCACGGTGGGTGCCTGGGGTCCAGCGCACAGTCATGGCATCTCCAGATCCTGAACGGTGTCGTCATTGCCGGGGATGGTCTCCTCGTCCGGATCAGAGTCAACGCCATCTGCGTCAACGGTGTCAACGACGACGACAACGGCAGTCACGTTATCGCGTCCCCCAGCGCGTTTCGCCGCATCGACGAGCGCCGCAGCCTTGTCACGGGGATCGGCGTCCCCCAGCAGGAGCGCGGTCATGAGAAACTCGGTCACCTCGGAGTACAGGCCGTCACTGCAGATCAGGATCTGGTCACCCTTGTGGATGCTGAGCAGCCACTGGTCGGCGACGAGAGGCTTGACCATCCCAGCCCCGAGCGCCCGGGTGATGACGTTGCGCGACCCTTCCCCGGGGCGTTCCCACAGCACCGAGTGGTCCTCACTGATCTGGGTGAGTTCGCCTTTGCGCAGCAGGTAGACCCGGGAATCACCGATGTTGAACACCAGCCAGCGCGGCTGATTGGCCTGCAGGGTCAGCACCACCCCGGCCAGCGTGCTGCCCGGCGGCCGTCCCTCCCCTGACAGCCGGGACACAGCCGCACTGGCGCCGTCGATAGCAGCCAGCACCTCTTCACCGGTCGCCCACTTGTGGCCTGTCAGGGAGAGGAAATTCTCGACGGCAGCCTGCGACGCGGCCTGACCGCGGGCATGCCCGCCCATACCGTCAGCCACGACGAAGCAGGGGGGCGCTGTGATGTAGGAGTCCTCATTGTGGAGCCGCACCATCCCGCGATCTGAGCGGGCACCGAACCGCAGCTCAACCCTCGGTTCCGTGAGCCTGCCGTGTGGTGTGTCGATCATGACTCCACCTGGAAAGAGCGCCCACCCAGGTAGACCACGGTGCCGGGACGAACCGGTGTCCTCAGGTGCTGCTCGATGCGCCACCTGGTCCCCTCGAACTCGAAGATGACGCCATTGCGCGCACCCACATCAACGACGTGCACGTCCCCATCGTTGGCCAACACCACTGCATGAACCTTGGACATCTTCATGGTTTCGTCGATCAGCTCGTGGGGCTGCGACTCCGGGTATTCCGGCAGGGCGACGGGGTTGCGGCCGAAGACCAGCGGTGTGTCAAGGCTGAGCACCGTGCCGTCATCAAGACAAAGCTTGGGTTCCGCGGATACCGCAACCTTGTCGAGCATGGTCTCGTCGCGGCCTGTGGTCCTGGTCTCCGACACAGTCTCCTGGGAGGAGGCAGGCGTATGCAGCGGTTGCGACACGGAAACGAGCGGAACCGCCGCGGATCCTTCCCGAAGGATCGTGGCCGGTGTGGGGGCGGCGTCCTTGGGGGCGAACGGTGACCGTTCGATCAGCGCACCGGCTGATGCCGAGGTCACGGGGGACACGGGCCGCGAGGCCGGCATGGGTGCGGCGGGCGAGGCTCCAGCAGCGTGCGGCGGGGAGACCGGACCGGCTGCGACCCAGGACGACGGGATGCCGGGCGGCGGGGTGGCAGCGCCCGGCTGGGGGGGCGACGGCTGCATTCCGGGGGGATCCGGCGGCTGCTGGCTCACCGGCGCCGCCGTCGCCATGCCGGGCATGGTCACCTGACGCACCCGCCCCACCGGGGCAGCATTGAGTTTCGGCCTGGGCTCCTCCGGAATGTCCTTCGGCCTCGTCGCGACCAGCCCGAGCCAGCGGTCGACCATCGACTGGCCGCGGCGGTAGGTCACCAGCAGCACAATCGCCATGACGCCCACCGTGACGGTGGTCAGCAGCGATGTCAGAAGCAGCTGACAGAACAGGCGGCCTCCCCTGGGACGGGCCGTCTCCGGGTCGCGGTAGTCGAACCTCAGAAGCGAGGAGCCGATGGTCTGGGCGCGTCTGAGGACCAGCACCAGCTGCATCACCACGACGGCCAGCGCGCAGACCCCCAGCAGGATCTCGACGATCCCAACCCGGTAGCCGGTGGCGTCCTTGCCGGTGTAGAAGAGGAACAGCTCAGCCCCTGCGAGCAGCAGCATCGGGACGGCGTTCAGCACCTGGGCACCGACGCGCACGCCCCGTCCGGCAAGCGCCTTCTCCAGGCGCGGTGAGAGGGCTGTCTCAGGCATCCTTGACCTCCTCGGTCATGACCTTCCCCCGACTGCAGGACTTGCTCAGGCTCGTCGCAAAGCCGTCGGCTGGCTTGTCGGCCCGCCGCAGGGAACGCAGGGACAGCAGAGCCAGCGGACGCCGGTACCACTCCACCTGTTGCAGCATGCCGCGCTTGATCTGGTCCACCTGCCGCCACGTCTCCTCGGAGGCGGCAGGTGCCAGCTGGTTAGGACCGTAGAGGGCGGAGTCCATCAGCCGCGCTGTGGGCATGATCGGGACCTCCGGGTAGGCCTCCTGCATCCTGGCGGCGGCCTCCCGCCGGGTCTCGCACTGCGATGCCGGGAAGCCGAGGTCGCGGGCCCGGTCGACGATGTCCTTCCAGCCACCGGACACCGCGTCGCGCACCACAGCAGCGTTGCGGCGGCGGGTCGTGCGTCTGGCCTTCAGGCCCAGGACCAGCAGGAACGGCGACGCGATCACTCCGGCACCGCCCAGGACGCCGAGCGCCATCAGCACCAGTCCCCAGTCGATGGTGAACCGGTCGTCGCCCTCCCCGTCCTCGGCATCACGGTCAGCGAGCACCGGCTCGTCCGGCAGCTTCTCGGGCGGGTTCGGCGGCGGGTCGACCTGAGGCTTGGGCTTGGGTTTCGGCTTGGGGACCTCAGTCTGCAGGGTCTTGTCCCGGTCCGGAGTCGGGTTGAAGGCCACCCAGCCCGCACCGGCAAAATAGGCCTCAACCCACACGTGGGCCTCGGTGCCCTTGACCTGCCATTCCTGTCCCGGATACTCCTTGGGGTAGAAACCCATGACGACACGCGCAGGCACGCCGAGCTGACCGGCCATGATCGCCATGGCGGTGGCGTATTGCTCGTCGTCGCCGACCAGAGCCGGGCTGTTGAACATCGTGGCTAGCCGTTCGGCGGTGTGGCCGGAGCGAGACTTCTGGTCAGAACCGTCGGAGTAGTAGCCGTCCTCAACGAGCCTGGTCTCGATGGCCACCAGCCGCTCGAAATCGGTTCCTGCCCCCTCCGCGTACTCGGTGGCCCGGGTAGTGAGGATCTCCGGGGCAGCGTCCAGTTTCGCCAGCGGCGCGTTACCCGCCGTCTCGGCCCCCAGGGCGGCCCGCTCCTCCAGGGTCGGCTCCGGGCTGATCGCCGCTTCCAGCCGGTAGCGGTCGCCTGGGGCTAGAGCGCTGGTGGTGAGGGTCTGGTTCGCGGTGCGGTTGTAATAGGCTCCCTCGGATAGTTTGACGGCGTGCTCGCCCGTGAACTCCAGCCAGCTCGGCGTTCCGGCCTGCGGCACCCAGACACCGGAGTACTCGGCTGCCACCTCGACGCTCAGGCCGGCGTTGGCCTGGACATCCTGGGAGACGGTGCGGCCGGTGCGCAGGTACTGGTTGGCCTGCTGGGACACGTTGAACACGTTGCCGTCGTAGCGGTCCATCACCGCCAGCCGCAGCCGGGCACCCTCTGGCATGCCGGTCACTGTGAACAGCGTGGTGTCCTTGAGATCGAGTTCCATCAGCCGGTAGCTCATCAGCGGCGACGGATAGTTCCGCAGGTCGAGAGGCGGGGCGATCCGGTCGCGCAGCACCTGCCGGTCGGCGTGGGCCCCCGTCGCGGCGGTGGCACCGACGGCGCCGGTGGCGGCGGCCGCCAGGATGATGACGGCGGCGACGGCCTGCCGGGCGACCTGCGCCGCGTCGGCCTTGCGGTTGACCAGGATGTCGGCGTTGTCGCTGCGTTGAGCTGCCAGCTGGTGTAGCCACACCCAGGTGACCATGCCCAGTCCGAGCGCGCCTCCCAGCCACAGGGCGGTAGGCGCGGTACGCACCCCGAAGGCGATGCTGACCGCGAGGTAGAGGGGTGGGACCAGCAGCGGCCAGAACACAGTCCGCCGCCGCAGGGCGATGGTGGCAGCGACCACCCCGGCCAGCAGCCCGGCGAGCCACGGAACCACCGCCGGTCCCGTGAAGTCGCCCGCCGGGGTGGCGATGGTCAGTAGGTCGCGCCAGCTGTACACCGCGAGCAGCACCAGACGCCGCAACGTCTCCACGGTGGGGATGACCCCGGCGATGGTGGTGCGAGGCAGGGCCGCCACACCACCGAACAGCAGGTATACGACAGTGGTCATGAGCACCATGAGGGCCGCGGACAGCCGGAACCGGGCTGCTGCCCAGCCGACAGCGACGCCCGCCGTTATGCCTGCAAGGCCGGGGACGAAGCCCTGCCAGTCGCCGAAGGCTGGTTGCAGCGCGACAGCACCAGGGACGAGCAGCGCCCAGATCCCGAGCGCCCGGATCACGGACCCCCTCATGTCAGGCTCCCCAGAGCCCGCGGCAGCTGCTCCAGCTCTGGCAGGTCCAGCACCGTGATGTCGCCCACTTGGTGGCGCGCGATCGTCAGGCTGGACTGGTTGCGCAGGGCGAAGGTCTTGATCTGCTGGGGCAGCACGAGCTGCGCTGCCCGCAGCTCCATCGGATCGGTTCCCCCCGTGATGAATCCAGCGACGGAGACCCCCGAGGCCTCACTGCCCGCCAGCAGCGCCAGCTCCTGCAGGCTGGGGCCGTCGTCTGTCAGCTCGACACGACACAGCTCGTCGAGCAGTCCCACGCCCGTCGGGAACGTAAGCCTGCCCGCCGAGGTGTAGAACGAGACCTGCCGTTCCTCCCGCAGCGCGGCGACGCTGAGCGACGCGGCCGCGGACAGGGCCGCCTCAAAGTCGTCGCCGGTGGCGTAGTCACGGCGCACCGTCGACAGCATCAGAAGCAGGTGCGCCCGCATAGTCTCCTCGAACTGACGCACCATGAGCCGTCCGGTGCGGGCGGTGGTCTTCCAGTGGACGGAGCGACGGTCGTCGCCGGGAACGTAGTCGCGCAGGGCATGGAAGCTGACGTCCGAGCTGGACAGGTTGGCCGTGGTGATGCCCTCGACGTCCTTGAGGAAGCCGATTGCGGTGGCCTCCACCATCACCACCCGGGGGTGGATGAACAGTTCCTGTGAGGGCGTCAGCTCCCGGGTGCGGCGGATCAGCCCCACCGGGTCGGCCTGCACGGCGCGCACCGGTCCGACGGGGACCACGCCACGCCTCCGGGTGGGGATGGAAAACAGCTCCTCGTGGAAGTCGTCGGCACCCAGCGCAGCCACCCGGAACCGGGCGACAGCGCGACCGACGGGCAACTCGATGGTGGCGGAGGACGATCCGCGCCGCTGGCCGCGGATCCACACCCGCCCCAGGCCAGGCTCTCCCACTTGCACGCGCGGCTGGTGCAGCTCAAGCGTCACGTCGTGGATGGCGCGACGCAGGGTCAGGAGTACGGCGACGACGACCAGCGCCAACGCCAGGAACGCAAGGGTCCGGAATTCCAGCCAGCCCCACAGCCAGCCGATGACGGCGCACACCGCACCGAGCCCGGCGACACCCCAGCCCAGTGGGGTGACAGCGGATACGAACTCGGCGCGCCGCACCCGGCGCATCAGGCCTACGGCCGCATCTTTCAGACCCCGCAACCCCACGAGTCTCAGCCAGCCTGACTCGCCGGGCTGGGGACGGTGCCTAGGACGCGGGCGATCACCTTCTCCGCCGACGACCCACCGAAGGTGGCCGTCGGGGACATGATGATGCGGTGCGTCCACACCGGGACCACCAACTCTTTGACATCGTCCGGTATCACGAAGTTGCGACCGTGGGCGGCGGCCCAGACCCGGCAGGCCCGCACCATGGCGATGGCTCCCCGGGTCGAGACGCCCATGGACGTGTCGGGATCATTGCGGGTGGCGTCGGCCAAGTCCTGGACGTAGTCGAGGATGCCATCGTCGACGTGATTGTCGCGCACCAGGTCGCACATCTCGGCGATGGCTTGCTGAGAGATGACGGGGCTCAGTTTCTTGGAGCGGTCTGGCTGCGCGGATTCGGCCAGCACCTTCCGGGCTGCGTCGCGGCTGGGATAGCCGACGGAGGTTTTCATCAGGAACCGGTCCAGCTGGGCCTCGGGGAGCTTATAGGTTCCGGCCTGCTCCACCGGGTTCTGGGTGGCGATCACCATGAACGGACGGCCTGCGGGGTAGCGCACGCCGTCGACGGTGACCATGGCTTCCTCCATCACCTCCAGCAGCGCGGACTGGGTTTTGGGCGAGGCCCGGTTGATCTCGTCCGCCAGCACGATGGACGCGAAGATGGGACCCTTGTGGAAGTCCCACTGGCTCTTTTCCTGGTCGTACATGGTGATGCCAGTGATATCGGAGGGCAGCAGGTCGGGGGTGAACTGGATGCGGCTGTGGCTGCCCTGCACCGAGGCCGCGATGGCGCGGGCCAGGGCCGTCTTGCCGGTGCCCGGAGCATCCTCCAGCAGCAGGTGTCCCTCGGAGAGCAAGCAGGTCAGCGCCAGCCGGACAACGGGCGCCTTGCCCAGCAGCGCCTGGCCGACGTTGTCGACGATCTTCGCGAAGGTGTCCGCGAACCAGGCAGCATGTTCGGGGGTGACTGTCATCGGTGGTCCTCTTTCACTGCTGCTTGCATTGGCTGGTGATGTCATTTCCCGCAGGGAACCTGGTGTCTATGAACCACTGCTCGAACCGGCCCTGGAAGTAGCCATTCTGATCGACATTGAGGCGGCCTGAGCTCGTGTATCCGTTGTAGCTGATGGTGCAGACCACAGCAGAGTTCGGCTTCCAGTAGTCCAGCCGCACGTGGAACTGGTCACACGATGCGAAACTGCACGGCTCCCCCGAGCCGAGGGGCGGGCCGTGCAAGTCGGCGGCCTTGGGCGCAGGCCAGCTGGAATTGCACTTCTGAGTGCTGGCGCTCTGCCCCTCTGAGTTGGTTGCCGTGACCGTGATGCAGGCCTGCGTGCCGAAGTCGACGTCCTGCCCGCCGCCGCCGCCGCTGCCAGCGCTACTGCGCTCCCCCGTGGAGGTGGTGATGGTCGACGGCCGGCCGCCGGAGTTGGGGTCGTGGCTCCAGCTGTAGTTGACGCGCCGGTAGGTGCCCTCGGCGCTGACAACCGGTGCCTCAGGCGGCGCATAGGCGTTGACGGTGGCGGTCGCGGAATCACCCTCCGCGGTCTCACCGTTCACCGTCGCGATGGCCGTCAGGTTCACTGCGACGTCCCGGCCGTTGACGAACGCCCCGTTGGTGACGGTCTCCCCGTTGCCCACGACACCGGATGCGCCGCCCGCCGACCAGCGGTAGCGGATCTCGCCAGCCCTGGCGCCCTTGCCGTCCGCGCCGGAGAAGGAGAACCTGACCTGATTCGAGACGCCGGTGGGCGTGAGCGAGAACCCGGTCGGCGCGCCCGGCGGCTGGAAGGCCCGCACCGCATTCGACGCGGATGACCAGTCGCTCCATAGCCCGGACTTGTTGCTGGAGCGCACCTGGAAGGTCTTGTCCTCGGAGCTGACGCTCATGGTGACGGTGGTGCTGGTGGCAGGTCCGGAGTATTTCACCTCTCCGGAGCCGGATTCCCGCAGCTCGTAGACGAAGCTGCGGTCGCCATTGGCGTCACCGGGGGCTCCCCAGCTGACGGTGGCGCTGGGCGCAGCTCCAGAGGCCTTGTTCTTGTTGACGGTGGGCGCACCCTGCCCGGTGGGTGCGCCTGCCGGGATCTCAGGGGCCGAATAGTCGCTCCACAAGTATTCGGACTCGCGAGCGACATTGCCCTCCGCGTAGCGGTTGAGTGCCTGGATGCGGAACCGGTATGCGGTGCCGTTGCTGAGGCCCGTCGCCTGCCACGCGGTGTCCGCTGTGGTGAACTCGGTCTGCCCGTTGATACCTGGGCTGACCTGGATCTTGTACTGGGTCACCGGAGATCCCCCGTCGGGGACGGTGGTTGCGGGCCAGCTGAGATCGATCACCCGGTCGCCGAACTTCGTGGTGGGGACTGCGGGCTGGTTGGGTTTGGCGTCGGGCCGGGCCGTGGCCGGCGCAGAGGGATCCGACGTGCCTGCCTCCGTGACCGCCGAGACGGTGAAGCTGTAGTCGACATTGTTCTGCAGGCCTGTGACGCGGCAATTCGTCACCGCCGGACAGTTCTGGGAGCCACCGTTCCAGTTGACCACGAAACTCTGTAGGGCACCGCCGTTCAGGTCGCCCTGCGTCCACGCCAGCTCCACGGTGCCGGAGACATCCGACTTGGCGGTCAGGTTGCTGGGCGGCTGAGGTTTGTCCTTGACGGTGATGGAGACCTGGCCTGTGACCTGCCGTGACGCATCGCCAGTGGCATCCTGCGCGACATAGGTGACGACGACGCTGCCGACCGCGCCAGGGGTGGCGGTCAGCTCCATCCCGGACGCGGCGACGGTGGCAGTGCCCTGGGTGACCTGCGGATCGAGGATGGTGACCTGACCGCCCTGATCGGCGAATGGGTTGGTGATCGCCTGGGCCAGGTCGAACGTCTTGGACTGGCCCACCCGTCCATCCGGCTCGGTCAGTTCGGTGGTGGTGATCAGCGGGCGGGTGGAGGTCACCACGCTGAGCGGGATGCTCATCTGCAGGGGGTCTGTGCTGCCGTCGTGGACTTGGACGACGGCGGTTCCAGACGTCCCCGTGGGCACACCGGACTTCGCGGAGACCTGCATCTGCTGCCCGGTGACGGTGACGTCGAACTGGTCGGTGGGGGCCGAAAGCAGCTGGTAGGTCATCCGTTCGTTGTCGCCTTCGTCGGGGTCGTCGACCATGTCCTTCAGCGCGACATCGATGGGGGCCTCACCAGGCGCGACCTCAACGGGGGTGGGGCGCAGCACAGGCGGGGTCGCACCGGAGCTGATGACTTCGATGGGCAGGGTGAGGGTGGCACGTAGGCCGTTCGGATCATCAGGATCGGCGCCATCGTAGACCCCGAAGGTGACGGAGGTCGGCCCGTTGAACGATGGGTCGGGGGTGAACTCGATCATGGTGTCGCTGACGACTTTGAGACCCTGGTCTGGGCCGCCGGTCCACGCCCCGGAGGCTGCGGTGACGGAGTCAGCTGAGGTCACCTTGGCGACGTGGTCGGGGCGGGTGAGAACATACTTCGACAGGTCGATCTGCAGGGTCTCGCCGCTTTTGGCCTGGGCAGGCAGCTGGTCTGGGTCGAGGGTTGGTGGCAGGTGCCGGGTGCCGGGCACGAAGATCGCGGCCTGTGCCGTGTTCCCGTCCTTGTCCCTGATGGTGTAGAGCACGACCTGCGGATCCTCGGCGACCGGCACGACGACGTTGCCTCCCCCGGTGACTCGGGCCGGTTCTGCCACGGAGACGGTCAGGTCGTCGCGGGCGCCGTCGGGGTCCTCGTCGTTCTCCAGGACGGGGACCTCCACCTCACGGTTGCGGAAGACATCGGCCATGGGGACCCTGTCATCAGCGGCGACCGGCGGCAGCAGCGGCGCGTTCTGGTCGACCAGGACGGTGGCATACCCGGTGACGGGGGCGCCGCCCTTGTCGGTGATGTCGTAGGAGAGCTGGTAGCTGCCCTCTTTTTCCGGGGCGACGACCCGGACGTCCTGGCCGACCACCTCCAGGTCCGTCTGCCAGGAGCCGAGGGAACGAGCAGAGCCGTTCACGATGCTGATGGTGTCGCCGTCGGGGTCGACGTCGTTCTTGGTGACGGGCAGGTCGAAGCGCTGGCCGGGGCGGACCTTGATCTGGTCCGGTACCGCCACGGGCAGCTGGTTGCTGTCCGGCGGGGGAATCACGCCGACCCGGATCTTGCCCTCCCCGATGTCCCCGAACCGGTCCCTGACCTGATAGGTGAAGGTATCGGTTCCGCTGGCTCCGCGCGGGGCCTTGTAGGTGAGGTAGCCGCCCTTGACCTGCGCCCGGCCGAGAGTGGGGCCGGTGGAGCCGCCTTCGATGAGCTCGACTGAGTCGCCGTCGGGATCCACGCCGTCCAGCGGCACCGCAATGTCCACCTCGGAGTCCGAGAACACGCGGGCGGTGACGGGCACCGGGTTGGGTTTCTGGTTCCCGGCGTCGAGGCCCCGCACCGTCACGCTGATCTTGGCGCTGGCGCGGTTCCCGGCGGCGTCGGTGGTGGTGTAGACGAGGTTCACCGCGCCCGGGGTCTGACCTGCTTTGAAGCGCACCAGGTTTCCGGAGACGAACGCTTGGCCGATGTCCGGGTCGCGCACCTCGACGTCAGGGGCGACGCTCAGGTCGAGGTCCGTCGGCGAGTAGTCATTGTCCAATACGGGGATGGTGACGATGTCCCCGGCCCGCACCGTCGCCTGGTCATCGACGGCGACCGGCGGCTGGTTGGTGGCCTTAGGAGGCTGGGGCAGCACCAGCACCGTCGCCGACGCCGTCTCGGCCCCGTTGGAGACGGAGTACGTGAAGCTGCAGGACTCCTGGAGACCTGCGGGCGCGGAGAGACGCAGCGACGAGTGGTCGATGACCTCGGCGTTCAGGCCCGTGCAGTTGCCCATGGACAGCGATCGCACCGCGAGCACCCCGCCCGCCGGGTCGGAGTCATTCTCCAAGACGTTGACGACGGTGGAGGAGCTCTCCGGAAGCAGCGCTAGGTCATTCTCGGCGCTCGGAGTCTTGGATGCGGTGGCCGGGTCGAGGACGTCAATCCGGATGCGGCTCTCTGCCGTGTTGGGGCCGTCGGAGACCTTGTAGGTGATCTCGTGGGTGCCAGCGCGGGTGGAGCTGAACAGCGCCGTCGCCTGCTCGAAGTCGGGCTGCAAGGTCTCGTCGGAGGCGGGCTGGCCCAGCTCGGAGAGCTGCAGCGGCTCCCCGTTGGGGTCGGAGTCGTTGCTCAGGGGCCTCAGCACCACTTCCTCACCGAGGTTGACGACATAGTGGTCGGCGTTGGCTATCGGCGGCAGATTCGTGGCCCCGGACGCGACCTGCACCTGCAGCTCACCGGACGCTTCTTGTTTGCCGTCGGAGACGGTGAGCTGCACCTTGCGGGCCCCAGGTCCGCCGGTGCCGTTGTCCCGCAGGGACAGGTAGCCGTCCTGCCGGAAGGTCACCTGCATGCCATCGTCGCCGACGGCGTTGACCAGGTAGAGGGGGTCGCCGTCGGGATCCACCCAGTCAGGCAGCGCCGAATATTCGACGGAGGCCTGCTCCGACATGCTGACGGTGCTGTCGCGTTTCTTCTCAGGAGGCGAGTTCTCCCCCGCCGACCGGGGTGTGACGGTGACGGTGGCGGTGTTGGAGAGGTCCTGGCCGTCGAAGGCCTGGTAGGTGAAGGTCACCGGTGCGGTCTGCCCAGGAGGCAGGAAGATCTGCGCGGAACGGCCGTTGCGACCGGAGGTGACCTGCACTCCCTCTGGGATGTCTCCCAGCTTCACGGTCAGCACATCGCCGTCGGCGTCGATGTCATTGAGCAGCACGGGGAGGCTGGTGGATGTGCCGGGGCGGGCCCCGAACTCGTCATCGGTGGCGACGGGCGGCACCTGGTCCTGGTTCTCGACGGACTGCTCATGCCGGACCTCGTCGTCGGATTCCTCCTCGGTTTCCTTCTTCTGCTCCTGCACCTGGGATCTGACGAGTTCCCAGTTGCTGACGATCTTCATGCCCTCGTTGGGCAGGTAGACGTTGCCTGCAGCGTCATTGATGACGACGATGTCGCGGTTGGTGCGAAAGACAGGCGTCTTGGCTGCGGCGAGGGTGTCATTGACGGCGTTCAGGTCGTCGCCATCACCTGCGCAGTCGCGGACGTAGGCGCCGGAGCCGCCCCAGGCGCCGTAGACACAGCCTGCGACGTCCGCGGGGGCGGCCGGTTCTCCCTGAGGGACATCGGTGGTTTTCGGGGAGCCACCACCCAGGGGGACGGTGATGAGCGCGCTGGGGGTGGCGATGCTGACCTGGCCGCCAGTGCGGCTGGGCAGCTGGGCGCGGGCGGTGCCGTCGGCCTGGGGGACGTCGATGGATCTGCCGGTGGTGCGCACCCGGCCCGCGCCGACGGCCACGATCTCATCTCCTGCCACGGTGAGCTGGGTGTCGGAGGTGATCCCGCCGTCGAGGCGCCCGGCGTCCTCGGTGGTGAAGTGGTGGTCGCGGGAGGTGACTCGGGTAACGGCGCCGGCGGCATCGACGATGAACCCCACGCCGCCGCGGCCGGCGGTCACGCGCGGCTGTTGCAGGTCCTCGGCCACCGGTGTAGCGGAGGCGGTGTTGAAGGAGGCGAAATCCTCCAGGGTGGTGGCCCAGACCTTGCCCCCGGCGGTGTCGGCGATCAGGACGGTGTCGTCGCCCTGGACCACCGTCATGTCCCCGACGGAGACGCGGGAGTTGAGAAGCAGCGATGCGGTGGTGATGGTGGCGGCCGCGGAGCCCTGCGAGTCGTGCAGCAGGACGCGGTTGCCCTCCTGGCTGACGTCGAACTGGTGGGAGGCGGGGTCGAGGCCGCCGTCGAGGGTCCGGGACTGATAGTTGAGATGCCCGACGAGGCCTTCGGCGGGGTTGGTGACCCAGACGCCGCCGTCGTGGAGATCCACCTCGGTGGCTGGCACTCCCTGATGGACCAGCGCGAATCCGGTCAGCGACGCCAGCAGCAGACCGACGATACCTGTCTCGATGCGGCGTCGTGTGAACAGCAAGTCAACTCCCCCGTAACAGTTATCGTCTGGTCGGATCAGTTCGGAATCATAACCTCTGGGGCAGCGGGCAGCAGCGTCACGACCATGGGGCGGGGACCCCATGAGCCACCCCAACCCACTATCTGCCGTAGTGGAAACAGGTTGGGGATGCCTGCGCGGTGTCCTCTGCCTCAGTATCAGGAGTAGCAGTGGCTTCAGTAGTAGTAGGGGAAATCCGACCAGTCGGGGGCGCGGTGCTGCAGGAACGCGTCGCGGCCCTCTACCGCCTCGTCGGTCATGTAGGCCAGGCGGGTCGCCTCGCCGAGCAGCACCTGCTGGCCGACCAAGCCGTCGTCGACCAGGTTGAAGGAGTATTTCAGCATCCGCTGCGCCGTCGGGGACTTCGCGCAGATCTTCGCCGCCCACTCCAGGCCTGTCTCCTCCAGGTCGGCGTGGGGCACCACCTTGTTGACCATGCCCATCTCACGGGCCTCCTGGGCGTCGTGGACGTCGCCGAGGAAGAAGATCTGGCGCGCGAACTTCTGCCCCACCTGGCGGGCCAGGTAGGCCGACCCGAAACCGCCGTCGAACGATCCGACGTCAGCGTCGGTCTGCTTGAAGCGGGCGTGCTCGGCGGAGGCGATGCTCAGGTCGGCGACGACGTGGAGGGAGTGGCCACCACCCGCGGCCCAGCCGTTGACGAGCGCGATCACGACCTTCGGCATGAATCGGATGAGGCGCTGCGCCTCCAGGATGTGCAGGCGGGCGAGCCGGGCTTTGTCGACGGTGCCTGCGGACTCGCCGTCGGCGTACTGGTAGCCGGCCCGGCCGCGGATGCGCTGGTCGCCGCCGGAGCAGAATGCCCAGCCGCCGTCCTTGGGGCTCGGGCCGTTGCCGGTGAGCAGCACGCACCCGACGTCGGAGCTGGTGCGGGCGTGGTCGAGGGCGGCGATCAGCTCGTCGACGGTGTGCGGCCGGAAGGCGTTGCGCACCTCGGGCCGGTTGAACGCGATCCGCACGGCAGCGACGTCGCGGGCGCGGTGGTAGGTGATGTCGGTGAAACCGAAGCCGGGGACCTCGTCCCACCGCTCAGGCCTGAACGGATTGGTCATGGCCCACCAGCCTAGTGGGAGCCGCCCTGTCTGGAGGAGGTGCCGTCCTGCCGGTCTCAGTCTCAGAGATAGGGGCGTTCCAGGGCGCGGCGGGCCCGGTCGGGAAGGTTCGTGAAGATGGCGTCGACCCCCAGGGCCGCGAGGGCCCGGATGTCCTCGTTCTTGTCGACCGTCCACACGTTCACCCCGATCCCGGCCTCGTGGCACAGCCACATGTAGTTCGGCTGCTGGAGCGCGTAGAAGTGCGGGTGCAGGTAGCGGGCGCCGAAGAGATGGGCGTACTTCCACGGGTCGTAGAGGCCGTCGGAGTACAGCAGGGCCAGGTTCTCCGCCGGGACGGCGTCGCGCAGGTTCGCCAGGGAGAAGTGGTTGAAGGAGGAGAACAGCACCCGGTCGAGCAGCCCCGCCTCCTGGACGATGTCGAGGGCCTCGCTCTCCATGCCGGGGTAGAGCTCGACGGAGTTCTTCAACTCGATGTTGATGCGCAGCCCGGTGGGGCCGAGCAGGTCGAGGGCCTCCCGCAGTGTCGGGATCTGCACCTTGCGGTGCCCGACGAAGCCGTTGCTGAAGTTGCACAGCCGCAGCTGCTCCAGCGTCAGGTCCACCACCCTCCCGAACCCGTTCGAGGTGCGGTTGATGGTCTCGTCGTGAATGACGACGAGCTGCCCGTCGCTGGTGCGCTGGACGTCGAACTCGACGCCGTCCGCCCCCATCTCGATGGCCTGCTCGAAAGCCGGAATGGTGTTCTCAGGAGCGTAAGCCGATGCTCCGCGGTGAGCCCAGATCGCTGTCATGCCTCCTCCTTGGCTGCAATGGTAATACCAATGTTCAGCGGAGGCCGGCTGTTCAGCGAAGGTCGGCATCACGGGCGAGGATCACCAAACCCACCCGGTCGCGGCGGCCGAGCTTGGTCAGCAGCCGGCTGATGTAGGTTTTCACGCTCGACGGGGCCAGGTGCTGGGTTTCGGCAATCTCGGCGTTCGTCAAGCCCCGTCCGACGGCGACCAGCACCTCCAGCTCTCGTTCGCTGAGCCGCCTCAGAAGCGCCCTGGCCGCTGCCTGGCGTTCGTCCAGCCGGGGTTGCGGCTGCTGGTTCAGGACGCTGCGAGCCAGGAGTTCGCGGGTGATACGCGGGGCCAGCACCCACTGGTCGCCGGCAGGACCTGCGTAAAACTCACCGCCCGCCTCGGCGATGCGGCGCGCTATGCCGGCCAGGCCCCGGCCACCCCCGGAGGGCGGCGCCGCGGTGGGGGGGCAGACCACTGGCCACCCGCACCTCGGCTCCCCCCGCCGCCGCGGGAGTGACGGCGACCAGGATCTGGGAGTCGTCGGCGTAGCGCAGCGCATTGGTCAGGGCCTCCCGCACCACCGGCACCACGAGGGAATGCGCGACCTCAGGGGCGGGCCCCGCGACGACCCGGACCCTCCGGCCCGCAGCCCGGACCCGCGCGACCAGCCCGGCAACCGTGTCGTCGCCGTCGTTGCTGACCGGGGTGTCGCTGTTCAGCTGGGCAACCACGCCGCGGGTGCGGTCCAACCCCACCTGGGCGGCCTCTTGCAGCATGACGAGGGCCTCGCGGGCGGCGGCGGGGTCGTCATCGAAGGTCGCCAGCGCGCCCCGCGACAGGCTGATGACGGCGGTCAGGGCATGCCCGACGGTGTCGTGGAGATCGGTCGCGATGGACATCCGGGCCTGGGCCTGACGCTGGGAGGCATCAGCGCGCAGGTCGTGGTCGCGGGCCTGTAACCGGTCGTACCGCCACCTGATCAATAGCCCAGCGGATGCCCCGGCCAGCAGCATGAAGGCCATGGAGAAATAGCCTCCACTGACCCGGCCCCCAGGCGCCGCGAGCCAGCTCCCGGCCAGCACCGCCGCCTGCAGCAGCACGGTGGCCACCACCGCCGCGGGGAGACGGCCGGCCCGCACGATGCTGTACTGCACCATGACCGCCGGGACCATGACGAGAAAAGCACCAGTCAGCACCGCCTCGGCGAGCGCAGCGACGATCACCAGCCCCACCGCGGCCTCCGGGTACCGGCGTCGCAGAGCCACCGCCACTAGCCCGGCGGCCGCGCAGATGATCTCCCACGGCAGCAACCCCAGGGAGAGGTGCTGGGTCAGCGGCAGCCGCCAGACCATGACCGTCAGGTACAGCGCTACGAACCCGCACCAGAAGCCGTCGACCAGGCGGGGATTGTGCTCCCAGCCCTCGATCCGGGCCTCGAAAGGAGTGCGCCGCGTCCGGATGTCGCTGCTCACCTCACGCCTCCATTCGTGCCGCACGCCGCCTGGCAACACCATAGAGTGCGATCACCCATGCCAGCCCGATCCCGGCCCAGCCCGCCATGTCTAAGAAGGAGAAGAGCTCGTCGCCACCCTTCGCCACCATCGCATTCACCGGCAACGCGAACGGCATGAGCCAGGAGAGCCCCGGAACCACAACCCGGATCGCCATGGCCAGGATCGACCCCAGCAGTCCGGCGGCCGCTAGCCCTGAGAATTCACGAATCCACAGCCCAGCCGCGGTGATGACAGATCCGACGGCCCAGTAGCAGGGCACCGACGCCAGGGGGCGACCCACGATCACCGCGAGTCCACCGTCCGCGAGCAGGTCCTGTCCGAAGCCCATCACCACGATGGCTCCGATGATCATGCTGGAAAACACCAGCGCCGTGACCGCGGCACGCTCCAGGTTGCGCAGAACCTGGGCACGTAACAGCACCCCGGCTCGGTCCAGCGACCGGGCACGCTGCCAGCTGCGGGCTTTCTGCGCGCGGGCTGCGTCGACGGCCGCGAACATCGCCAGCCCCGCGGGCAGGAAAACCATGGCGGGCAGCTGGACGCCGTTGATCAGCACGGCCTGCCAGGTCGTTTGCTGTTCGGCATAGATCTCCTGGTTGTACTGGTAGTTCCAGCACCCGGACAGTGCGCCCAGGAGGCCGAACAGGGCAGCGGTGGCGGCCACGGGCAGCAGGGAGATCTTGCGGCGTTCCCACTGCCAGGCACGCATGGTCAGGTGACGGGGCCGGGTGATGGTTGCTTGAGTCATGAGAGTTCCTTGGGTTTGGTGACGAACCAGATGGCGGCGGCGGTCCAGGCCGCGGCCAGGACGATCAGGGCTATGACGTCGAAGACGCCGGTCGGGGTGGTCAGCAGCTGCAGGGCGGCGGCTGCGGTCCCGGTGGAGTAGGCGGTGGCGGGCTCCAGCGGGGAGGCACCGACGGTCAGGCTCCAGGGCGTCAGCCACCCGGCCTCGGGGATGCGCAGCGGTTCAAGTGCCGTTGTCAGGAATGCCCCGGCCACGCTGACGATCAGCCCGATGGGACGGTCGGGGAATCGCATGGCCAGCGCCAGCTGCACGGCAGCGACGGCGACGGACCCCAGCAGGAGCACGGCCAGGCAGCGGGCCGCCGTCGCGGGCAGTTCCGGACTGGACGGCATCCCGGTGGCGACGCCGAAACCAACCACGACCGCGACGAGCAGCACACAGCACAGGGCTGCTAGGGCATTCAGGATCAGCAGCTTCGCCACGAACCGCTGCCGTAGCGACTGGCCCAGCGCGTCGAAGACCTGCCCCATGCGCTCCTGATGGTCGACGGCAGCCAGCCGGGCTGCGATCACGGCGACAAAGAGCGGGGAGAACACCCAAGACATGACCATCCCGTCGAGCAGGGCGAAGTCGGTCGCGGCGAACTGCCCGCTCTTGGCTGCCCGGGCCCGGACCAGGAAGAGCGTCCACACGATCCACAGTCCCAGGATGCCGGCGGTGAACAGGATGATCCGGCCCCGCCGCTGCTTGCGCAATTCAAGTTTCAGGGGAAGTGCTGCTGCGCTCATCAGACCATCACCTGCTCCCGGTGGGAGGTGTCCTGGAGGCGCAGGCCCACGGGGACGGTTGCGGCGGCCGGGACAGCCGTCTCAGTCAGGGACAGGAAGATCTGCTCCAGCGACCGCCTACGATGCTCGACGCGAGTGACCTGATGTCCCGCACGTGCCAGCGCTGCGACGCCGTCGGCCACGACCGGGTCGGGCAGGTGGCTGGAGATCAGCTCGCCTCTCTCGACCCGGGTGCGGATGCCACGCTGAGCCAGGACGCCGGCGGCGCCGGACAGGTCGGAGGTGCGGAACACCATGCGTCCCTCATCACGGAGCCGCGAAAGGGGACCCTGATAGCGCAGCACACCATCCTTGATGATGCCTACGTCGTCGGCCATCTGCTCGATCTCGCTCAGGATGTGGCTTGAGACCAGCACGGTGATGCCGTGCTCGCGGGTCAGGCGGACGATCAGGTTCCGGATCTCGACGACTCCCGCCGGGTCGAGTCCGTTGGTGGGCTCGTCGAGCAGCAGCAGGCGCGGCCCACCGACCAGCGCGATCGCGATGCCGAGCCGCTGCTTCATACCCAGCGAGTACTGGCCGGCGCGGCGGTCGGCGGCGTGAGCGAGGTCCACGGTCTCCAGGACCCATTGGACGGCGCTCGCGGGTGCGCCGAGATAGTCAGCGACGAGAGAGACGTTCTCCCGGCCAGTCAGGCGGGGAACGAAGGCGGGGCCCTCGATGAGGGAACCGATGCGCGGCAGGATCTCCGATGCGTTGTGGATGAGGTCGCGGCCGAGGATCTCGATGCTGCCTGCGGTGGGCCGGGTCAGGCCGAGTAGCAGTTTGAAGGTGGTGGACTTCCCGGCCCCGTTGGGTCCGAGGAAGCCGTAGACGCGGCCCTGCGTGACTTCAAGGCCGATTTGGTTGACGACGGTCTGGTCTCCGTAACGCTTGGTCAGCCCAAAGGTGCGGATCAACATGTTCATGCTCTTCATCGAACCGCCGTTGAATCCACGAAACAGTCCTCCACGGATGACACTTGAAAGCCACCCGCCAGCACACCAGGACAGCCGACGCTTTGCGGGGGCGGGCGCGCCCGAGGCGCCGAATATCTGTGGGTCCAGGAGACCCATGTCTTTGAGCTGGGTGGTTGGTCTTTGGGCTGGGTGGTTCACTGGTGGTCCCGACCGGAAGGACACCTGTCATGGCACGAATTTTCATCACCGGTTCGACGGAGGGACTGGGCAGAAACGCCGCCGAGGAGCTCCTCGACGCGGGACACGACGTCGTCGTGCATGCCCGCAACCAGCAGCGCGCCGCCGCACTCGACGACCTTGTCGCCCGCGGCGCCGACCTCGTGGTCGGCGACCTCGCCCAGGCTGAAGAGGTCAAAGAGCTGGCGGAGGCGGTGAACAGCCTCGGACGGATGGACGCGGTGATCCACAACGCGGGTGCCGCCAACAACCCGAAATCAACACACCCGGGGAACCCGAAGGCGCTGCTTCCGGTCAATGTCGTGGCCCCATACCTGCTAACCGCGCTGATTGAGCGGCCCAGCCGCCTGGTGTACCTGAGCAGCGGCATGCACCTGAGTGGGCAGCCCGGTCTCAGCGGCATCGACTGGTCGGGGGAACGCGAAACCCGCACCTACGCCGACAGCAAACTCCTGCTCACCACACTTGTCTTCCACATCGCCCGCCTGTGGCCTCACGTGCTGAGCAACGCCGTCTGCCCCGGCTGGGTGCCCACCCGCATGGGCGGACCCGCCGCCACGGACGACCTCACCCTCGGCCACAAGACCCAGACCTGGCTGGCAGTGAGCGACGATCCCGAAGCCCAGGTCAGCGGGGAATACTGGCACCACCAGCAGCGACAGGACCCCCACCCCGCCACCCGCGACCCAAAACTTCAGCAGGAACTCGCCGCCGCCCTCGCCGACCACGCCGGAGTTCCTCTGAAACCCTGAGCCGACGGTTCACTGGCCTTCACCCGTTCCGCTGGTCCTAACCCGGTTTTGCTGACCCTAACCCGGTTTTGCTGGCCCTAACCCGGTTTTGCTGGCCTTATTGCTGTTTGCTGGCCTCACAGCACAGGCAAACGCAAACAAGGCCAGCAAAATGACATTAAGGCCAGCACATCACCGATTGGCCTCGAAAGGCCACGACGCCGCCGGATCCGCCGGGTCTGCATCGACATTCCGGAAATTCAGCTGTTCGGTCTCAAGCGGACGCGACCGGCGTACCTGCCGCAGGCCCGCCTCAACACCGTCCAGTGAGCCCATGATCGTGACAGGTCGCCGTGAGTGGCGCTGGGAGAGGATCCAGCCATCTGTCTCCTCCATAGCCTCCAAGACCATGTCATAGCGTGATATCAGGTCGGCGACCACATGGTCATGGTCGTAGGACAGCCGATGATGGGCAGAGAGGCCGGCAACCGAACCTCTCACCAGGACAGCATCGGGCACAATTTCCTGGAGCCGTGCCGCTGACGTCAGGATCTGCTCCATGCCGGAATCGACTGACGGACGCGGAACACTCATAGACCGAGGGGGTTATTCACGAGCGCCTTGAGAGAATACAAAATCCTTTGTCAGAGCCCAGTCGCCTAAGGTCGTGAATAACGCCCTGATTTTGTCAGATCAGATAAATAAGAATGCTTCCAGGGCGATGCGATACATACTCCCCGCTCCCCGGCATAACAGCACTCGGACACGGGCAAGGCCGGCAGATCTAGGTTTGCGTGAGCGGGTTCCGGGTTTTCAGACTGGGGAAGGGCGAGTAGTCGCGATCCGCGGTCAACAGTTCTGTGACGCCGTGCCCCAGGCAGATGGCCGCGATCCTGGCTTCGTGCAGTCTCGCCCCGGTCATTCCAGGGCCGCCGAAACCCCTGAGGGTCCGCAGATAGTCGGACGTCTCCCCTAGGAGAAGGGCCTTGGGCAGTAAGGTCAGCTGCTCTATCGCGTCCAGGGCGACATCCAGCAGGGACGGTGGGTCGTAGATGCGGGGGTGCGTGGTCACCGCCAGGAACTCAGAAACGCAGGGCCAGGGGATGCCGAACACTCCCGGCGCGTCCGTCAGCTCTTGAATGACCCGGAGGGCGGCCGTATGGTGCGGGCTGTCCTCACGGTGCGCGTATACCAGGATGTTGGTGTCGAGTGCGATCATTGCCCGTAAGCCACCTCGATGATCTGATTCGCCGCGACCTTGAGTCCCATTCCACCGGTTGTTGCCCACGTGAACGCCAGCACCGAGCTGGCGTCACGGCGAGCCAGCTCCGCCTCCAAACCAGCAACGATCAAGTCAGCCATGGTCACGCCTTCAGCCGCCGCGTAGCGTTTGGCGCGCATCAATAACGCAGCGGGCAACTCCAGCGTCGTCTTCATGCCCTGAGGTTACATCGCCGGGACAGCCCGGTTTCCTCAAACCGGTAAATCCATTGGCTTGCAGTCGCGACCAGATCGAAGGTACGGTCCAGCGCCAGCTCGGTTGCGTTGGGACAGACATTCTTGTTCATTCAAGCATTGCCTAGCTTTCACCATCACAGCCAGCATATGGCCATGTAGACCTGATCAACTTAGCCACCCGCTGGTACTCTAAGAAGGATGAGCATCCAGATCAACGTGGCTGACGCCAAGGCGAGGCTCTCAGAGCTCCTCACCAGGGTAGAGAAGGGCGAGCAGATCACATTGGCGCGCGCCGGACGACCCATCGCCACGTTGAACCCCGTGGAAAATGCACCAAAACGCATCCTCGGACAGCACCCTGAATTCGCGATCCCACGCGACGAGCTCCTGGCCCCGATGAGCGAAGCCGAGCTGGCCGAGTGGGAGTGAGCCCAGACAGATCGTAAAATACGAACGCATTGGCCTGGATGCTCGCGGTCCAGGCGATCAGGCGCAGCTATCACCTGGTCAGCGCCAACCCGGTGTTCAGCCAGCTCCCAGGACTCCAGCTGCTCCCCAACTGATCATTGATCTGGATCAACGTTTCGTCGCCGATGCCCTTCGGGCAGCGCCGTGTTGCTTGCCTGCCGGCTCCTGAGCAGGCTATGTTCCTGAACCTAACCTTAAGATAAACTTTAAATAGTTAAGGATTCCGGATGCGGATGCCCAAGCAACGAGGCCTAGCGATCGCCGCCACCACCCTAGCCCTGGCTGGTTGCGGTGCGAATATCAATTCAACGGAGGGAGGCCTGCCGGTTTCAGCTCTCCCGGCGCCACCTTCAGTTTCGTCGGCCTCCCCGGCACCCAGCCTCGATACCACCCCGACCATAGATGTGACCATAGATGTAACGCCGACGCCGTCAGAAAGTCCGACGCCCTCAGAAAGCCCCACCCCCATGGAGAGTCCAACGCCGAGCGTGGAACCGACTCCCAGTCCCAGTCCGACACCGAGCGAGGAGCCTTCTGCCACGCGGTCACCGAAGGCCAGCAGGAAGTCCAGGCAGGCCACTAATTCCCCCACCTCCACCGGGAAGAGCCCGGAGCGGTCGGCCCCGGCCGAGGTCAAGGCCCCGCCGCAGGAGGCTCCCCAGGAGAGAGACAACAGCTCCGCCAATAAAGTGCTGAACCTGGTCAACCAGCAACGCTCCGCCGCCGGCTGTGGACCGCTGACCCTCGACAACCGGCTGAACCAGGCGGCCACCGCCCACTCCCAGGACATGAGCCAGAACAACTATTTCGCGCACAACTCCCAGGACGGCCGCGACCCGTTCCAGCGGATGCGTGATGCCGGTTACCCGTCGCCGGGGGCCGAGAACATAGCCCAGGGCTATGCCGACGAGCAGGCGGTGGTCGACGGCTGGATGAACAGCCCAGGCCACCGGGCCAACATCCTCAACTGCAACCTGCACACCATGGGCCTCGGCACCGCGTCCTCACCCGCGAAGGGAATCTACTGGACGCAGACCTTCGGCTTCTAACCTCACCCCGGCGCCTACGGCAGGTCCTCGCTGGCCTGCCGTAGGTTGTTCTCAGCAGGTCTGAGGACGAGGAGGGGCCATGCCTGAGTACCCGACACCCATAACCGGCCTCCCACCGGGGCGGGTGGATGTGCTGATCGTCGAGGATGAGCGGGAGCTCGCCGAGGCCACCGCTGAATACCTCGATGCCATGGGGATCAGCAGCCATCACGAACCGACGGCGGAGGCCGCTCTTGACGTCCTGAGCCGCCGGGAGGCGGGGGTGGTCCTGCTGGATGTGAACCTGCCAGGCGACAGCGGGTTCGCGTTCTGCCGGCAGCTGCGGCAGGCCTCACAGGTCCCGGTCATCTTCATCAGCGCCCGCGGCAGCGAGGACGACCAGGTGCTCGCCCTGAGCGTCGGCGGCGATGACTACATCATCAAGCCCTTCTCGCTAGCCGTACTGGCCGCCAAGATCAGCCGCATGCTGAGCAGGTCCGGTCAACACACCGCCGGGTTCGACGATGGGAGGCTACGGGTCGACGACGAGGCGGGACGGGTTTGGCTGCATGACCGGGAACTTAGGCTGCCGACCATGGAGGACCGCCTGCTACGACACCTGGTGCGCCACCGCGGCCGCGTCGTCACGAAGCAGGAGCTGTTCGACGAGGTCTGGGGCGAGCCGTTTACCTCGGACGGGACGCTGACGGTTCACATCCGTCGGCTGCGGCGGCGGATCGAGCCGGACCCCGAACGCCCCACCTATCTCAAGACCGTGTGGGGACGAGGCTATCTGTTCGAGGACACCAGGTGAGACGGGGCTTTGGCATCGGCATCGTAGTGGTCGCGGTGGTAGGCATCGTTGTCACGTGGTGGCTGGCCAGCCGTCCGACGCCCACCCCTCAGACCGCCGAGTTCAACGACATCGCCCAGACGCTGGCGGAGCATTGGCCCAGTATCCACGAGGAGGACTTCGCCCGCTCGCCGGTTCCCTTCCTGGTCATCGGCGAGGACGGGACACCACTCTTCAGACGCGGTGACATCCCGGCCAGCACGCTGCAGGCGGCTGGAGCCGGTTCTCCCAGCCTGCCCGTGCTGGTCTCGGGCCGCTGGGTGGCACAGGTGTACTTCCCCAACATCCCCGCCGGGGACTACGCGGCCCGGCAACACCTGACCGCCTGGGCTGTCACCGGCGCGATCGCAGCGGTGACGCTGCTCGCCACCGCTCACACCTGGTGGCTGCGGCGCCGGGTGGTGCTTCCGTTCCGGCGGCTGGAACGGTTCGCGGCCGACGTCGCGGCGGGCGATCTCGACGCTCCCCTACAGGTGGATGCCGGAAATGTGTTCGGAGCCTGGAGTGAGAGCTTCGACGTCATGCGGCGCGAGCTGGCAGCCGCCCGCACCCAGGCTGCTGCCGCCGAGGAGTCCAAGAGGCAGCTGGTGGCCCAGATCAGTCACGACATCCGCACACCGCTAGCATCCATCAAGGCGACGGCGGAGGTGTTGGGCCTCAAAGAGACGGACCCCTCACGGCTGGAGCGCCTCGGCGTCATCGACTCCAAGGTGGCCCAGTTGCAGTCCCTGGTGGCCGACCTCGCGACTGCCGGCACCGCCTCGCGCCCCAGCCTGGAGATCAGGCCCGAGGTGGTGACCGGCAGCGAAATCGCCACGTGGGTGAGCCACGCCGGCTCCGCGTACGGCGTCACCGTCGGGCCCATCCCGGACTGCCTGGTCGAGGTCGATCCCGGCAGGATGCAGCAGGTCTTCGACAACATCCTCACCAACGCTACAAAATACGCTCGTACGGCCGTCACCGTCACCGCCCGGCTCGACGCCGACGTGCTGTGCATCGATGTGCAGGACGAGGGGCCGGGGCTGCCTGCTGCAGAGGTGCAGGCGGTCTTCGATCACCGGTTCCGCGGCTCGAACTCCGCCGGGATTCCCGGCGAGGGGCTGGGTCTTCACACCTGCGCCCAGCTGATGGACGCGATGGGCGGCTCGATCTCGGCGAGCGGGGATCCCGGTTTCCGCATCCGCCTCGGCCTGCCGCTGGCACGCTGAGGCTGATCTCGCGAGCCGTCATGCCGCCGGGTTCTCCAACCCCAGGCGCGTGCATGGCAGAAGTCCACCTCGCTCACAGCATGATCCAGGAGCATTCCACCCCGGAACCGCTTTCCACTGACGGATCTCCAGCGCACGCCACCAGGACCACCGCAAGACCCGCACAGTTAAGACTTTGTTAGGGAACCGGAAAGGCTCTGGTCAGGACTATGTCCGTAACGTCGGGGACGGAAAGGACTTCATGGCCATGAACCCCATCATCGAGACCTCGAAGCTGTCGAAGACGTTCTCCGTCGGTGGCACGCAGCAGCACGTCCTGGTGAATCTCGACCTGAGGATCGAGGCCGGTGATTTCACCGTCATCATGGGCCCCTCGGGGTCCGGTAAGTCGACGCTGCTGTATACGCTCTCCGGCATGGACCGCCCCAGCCTGGGCCGGATCCGCTTCCTGGGCACCGACATCACCGGCTACAGCGAGAACCGACTGGCCCGCTTCCGCCGCAGCCACTGCGGTTTCGTCTTCCAGCAGATCCACCTGCTGGACTCGCTGTCGGTGTTCGACAACCTCATGGTGCTCGGCCTGCTGGTCGGCCGGAACCGGCGGGCCGTCGCCGAGCGGGCCCGGCAGCTGCTGACTCTCGTCGGACTCTTCGAACAGGACTACCGCAAGTTCCCCAGTATGCTCTCAGGCGGCGAGGCCCAGCGGGTCGGAATCGCGCGTGCACTGATCAACTCGCCCGCGGTGTGCTTCGCCGACGAGCCCACCGGACAGCTGAACCACGACAACACCGACCGGGTCCTGAATCTGCTGACCGGTATCCACCGGGATGGGCAAAGCATCGTGTTAGTCACCCACGACCCGCACGTGGCGGCGCGCGGCAGTCGAGTGCTCTACCTGCGCGACGGCGGCGTCGTCGATGAGCTCGTCCTGGGACGTTATCAGGGCGACGACCACGCCAGGAGCCAGCACCTCAACGGCTTCCTGACCAAGATGGGGTGGTGAGGATGCGACCGGCGCTCCTACTCACTGTGCGCAATCTCCGCAGGCGTCCTGGTCAGCTGGCGGTGCTCTTCATCCTAGTGCTGACCACCTCCGCCATGGCCTACCTGGGCTTGGTCGTGTCCACGGACTACGGCAGCTACTTCGACCGTCTCGCCAGCGAGACGGACGCCCCAGCCGCGCTGGTCTCCCTTCCTAAGGAGGAAGCCGGACAGGTCACAGAGCTGCTACAGGCCGACGGCCGGGTCACCGACGTCCGCGCCATGGCGGTCAAGTCCGGGAATCCACAGATCAGGTTGAACGGCCTAGAGGCCAATACGCCCGTCTTGTTCTTCGACATGGCAGCCCCTCCCGAACTGGGCAAGATCCGGATCCTCTCTGAGAGTGTCTCCCCGGTGCCGAACCCGGTCTGGGTGCCGCGGATGCTCGCCACCCAAGGCAGCTATCACCTCGGCGACGAGCTGACGCTGAAAAGTCCAGAGGGTAAGGCGACTTTCCACATCCAGGGATTCTTCGAGAGCATCTACGGCAGTTCGACCTCCAGCTTCCTCTTCCTCGGGCTCAGCCATGCGGGTTTCACCGGTTTCGATGCTCCGGGATACCAGGACTCGACGTGTCTCCAGGTGCAGGGACCAGACGGCAGGGCGGTTCGGGAGGCATTGTCAGCGACCACGGACGGCAAGAACACCCAGACCAACGACTCCCTAGACAGCTGGCGCAACGGCACCCTGATGGCCCCCATGATGTTTGTGGTCCTGATCGTCGCGCTGGCGATACTGCTGGGCGCGGTGATGGTGGTCCTGGTCCGGTTCGTGGTGCGCAACGTGGTTGCCGCAGAACTCGGCGTCATCGGGACGCTACGAGCAGGAGGTTTCACCACTGGCGGGGTCATCTGGCAGCTCATGCTGACGTTCGGCTTGGTGGCGGCGCTGGCCTCGGGCATCGGGACAGCGGCCAGCTCGGTCCTGTTCGCTCCAGTGGAGGAGATCCTCAACATCCAGACCGGTCTGGCCTGGAGAGCCCACCTGGACCCGGCACTGATGGCCGTGGTGCTGGGACTCCTCGTCGTCGTGTTCGCACTCGCGGCCGGGGGCAGCGCCGTACGGCTGCGACGGGTCAGCACGGTGGAAGCGCTACGCGGCGGGACACGCACGCACACATTCAAGAGGACCTGGCTGCCCTTGGACTCCACACCCGGGCCGCTATCCATGCTGCTCGGCGTCAAGGCGGCAATCCAGCAGATAGGACAGAACCTGGCGTTGGCGACAACCTGCCTGGTGTTGTCCTTCGCCTCGGTGTTCACCCTGACGCTGGCAGCCAACCTGACCCCGCAGCGCGTCGTCAACATGCTGATCGGCGACTTTCCCGAGGTCATGATCACCGCTCGGGACGATGTAGACGCAGCGGCTCTCAGCGACGAGGCTGGGAAGGTCCCGGGTGTGTCGAAGGCATTCTGTGAGACTGTGGTCACCCTGAAGACCGACCGGGGAAGCATCAGGTTCGACGTGCTCGACGACCCCGCGGTCTTGCGCTACACCCCGGTCGCTGAGGGCCGGCTACCCATCCATGCCAACGAGGTTGCGGTCAGCAGAGGGGTGGCGCGGCGGCTGGGGCTGTCCGTGGGCGATGTCTATGCCGTCGCAGCCGGCGGGCAGCAGACCGAATACCTGGTCACCGGCCTGACGTCGCCCCGGGAGGGTGTGATGGTGACCGCCGAGGGCTTCAAGGTCCTCTCCCCCGCCTTCAGACAGCGGACGATCAACATCTACACCGCCGAGGGCGCCGATGTGGGCAGCGTCATGGACGCTCTGAGCGCGGCGGTGGGGTCGCGGAGTGCCGTCATCTTCAATAACAAGGACTCCGTCGGCTCCCGGCTGGGTTCCTATCTCGGGATGTTGTCGATAGCGGCGGGCGCTGCGGTCGCGGTAACCGTCTGCGTGGTGTCGCTGGTGATGCTGCTGGTCACGGCGACGATGATCGCACGAACCCGTCGTGAGCTGGGTGTCAAGAAGGCCCTCGGGTTCACGCGGTCGGATCTGACCCGCCAGGTGCTGTGGTCTTACCTACCCACGGTCGCCGTCGCAAGCCTCACTGGAGCGGTCCTGGCAGCGTGGTGCGCGTACCTGGCCGGAACCCTACTGGGCGGTGGAACGGCAGCCGACCTGCGAGTCTCCCCCGCGGTCGTCCTCGGCGGACCAGCCCTCATAGTGGTCCTGGCCTGGGCCATCACCTGGCTTGCGACGCTGAGGATCGGAAGCATCAGCGCCCGGGCCCTGATCACCGAGTAGGCCGGGCGGGGCTTGCGGCTCCTCTCAGTAGCCAACATCCCGGCCGTGAAACACCCGTATCCTTTGGGCATAGTCATGAGGATCGTGGTAAGTCTGCCGGACGATCAGGTGAACTGGCTTTGCCATGTGGTCAGAAGGGGCAGGTCGGCGTCGGTATCGGTTTTCATCAGCGATGCCATCGCTCGCGCCGAACGGGAAGACAGCCTCGCGGAACTACTGGATGACCTCGACCAGGAATTGGACCCAGTCAGTCAGGACGACGTGGCTTGGACCAACGAAGCCCTGGGCGGTTGCCGAACGGCTCTGCCAGACGAGCAGCCAGCCGACAAATGGAAGAGTTCCGATGCCGGAAATGGAAGAGTTCGTGGGCCGGAAACGGTAGAGTAAGGGGATGGATTATCTTCCGCGGACCCTCGACCAGGAGCTTGACGAGCTGCTGCCTGCGGCGTCTGCCATCGCGATCGACGGCCCCAAAGGCGTGGGCAAGACGGACACCGCCCTCCGACGGG
Source organism: Arachnia rubra (assembly GCF_019973735.1). Taxonomy (NCBI): domain Bacteria; kingdom Bacillati; phylum Actinomycetota; class Actinomycetes; order Propionibacteriales; family Propionibacteriaceae; genus Arachnia; species Arachnia rubra. Next base: position 3,044,216 of record NZ_AP024463.1, read on the forward strand.
CCAAGACGACATGGTTCCTGGACAACCCAGCTCAGCGTGAGATCGCCCGCGCCGACTTCGACCTCGTCTCAGCTCCACCCGGGACGCTGTTGCTTGATGAGTGGCAGAAGCTTCCGCAGGTGTGGGACTCCGTGCGTCGGCAGGTCGATGCGGGCGCGTCACCGGGAAGGTTCCTCCTGACAGGCTCAGCCACACCAGCCGATCCGACAGGCACGCACAGTGGGGCTGGCCGCATCCTGTCACTGCGGATGCGCCCGATGGGCCTCCACGAACGCGGACGGACAGAGCCCACCGTCTCTCTCAGTGAGTTGCTGGCGGGCAGGGGGCAGAAGGTTGAGGGCCACACCGGCTTCAGCCTGCGTGACTACGCCGATGCCATCGTCGACAGCGGCTTCCCCGGCATCATGAACTCCGTACCACGGCTGAGGCGGAGCATGCTGGACGCCTATTTACAACGGATCATCGACCGCGACCTCCCCGAGCAGGGATACAGCGTGCGACGCCCGGAGACGCTCCGCCGATGGCTGAGCGCCTACGCAGCGGCTTCGTCGACGACCACCAGCTATTCACGCCTCCTAGCCGCCACCACTGGCGGGGACGGTGGCCAGCCTGCGAAAGAGACGACGATCGCTTACCGAGACCATCTCTCGCAGCTCTGGCTACTCGACCCGGTCCCTGGTTGGATCCCCGCCAACAATCCCATCCGGCGGCTTCAGCAGGCCCCGAAGCACCAGCTCGCCGACCCCGCACTGGCGGCCCGGCTCCTAGACCTGTCAGCCGGTGCGCTACTGGGCCAGGCGGGAGCCCACATGGCGGGCCCGTTGTTTGAGTCCCTCGTCAGCCTGGGGGTCCGTGTCGCCGCACAGGCCGCAGAGGCAAAGGTCTTCCATCTGAGAACTTCTGGAGGAGACCGGGAGATCGACCTGATCGTGCAGGGGCCGGAGGGGCAGCTCCTCGGCATCGAGGTCAAACTGGCACCTGAGATCACAGACTCGTCTGTGCGGCATCTCCGCTGGCTACGAGAACAGCTTCCCAGCCGGGTGGCCGATCTCATGGTGGTGACCACCGGGCCGACGGCCTACCGGCGTCCAGACGGCATCGCCGTCATACCCCTGGCGCTGCTGGGCGCGTGACCTGGCTGGCGCTCAATGCGTGATGTCGTAGCGCAGCAGTTTCGCCTTGTCGGCTTTGCGAGTGGAGCCCTGCAGGGCCAGCAGCTCGGCATAGATGCCGCCGGTGGTGGCCAGCTCGGCGGGTGAGCCGATCTCGTCGATCCGCCCGTCCCGCAGCGTCACGATCCGGTCCACCGACGAGATCGTGGACAGCCGGTGCGCGATGATCAGCGTGGTCCGGCCCTCCATCAGCTCGTCGAGACCGGCCTGGACGGCGCGCTCGGCTTTAGTGTCTAGGGAACTGGTGGCCTCGTCGAGAATCAGGATGGGAGCGTCCTTCAGCAGGGCCCGGGCGACGGAGATCCGCTGCTTCTGCCCGCCGGAGAGCTTGATGCCCCGCTCCCCGATCTCGGTGTCGAGGCCATCCTTCAGCTTGCCGGTGAACCCGGCGGCGTTCGCGCGACGGACGGCCTCCGCCAGCTCCTGATCAGTGGCGTCGCGCCCGTAAGCGAGGTTCTCGCGGATGGTGCCGCTGAACAGGGAGGCATCCTGGAACACGGCCCCGATCTCGCGGCGCAGCACCGTCACGGGGATCTCGCCGATGGGTTCGCCGTAGACGCGGATCTGTCCGGAGGTGACCGGGTAGAGCTTCATGATGAGGTTCACCAGAGTGGTTTTCCCGCCACCGGACTCGCCGACGAACGCTACCCGCTCGCCGCGGCTGATCACCAGGGTGATGTCGTCGAGGACCAGGCTGGTGTCCTCGCTGTAGCGGAAGCTCACGTGGTCCAGCTCGATGGCGGGGCCGGTCTGCGCCCATACGTGCTGGATATCGCCGGCCTCCAGGGCGTTGCGCGGCTCGTCGGCCTGGTCCATGACCGTGAAGTACTCGCGGCTACCGGCGATGGCGCGCTGGCTGGTGTCGACGAGCCAGCTCATCGATGCGACGGGCTCGCGGGCCATGTTGACCAGCTGAATCAGCAGGATCATGACGCCAACGCTGTAGGTGCCCTGCGCGGTCTGCACGAAGATGATGGCGTAGATGGCGAAGAACACCACGTCCAGGACCGCCCGCCGAGCGGTGTCCATACGGTGCCAGAACCGCGACTGGGCGCTGGTGGTGGCGATGGTGCCGTCGTAGAGCCGCGAGAACCGCTCGTACTCGCTGCGCTCGGCCAGGAAGGACTTGACCACCCGCATCTGGCCGATGACCTCCGCAAACCGGCCGCCCGCGGAGTCGTAGGCGGCGTTCTTGGCGTGCTCCCACTCCTGCCAGCGCCTCGACGTCAGCGTCGTTAGCCACACGAACGCCGGGTAGATCACGATTAGGAGCACCGCCAGCCACGGCGAGTAAACCACCGCGATCACCAGCACCGCCCCGATGGTCAGCAGCAGCGGGAAGAATGCGTTGGCGAACTCTTTCAGGAAGTCGCTGATGGCGGTAATCGACCGGTTGAGCCGGGAGATGATGGTGCCGGTCAGCTCGTCGTCGTAGTAGCGCAGGGGCAGGCGCAGCAGCTTGTCGAAGTAGCGCTGCGACAGGATCACCCGGAGCCGGGCGGCCAGCACGTCACCCCAGTAGCCGGTGATGTTCGTCAGAACGGAGTTCGCCAGGCTAACCGCCAGCAGCGCCACGGCCAGCCACAACAGCCCGCCGACCGTCCCGGGGCCACCCTGCACCATGCCGATGACGGTGTCCGTGGCACGGGCGATGATGAACGGCATCAGCAACGTGGTGGCGGAGATCGCGACCGCACCACACACCACACCGACGTACAGCGGCCACAGCTGCCGGGCCGCAATCAGGATCCTGCCGATTCCCCGCACAGGTCGCACTCTAGTTCTTGCCGGGCCGCCATGCCCTCCTGATACCTTTAACACCAAAGACGTGACATATAACAAAGGAGTTGTCATGAGCACCATCACGATTCTTGGTGCCGGGGCGATGGGTTCCGCCATCGCCACCCCGCTGCGGGACGCGGGACACCAGGTCAGGCTCTGGGGAACGCACCTGGACGACCACCTCATTGCCGCCGTCCGCGACGGCAAACCCCACCCGCGCACGAAGGTTCCACTGGCCGGCGGGGTCGCGACCTTCCTGGCAGGCGACCTGGCGTCGGCGCTCGACGGGGCGGACGTCGTGGTGCTGGCGGTGTCATCGGCCGGCGTGATCGACATCGCCCAGCTCGCCGCACCCCACCTGGCGGGTATCCGGGCGGTCCTGCTGACCTCGAAGGGCTTCGCCCCGGACCACGAGGGCCGCATCATCCTGCTGCCGCAGGCGGTGGAGGCGCAGCTGGCCACGCCCCTGCCCATCGTCGCCGTCGGCGGGCCCTGCAAGGCCAACGAGGTGGCGGCCCGTCGTCCGACCGCAGCCATCTACGCCGCCGCCGAGGACCCCCAGGGCTGGGCACGGTTCGCCACCACCGACGCCTACCGCGTCGCCCACACCACCGACCGCGACGGCGTCGAGCTGTGCGCCGCGCTGAAGAACGTCTACGCCATCGCCCTCGGGGTCGCCGATGGGCTGACGGAGTCCGGCGGGGAGCCGTTCCACGACCTCAAGGCGGCCGCGTTCGGCCAGGCGCTGGCCGAACTGCGTCGGCTCCTGGCGGCGGAAGGCGCCGACCCGTGGACAGCCCTCGGACTGGCGGGCGCGGGCGACCTGGAGGTCACCGGCTTGTCGGGCCGCAACAAGGTCTACGGCACCCGCCTGGGGAAAGGACAGGGCGCTGACGAGGCCCTCGCGGAGATGGTCGCCGCCGAGCAGACCGTCGAGGGCGTTCCCGCGGTCGCCCTGGCCACCACCTTCATCCAGCAGCGCCACCCCGAACTGGCCGGGGAGCTCCCCCTGCTGCACGCCATCCACGCCGTCGTCCACGAGGGCACCGGCCTCCAGCGCATCATCGACGCCGCCCTACCGCACTGAACCCCCACTACGGCAAAGAGGCCATCATGACTGACACCACCCCCGTAATCCTCGCCCTCGACTCCTCGACCACCGCCACCAAGGCCATCGCCTTCGACCTGGAGGGTCGCACCGTCGTTGAGGCCCGCCGCGAATACCCACGCCACAACCCGAGACCCGGTTGGCAGGAGCAGGACGCCGAGGACTGGTGGCGCGCTGCCGCCGACGCCATCCGCGAGGTGACGGCGAAGCTCCAGCCCAGCGGCCGGGAGGTCCTGTCGCTGTGCATGACCCACCAACGTGAGTCCTTCGTGCTGCTCGACGAGCACGACCAGCCGATCCGGCCCGCCGTGCTGTGGCTCGACACCCGCGCCGGCGAGCAGATCGCGCGGGTCGGCAGCGACCAGGTGCACGCACTCTCCGGCAAGCCGCCGTCGACCACCCCTAGCTTCTACAAGCTGATCTGGCTGGCCGAGCACGAGCCGCAGGCGATGCGCGCCGCCCGCCGCGTCGTCGAGGTCCACGCCTATCTCACCCACAAGCTCACGGGGCAGTGGGTGACCAGCTGGGCCACCGCCGACCCCATGGCGGTGCTCGACATGAGCTCTTTCACCTACTCCGACGCGCTGCTGGCGCTGACCGGGCTGACAAGCGAGCAGATGGCAGAGCTGCGGCCCCCGGGCAGCATCATGGCCACCGTCAGCGACGCCGTCGCCGACGACCTGGGCCTGCCCCGCGACCTCCCCGTCGTCGCCGGCGCGGGCGACGGGCAGTCCGCCGGGCTGGGCGCGAACGTCACCACGGCATCCCGGGCCTACCTGAGCCTCGGCACGTCGATGACGATGGGCATCCACTCCGACCAGTACCTCTACTCGCGGGCGTTCCGGACCCTGTCGAGCCCCATCGCGGGCAGCTACACCCTGGAGGCGCTGCTGTCGTCGGGTGGGCTGTGCATCGCGTGGTTCCGCGACCGACTCTCCGGCATGGACCCCAAGGACGGCCCCATCGAGCCGCGCCTCAACGACCTGGCCGCCGACGTGCCGCCCGGCGCCCGCGGGGTGCAGTTCCTGCCGTACCTGACCAGCGCCGAGACCCCGTACTGGGACGCGGACGCGCGCGGCGCGTTCGTCGGGTTCTCCGACACCCACGGCGTCCCGGAGCTGTACCGGGCGGTGCTGGAGGGGCTCGCCCTGGAGGAGCGGCTGACGCTGAAGCGGGTCGAGAAGGCCACCGGCACCGCCGTCGAACGCCTGGTCGTGATGGGCGGCGGCACCAAGTCGGCGCTGTTCAACCAGATCCTCGCCGACGCGCTGCAGCGGCCCATCGATGTGTGCGCCGAGCCGGAGACCACCTGCCTGGGCGCAGCCATCCTGGGGGCCGCGGCAGTGGGGGCGGACGGCGTCACGGACGTCCGAGCGACGGCAAGCCGGATGAGCCGCGTCTCCCACACCGTCGAACCGCAGCCGCACCTGAAGAAGCTCTACAAGAAAGCCGCCAAAGCCCACCAGGCGCTCTACCCGGCCCTGCGCAAGGTGTTCCCGACCATCGCAGAACTGCGGGAGTCCGCCGACTGACCACGCGGTGGGGTGCTGGCAGGTCAGTCGGCACCCCCTGCGCCCCAGCCTCAACCATCGCGTCAAGAAACCCCAGCAACCAGGACTCCCGGGCCGCGAGGCGTTCCGTATACGATATTGGAGTGAATGAGCACCTCCTGCATGGCAAGCCCGTCAGCGACGAGCAGATACAGGCCTGGGCAGATGAGGCCGAGGCAGGATACGACCTCGCTCGCCTCCCTCAGCCTCACCGGGGCCGTCCCCCGGTGGGTGACGGCCCCGGCACCGTCGTTCCCGTACGACTCGACGCCGCCACCATCGCGGCTCTCACCGCCCGCGCTGAAGCTGAAGGCATCCAGAACCGCTCAGATGCGATCCGGGCCGCGATACAAGCCTGGACGCACGTTGCCTGACCTCCACAAGTCCGCACGAAAACACTTCCGTCGCGACCGGCTCGACGATGAAGCAGTCCACCACGCCGCCGCGCATGTGCTGCATGCACGTGCGCTGGATGAAGAAGATGATCCTCGTCGCTGGCTGGTGATCGGAACTGATCCAGCCGGACGTCTCCTAGAGCTCGTGGTCCTGGTCTACGACGATGGCTACGAACTGGTCATCCACGCGATGAAAGCCCGGCCGCAGTACCTGGGCAAATTCTGAGCCTCCAGAACACAACAACACCCATGCCGCTCAGAGAGCCATCCGAGGCACTCATTCCGAGCCACCGGTGACACGAGCTGACGTGGTCAAGGGCCAAGCAGCGCCAGCGGCACGACGGCGACACCATCGCCACGACGGTAGGCGTGAGTTCCGGTGGTGATCACGACAAGATCGCTCACATCATCAGGTAGTTGCTCACGCAGCCACAGCAGGTGCCGCACGTCACTGTCCGCAACGGCTGCCGCTAGTTTCACCTCACAGGCGACGATCCGGCCATCACGTCCCTCGACGACGAGGTCGATCTCGTGGTCGCCGTTGCGGGTGCGAAGATGGCCGACGTGCGCACGGATGGCCTCGGCCGCGACCCGCACTGTGAGCGTAGCCAGAGACTCGAACAGCGGGCCAGCCAGGTGCGAACTGCGTGGAGTCATCATGGATGCCGCTGTGGCTCTCAGCAGGGTTGCCGCCAGTGCGGGATCCACCAGTTGATGCTTGGGCGCCTGTTGCAGCCGCGTGAAGGGATTGCCGCTCGGGCTCCATCCAGGAACAGGATCCAATAACCACAGCTGCGTCAGGTGGTCCCGGTATGCCAGGGTGGTGTCCCGAGTCGGCTGACTGCCATCTCCTGCTGTCGTGGTGTTCAGCAGCTTGGAGTAGGCGGTGGTCGTCGACGAGGCTGCGGCATAGGCGGCGAGCCAGCGTCGCAGAGCCTCAGGACGGCGTACGGCATAGCCTGCGTCAGGCAGATCCCGGTCGATGACCCGCTGCACATAGGCGCTGAGCTGATCGGAACGCAGCTGACGCCCAAGCCCCATCATCCCTGGGAAACCGCTGGCCTCAATGGCCTCCAGATAGTCGGGAAGCGTGAATGATGTCTTACCGCCGATCTCCCCCGAACACGGCGTCTCCGTCTCGAACAGCTGCCGCACAGAAACAGTCGGGGTAATCTCTCCGCGCTCATGGAGTGCCATGGGACGCATCCGAAGCGACAGGATACGCCCAGCCCCACTGTGCGTTCCCTGCGCTGTGGCCGGAGTAGCGGATCCAGTGAGCAGAAAACTGCCCGGCGGCGCACCGTCGTCGACATTACGGCGCACAAGGTCCCACACCTCGGGCATGCGCGACCACTCATCAAGCAGTGTTGTGCCGGGAGCCAGGAGGCCATCCGGGTTGGCGGCAACCAAAGCACGCTGGTCAGCTCGATCCAGCAGGTACCGGTGGGTGGCGCGCTGAAGAGCGGCGCCTGTCTTGCCGACGCCCTTTGCCCCATCAAGCGCAATCGCAGACGCTTGAGGCAGATAGTCGTCCAACAGCTTGTCAACAGTGCGTGGCAGGTACACATCCCCTCCTAGTCGACGTTTAGCACGACCCTTAGTCGACATCTAGCAGATAACATAGGCGACATTTAGCAGGACTTCTAGTCGACATCGAGCCGGAGGGAGGATGTGCCCACAGCCGCACACCGCCGAGGGGCCGTCCCTCGCGTGGAGGGACCAGCACCACCCCGCCGGCGCGGCCGCCGGACCCCAGCCGTCTCGCGCTGGAGGGCTCAGCGGCCGCTGGTCCTTACCCCACCACCGCCAGCAGCTCCCTCGCCCGGGTTCCCATCACGCCCTTGGCCTTGGTCAGCTCCGCCAGGCCGGTCCAGGGACACTCGGCCACCTTGCCGCGGCGGGCAGCCTCCTGCAGCACCAGCGCGATCTGGAGGCCGAGGGCCAGGGCCCGCGGAGTCCAGCGAGGCGGGACGTCCTGGGCTCCGGCGTAGGCAATGGCCTCCGTGACGATCGGCCACAGCACCCCGCAGTGCCGCGGGTTCTTCTCCACCCCTCGCAGCAGGGCTGTGGCCAGCCGGGGTTGAGACAGGAGCGGGACCACCGCCGAGGCGACAGCGGCCGGGGCCAGCGCACCGTCACACAGGAAATCCCTCAAGTGATAGTCACCTTCAGGACCGTAGCCGGAGGCCAGGGCCACCGCCGTCAGCCCGCTGCTGAGCGGCCCGTCAGTCCTGGGCTTGTCTTCCCGTTCGCCGGTGACCCGCAGCTTCTTCTCCTCCGGGTCCCACCACAGCCAGACCCTGGTTTCTGTCCCAGCCAGCTCGCAGCCGTGCTGCCGTTCATCTCTGAGGCCATAGGTCCAGCCGCTGACCGTCACATAACGCGTCCCGTCGCCAGCGATCAGGTCCAGCATGACCGAGCGGTCGGAGGCTGAAACCTCCATGACCTCGACGGTGAGCCCGTCGTCGACCGGCTCCCAGCGGGGATCCCCCCGCCAGACGTCCTCATAACGCCACGGCTGGATCGTCGTCCCAGCCGGTACGGTCGTATTTGCCGAGGGCAGTTTCCCGGCCAGCTCGCGAGCCAGCTTGACCGCCTCAGAACCGCCACTGCGCCCCGCGACGGCCCGGAGCCCAGGTTGCTCCAGAGCTGCGGCAGGGGCGTCTCCGGAGGCGACGGCGGCCAGCACCGAATCGGTCAGGTGCGACATCGCCACCACCAGCTCCTTGGCTCCGGCGGGCAGCCGGGACGAGGCGGCAGCCAGGGCGAGCAGCGCATCGAGTACTCGCCAGGACAGCGCGAGCATCCCGGCCTCGGCGAGGTCCTCCACGGTGGTGGCCCAGGCCGCCAGCCGGTCAGGCAGAGCGCCCGGCTGGAAGCGTTCGGGCAGCAGCAGGCCGCGTTCCCAGGCATCGATGGCGGCCTGGAAGGCTCGGGCGCGGTCCTCCCCATGGACCGCGACGCTGAGCAGGTTGACGACGGCGCGACACGGCAGCGGACGGCGGCACCTGGCGGTCTGCACGGCACTTTCTGCGCCCCCCGGGTAATAGAACGCTTGAATCAGAAAATCCGGGAAGCCGGGAAGCAGGTAGTGGGCGCCCCCTTGGCACAGCTCCATTCCCGCCGGCCAGCCAGCCATCCCGGGCTGCCCAGCCAGGTCAGCTCGGATGAAATGATCCCTGTCATCGTCCCAAAGATCGACGAGGGGATGCTCCAGCAGCTGGGCCAAAGCATCACCAGCGGTCAGCTGGTCGCCTGGACCGGATGGGGTGTGGGCTCCGCGGGTCAGGACAGAGCCGTCGGCGAACCGCACCGCGGCCTGAATCGTGCGGGCGCGGGAGATCAGGTCCTTGGTGATGTCGCTGGTGTCGACGCGCAGCAGCGCCCAGTAGAGATCCCCGGCCGGCACCGCGATGCCGGCCTCGTCGAACTGCCGTAACCGGGCGAGGAGATCCTCGGGGTCGATGGTGAGGTCGTCGTGGCTCGGCAGTGACACAATGGCGGGCACCTCCGCCAGCCGGGGACCAAGGTCCCGGGCGCGCACATCCGCCACATTGTCCGAGGTTCTGACGAGGGACCGCTGCCACTCGGCATAGACATCGAGACCAAGGCGGTACCTGTCCCCGACCCCAGCCAGCGCGAGCCTGGCCTCCTCCGGGTCGCGGCGGACGACGGCGTGCAGGGTGGCGACGAACTGCTCAGCCAGCAGCGAGTCCTCGAAGCTCCCCAGCGCGGCCGCGAGCTCGGTGAGGCGCTCAGCGGTGGCGGGCCCAGGGTCGAAGGCCGGGACCTGCCAGGTGGGCGGGACCGGCTGCCAGGGCAGCAGCGCCGTCTCCGGTTCGGGAGCCTGCGGGGTGATCCCCCAGGCCTCGCACAGCCGCTGCGTGGCCTTGGCGATGTCGGCGTCACGGACCAGCAGGTCGGTCAGGAGCGATTCAAGTTCCGTAGTCTCCGCGGGACGGGGCCGGCTGGCCAGGGCCGACAGCAGCGCCTTCGCGGCCTTCTTGGTGCGGGCGGCTCCCGCGATGACGAGCAGGTCGGGCAGGTATTCGTCGCCCAGCACCGCTACGCAGCGGGTTCCCAGGCCCTCCAGAAGCGGCCCTTCTCCGCTGGCGAGGGCTCCAAGGAGGAGGTCTGCGCGGGCACGCAGCTCGTCGTCGGTAACCGCCAGGTCGAGGAGCAGACACCCCCAGTCGGCACGATCGCTGGGACGCGGCGCGGACTCCAGGCCTGCCAGGCAGAGCTCTAGGCGACGTTCGCGAGGCAGCAGATCGAGGCGCAGTAGGTCGCCAAGGGCGCCGTGCGGGGGCAGGTGCACCTCGACGGCGAGGCTGAGATGCTCCTCCGCCTCCGCGGTGAAGGGCTCCGGGTCACCCTCGCCGCGACAGGCCTGCAGCGCCAGCGTCGTCCAGGCGACGGCGTAGCCCAGCTGGCAGGGCGGCTCCAGTTCCAGGTCACGCACGAGTTGGACCCAGGCGTCGCCGTGACTCGGGGTCATCGTCACGTACGCGATGTCGTGGCCACTGGACTCGCGGTCGATGTAATCGGCGGCGAACTTCGCGCCGCGCTCAGTGAGCAGTGCGACCAGCAGGTCATTGTCGAAGGAACCGAACCAGCGCAGCCTCACCGCCCGGCGGGCCGGGATACCGCACCGGATGGCGAAGGCCAGGAGTGCAGCACGGTCGACGTCGTCAGGGAAGGGCGACTCGAAATGACGCTGTTCACGGTTGTACTCCATCCAATCCCCCGACTTCAGTCCGTCGCGGGCGATGCGTCGCTGCTCAGCGGTGCCGATGGGCAGCACCGGCCACTGCTCAGCGGTGGTACCCACCCAGCCAAGGTCACGGAAGACGTCGATGGCGGCTGCCTGCCTGGTGTTCATGCGTTTGCCTTTCCTGTCTTTTCTGCCTTCTCCGCGAGCTGTGCCGCCAGCACATGTTTGCAGGGCCCGCGGGAGCCAGCGTGCCGCAGGTACCAGGCGCAGGTGCAGCTCCCGTCCTGGACGCGGTACCGGGTCTCGCCGCTGGCCACGAGCCAGCGGTCACCGTCCCGGGTGAGCGCCCCGGAATCAGCGAGCCGCTGCGCCGCGACCAGACGGGGGTTGTCGCGCTCGACCCGGCTCGGGTCGTGGGGCACTTCGCGGTGGAACCAGGCCCGCTCGTGGTTGTCCCAGCCGACCCGCCCCGACGCGCCGAGCACCGCCAGCGCAGCCCGCACCCGCGCCTCGGACAGGTCAGCCTCCCGGGCCAGCCGGACCTCGTCGATACGCGGGTCGAAGGCCAGCAGCGCCGAGACGAGGTCGACATCCTCAGCGACGTTGGGGGCGGCCAGCGCCGTCAGAAGCGACCCCTCACCGGAGAAGCCGCGGAAAGGCTCGGCGGTGAGCACCAGCGTGAGGCGAGCCCCGGGCAGCGCGAACTCCAATGCGGTGACGCCGTCGTCAGCGGCATAGACGGTGAGGCCTTGAAGGTCGACGAGCAGCCGGGAGACGGCGGCCAGGCGATGGGTGCCGGTCAGCCGTACCGCCCCTGGGGTGCGGTGGGGCTTGGCCATCAGCTGACCTCGCGCAGCGCTCAGCCACACCTCATCCGCCCGCGCGGCGCCAGCCCGGGGCCGGGTCTGCACAAAACGCCGGGCAGCCGCGGCCCCGACGCTGAACTGCTCGACCAGGGGCTGCGTCAACTCGGCGGCGTTGCCGAGGGCCCGGACCCAGCGGTCGGGCATCTGGACGCGACGCTCCTCCACCTTCTCGGCTGGGGTGGAGGCGCGCAGCCGGTCAGCCCCGACGTCGAGGTGCAGCAGCCCGCCGCGCGGCACCCGGGTGAGGGCCTGCCGCATCGCCGGGCCGATATCGACATTGGTGGTACCGTGCCCGATCTGGCCACCGTCGAGGCCGGCCTCCAGGAGGTCGAGGCGGGCCAGCACCCCGTTGCAAGCGGAGAAGCACTCGGCGCGTAGCCGGTCGCCGTTGGCCGTCAGGATGGGGTCGCGCAAATCCACGGGGACGGGCCGGAAGTACCGGGTGGCGGCGATGTCGGCCAGCACCAGCAGCGACCGCGTCACCACGACCGGGTGCGCGGCGAAACCGTGGAAGAAACTAGGATGCTCGACGAGGCCCGACGGGGTGAGCGCCGGAGCGAGATCCAGCGTCAGGCCGTCGTCGGTGAGAGTCGATCCATGTGAGAACGAACGCATGGCAGGGAGTCTAGGAGGGGCCACCGACAAATAGTCCGGCGCGGGAAGGCCCCCAGACGCACGCAGGACATCGATGCTTCAGCCGCGTCTGCCCCTACAAGACATCGGTTATCTTGCAAATCTACCCGCTCGGCAAGCTCGACAGCGCGATCTTGTGGATCTGGTCGAGCAGCCCGACAGGAGGAACGGCAACGTCAAGGGGATGAGTGCGGACTGTAACCCCGGAGTTACGGATCAGTGCATCGGAACCGTCGGAGCCAAACCGAGAGCCAGCATAGATCAGATGCCCTATATCGGCCCCGAGAATGGTGCAGTAGGCATGCATCTGATAAAGGTCTGCGGTCTTCTCTTCAAGCTTGTATTTCACGTCATAAACTGCCTGCACCCGACCTCGGGCAATATGAACCAGATCAGGGCGCACGGGGAAGCGATGATCGTACGTCAAATATGTCGGGTACTGTTTGCGGGTTACGCCAGGACTTATAAGCATCAAGGCCCCACCCAAAGCAGCGCCAACGAAATCTTCGAATACATCAGCCATGTTGACAACGAAGGAGGCCATGGGATGATTACCTTGCGTGGTTGTCAATCCAATCAAATCCAGGATTAATCCAGCTAGCCGCAGAGCAGGGATATAGCGTTCATTGAGGCGGTTCGGAGTCCAGGTCGGCCTCAGCGCCCCAGGTACAAGCAGTGCAGCACCCGCAAGTCGTCCCTCAAGATGACGTAGACCGCGGACCATATCGGAAGGCAGCCGCTCGACAGAAGCCATATGTCTGAGCGCCGCTCTCAGTATCTGATTCTCCGGTATATCCATGGAGAGAGCAGAGAATCGGACCTCCAGCGGAATTGGGATCCCGTGACGCCGGGTGAGTTGATCGGAAATCCTGATCCTGCCTCGCACGACGGGAAGGCTGTCGTCCTTCGTCACGTAACCGCGGAGCACTCCTCGTTCAAGGGCCCTTTCGCCGAGCCGAATCAAGGTCTCGCCAAGGGCAGGCCACACCTCGTCGCTGGCAGTCCCGCCAAATTCGGCGGGCCGGAATCCCTGATCCTGCGCATAGGCGAGCATGAACAGGAGCGAGGAAAATGGCGCCTTGGGTCTGACCACGATGTCACAGTCATTGGACCGGATTGCGCCGACCTTATTGAGGCAGGGCCGCATCTCCCACCGCCTGTCCGGTAAAGGCGTAACCTGCACCAGCTGAGTGGCATTGAGGCCTGCGGCCTCGATGGCAGACAGCCGGACGGCCGCTGCTTCCGTCTGATTCTCCGTGAACGTCAGCCGCTCCATGATCAGTTCTTATCAGCCTCGGTCATCACCCTCCGAGAGGTGAGCTTGTCGCCGTCTAAGCAGCGCCCCACGGATAGCCTCCAGGCTGAAGTTGGCGTGAATCTGCTCATGGTCGTGCATCGCGAAGAGCTGTTCCTCCAACAGCGGCAGGATGTCGTGACGCCAGATACGCCTGAGCCCCTCATCAGTAGCTGCCTCATCACGCATCAGATATGACGGACCGATCTGAAAATCACGCAACCTGCCGTCCAACTGATTATTGAGCTCGACTAGAAGGTCAGCCCGCTCGGAACCGTGTCCGAGACTCTGGAGATAGGAGGCTAGCACTCCTGAGACCGGTTCTTCAGATGGATGCATCTCGATGAAAGGGAAACGCCGCCGAATGGCAGCATCAACCAGGGCAATGGAGCGGTCGGCTGTGTTCATGGTACCGATAAAATAAAGATTCTTCGGAAGGAGGAATTCCTTCTCCGGTGAGTACTGGAGATTGATCTTGTCGCCTCGATATTCCAGCAGGTAGTAGAGCTCGCCGAAAACCTTGGCGATATCGGCTCGATTGATCTCATCGATGATCAGCACATAGGGATGGTCGGGATCCTGCTGAGCAGCTTCAGCCAGCAAGCTGAGAGGACCTGGCATAACGGCATAGGTGATACTGCCTTCCATGACCACCGGACGTAGGCCCTCAAAGAAGTCCTCATAGGAATAGGACGGATGAAATTGGACAATCCGCACGTTCTCACCTGCGACGTGACGGGCAACTTTACGAGCAATAAAGGTCTTGCCGGTGCCAGGAGGGCCGTAGACGATGAGCTGTCTGCGGGACTCCAGCAGGTCGATGTACTCATCCAGCCATGCTGTGGATATGTGGACTTCGGCAGCCAATTCATCGGTAGCGCGCGGCAGAGTGACCTCGGAAGTCAACTCAATGGGGGTATCCCCGTCGAACAGTGCCTCGATGGTGTTCCCCACACGCGCCAGGTCGACGATCAACCTGGGACTGCCGGACAGACTCGCTGTTTCTGGGGGCAATGCCTCGATAGGCACCTCGATCCTGTTCCAGGAGACTCGACGACGCAGCCTTGGCGCCTCATCTGTGAAGTAAGGTTCGCCTGCGATGCGCCCCACCCAGGCACGATCGTCACGCCTGGCGATGATGGCGTCGCCTTCGTGCATCAGGGACAGGAAGGCGTGGTAGTCCTCGACCAGGGCTCGGCGCTGCGCATATTCGACGTGCTCATAGCCCGATTCGACTTGGGCATGTATCTGTTCTTTGGTGGCCCCCGCCTCCAAGGCCTTGATATGCGCGGCGGCCAGGGAAACATAGCCCTGTCCAAGCCACTCGTTGATGGTCGCCTGCCCGTCTGGGCCGGTGCGTGTCAGCCAAGCGCGTTGTTCGGTTTTCACAGCCTTGGGGTGCTGCCAGCGGGCTCGAAGAGGATCGCGATACCACTCGATCGGCTGCTTCATCTCTCTGAACAGCTCCAATCGAATGGCCAGCAGGTCTCGGTCGATAGCCTCCTGATCATCGCCGGTTGCGCCGTCAATGACGCCTGCCAGAGCATTCCGGATCTCGCATTTATGCCCCATGCTGCTGATGGGCTCAAACACCTTTGGGAATACGAGGAAAAGCAGGGCGTTGCGAATATTTGAAACGTCGTTGCGATCATCCATCACAATTTTGTGAAATTCCCAAGGATCGCGGCGCGCTGCGTCCTTGCGACCTTCGGAAAGCGCGGCCCAGCGGCCAACAAATCGGGCAAACCAGGGAATCTGTTTCCACAGCCGCTGGTTGTAGCCCACGCCACCCGCAAATGAGCCCTTCTCAACGCCCAGGCTACGTCTCATCTCATCCGGTAGACTGACGGGGGTTCGTAGACACGACAGAATGCGTGTCACATCTTCGAGTTTCTTCGTGGCCGTTATGCTCCGATTCGGCAGATCTCGCAGGAACACGATCTCCGCGGCCAGCAATATCACCTCGCGGGGCTGGTCGGTGAGTTGAAGATTCAGCGTCTCCCACACACTTTTGCCTGTGGTAGCGGAGTCGTCCTCTACGGCTCTCCTCAATGCCTCGGCAGTCTCGACGGTCCAGATGGGGGTTCCTGGGTCGATCACGGACATACCGTCGCCCATCATGTGGTCCACGACATAGGAAGCCGCTTCTCCGACTGCCAGATCCGACGGCAGACGTGATGCAGCAGAGTGGTACGGGTCAACGTGGAAGGTGGAGAACATCACTAGCTACTCTCATCCGACGAGATGACCAGCGATGACAGATCGACGACCGGCTTATAGGGGACGCCGGAATTGATGGCATGCTGCATGGCGTCGTAGATACCGAGGATGATCCGCTTGGTCCGGTACTCACCGTGAGCGGCTTCGTCGTGTTTTCGCACCGCACGGAATGTGTCCATGATGTAGACCACATCGTCACGGGCAATGCCAAACAGGTGGAACACCGCAGCATCGATCTCGCACCGGATCAAGAGCCGCTTCCCCGGATCCCAGGCGTACACCTTCTCTTTCCCCATCAGGTCTCTCGCCATGGGGGCCATCGCCCACGAGGTACAGCTCAATGCAGCCACTCGTTCATTCATCCAGCTGCGGAGAGAACCAGCACCCCAAGAGCATGGCCGATCAAACGTCTCCGGGCTAGGCATCGGCAACTGCTTCAAATAAAAGAAATTAAAATTTAGCCCTGCTACTTTGAGGCGAGCTACATAGTCAAATGCAAAGGAATTGAACACCCCTAGGAGACACTCCTTGCATTCTCCCATCACCAGGGCGTAGGAATTGCCAACTCCACCCCTCGGCAAGGCTGCCGAAAGCATGGTGCGCTCATTGGTTGCGCTCGTCACGTTGGAAAATCCGACCAGCCACGCTGGCAGATCACCGGGCAACACCTCCTCCCGCACCCAGTTGATCGGCAGAGCCTCACGCCACGGATCGGCCTTGTCCTCATCCGTCAGATAACGCGGCTGGTTCTGGCGCTTCTCAGCGGTCGCGCTCTTGTAGACGTCGGCGTCACGATGGTCGTACGCATCGAGCATCTTGGCCTCGTAGAGCGGGAACATCCGTTCCACTGTGTCAGTCATGGCCTGTCGTCCTTCCCAGATCTGTCATCCTCGTCAACCGTAGCCAGCTCTCACCTCAACTCGGCAGCCAGCTGCTCCTCAGCCGGCAAATACAACTGATACCGCGACGTGAGAATGGTCTGGTTGTTCTCAGGCAAAGAAAACCGAACCACCGCATCATTCTTATCAGCACACAAAAGAACCCCCATCGTGGGATTCTCATCCGATTGCGCCCAGTTCGATTGCGAACGCAGTGCGTTCGCAATCGGGTACGTCTGATAGAACTGCCTGGCCAGCTCCAGCTGGCGCACCGAGAAACCCGATCCGAACTCAGGCTCGATCCTCTCCGCCAGACCCCTGATGGTGTAAGCACCATATTTGGCTCGCGCGGCTCCACCCTGCGCCTCCTCAACGATCCGACGTCCGATCCTCCAATACATGAGCACGCGGTGATGACTGACACTTCGCGTAACCTCCCCGCGAGAATCCAGGATGATCCTGCGAACATCACGCACCAGAGCGCCCAGCTGCACCTCGCCGCTTTCAACCAGAGACGGCTGACCAGCATCCCGCCGTTCAGATGAATCATTCATCTCAGCCTCTAAAAGATCCAAGACAAGTTAAGGTCATGAGCCGACGATACTGGCGGGGCCTGACAATTTTGGGTCATGAGCGAGCCCCCTCAAACGGAGAGCAATACGGCCGTCCCGTGGTGATGGCCTCGGCCATGGCGTCGTATGCCTCCAGGATCAGGCGCTTGGTGCGATACTCACCGTAGCGCCCCTCGTCCTTGCGCTTGACGATGGGAAACGTCTCCATGATGTAGTCGACATCATCCCTGATCACACCATAGACATGGAACATCAGCGCATCCAGCTCCGCACGCACCTGGGCGCGTTCATCCTCCGAAACGATCCAGGCATTGAGCCGATCAACTCGGAGGCCGATCCAGGAATCAGCAGAACGTCCGAGTTGCAAACCAACCACTTCGAAGTCTTCTGGAGCTGGGGTGGTAAGCTGCATTGTGGTGAAGTATTTGAGATGTGTTCCCCCGCTCTTCTGTCGAGTGACAAAGTCGAACACAAAAGAGTTGAACGCTGCTTCAAGTGAAGTCCGGTAGCCACGACCAGGCATAGCCAGCAGCACTGGATCACCAAAGGCAACTCGCGGAAGCAAGGTTGAGATCATCGTACGTTCATCGGTCGCACGGCAGATATCGCGCCATCCGAGGAACCAGTTCTTGTCCCACTTGTCCCCGATCTTCTTGTCGATCTCGGATTCGTGAACCCAGTAGCGCGGCATGGGAAGGCGTCGCTGGGCTTTCTCCTGCTCCGTCATCAGCCGTGTCGAGCCGTCGCCCTCGTAGGTGGCCCACCGGATGTCATAGTGATGGATCATCTTCGCCTCAAACAGCGGCATCATCCGCTCCACCTGGTAGCTTGGTGTCCTTGGTCTGTCTGTCTGTCTGTCTGTCTGTCTGTCTGTCTGTCTGTCTGTCTGTCTGTCTGTCTGTCTGTCTGTCTGTCTGTCTGTCTGTCTGTCTGTAATGATGCGTTCGAAGACGTTGCCGTTGAGGCTCCAGCCAGCGTCCTCCAGCTCCTCGCGAGTGTAGAAGAGATGCGAGTCGTTCGACATGTCGAACATGCGCAGGAAGCTGATGCCCCACGGGTTGCCGTTCGGGTCGCCCTCCCTCAGGAGCACCGGCAGGCGGCGATAGATGCCCAGAGTGATCTCGGCATCACGGCGCGTCCGGAAGATGGGCAGGGTGCCGGTGTTCGGATTGACGAGGGAGATCTCCTCCGGCGTCATCGTGAACACCGCTCCCTCGATATCACTGGGATCATGCAGGAAGAACGCAAACCGGGGCCGATCACATTGAGCCTTCCGCCCTGTCAGCGTCAGTAGACAAAACTTAAAGGAACGATGGACACCTCGAAAAGTAGGAGCTGAGTTCTCGAAATCGAATAGAGATCGGATGCGGTGGTGCTGCACCAGATCCTTGAAGTAATCCTTGGTGGTGCTGTCGGTGGCGATGCCGGTGGGCACGATGATTCCGACCTGACCGGTGGGGGCTACGAGGGTGCTGGCAAGTTCGCAGAAGACCGCGTAGGTGTTCACATCGCCCTGCCCCGCCAGCGGATAGCGTCCTGATTTGTGAAGCAGATGGCTCGCGCCCTCGGCCTTTCGCCGTGCGGCGAGAAACTCGGTATGGAGTGCTTTGTCGGCTAGGGAACCACTCGTCGCCAGCTTTTCGATCAGCCGGCCTCGGGCAGCCTTGTTGGGCGCGTTGGCTATCTGCTCATCCCGCGAGGCGAAGAACTCCTGCTCCTGAAGCTTGACCCGCTCCCACGGTGGGTTGCCGACGATGCAGTCAAACCCTCCGCCCCATCCCTCTGGGCCGTGGGCATCGGAAGCCTCGAAGACCTCGGGAAACTCGATATGCCAGTGGAAGAACTGATGGTCGGCTGCGATCCGCGCCACCTCGAAACTCTGCTGTTCCAGATGCGAGGCCGATGGATCAGAGGCAAATTGCTCCAGGGTTGCCGATGTGGGCACGGCATTGGCATCGGTCAAGATCCATACAAAAGCTGACATCCATGCATCGGCTTTGATCTTCTCACTGCGATAGGCAGCAGATTGCTCATAGTCACGCCAACGTCGTGCCTGATCACGCACCAAGTCGATGTCATCAAAGGTGCCCAGCAGCCCACGGTGAACCTGCGCCAGAGGACTCCCTAATGAGAAGTCAAGCTGCCCCTGCCCACCATAAACGCCAGATTTCCGCTCGGCTTTGTTTCGTTTCTTGAGTACGGCCGCGACCTCCTTGTCGTCGCCCTCCAGAGCGGTGAAGGCGCCGTCAGGCAGACCTTCTCTGAGCAGCGTCGGCGTGGTACCCAGCAGGGAGTTGCCGACGCGGATGCGGGAGTCGAGGAATCCCAGCGGCTTGCCCGGTTCCATGGCCTCAAGCCAGAGCGACACCTTGGCGAGTTCAGCGGCAAGCGGATTGATGTCGACGCCGTACACACACCGACCGACGACGTCACGGAGCGCATGTCGCACGTCGTCGGGTGTGGGCTCGCCTTCCCCGGAACGGATTGACGCCAATCGACGGGCAAGACGGCGGGCACCCGCGACCAGGAAATGTCCCGAACCACAGGCAGGGTCACAGATGGTCAGATCCAGCAGGTTCTTCTCAGCCTGCTCATGATCATTCCCCGCCACCTCAATGGCCTGATCGATCACGGGGTCGAGCGCGGTGTCCAGAAGGGCGGACACCAGCGACGAGGGCGTGTAGTAGGACCCCGTGGTCTTACGCTCATTGCCCGCAACCTTGATGAACTCGTATCGGCGTTCCTCAACCATCACCCGAGGGACCAGTTCCAGCAAGGACTCATAGACGGAGCCGAGTTCCTCCGACCCGAGGTTGCGATAGTCCACCAGTTGAAGGCGTTGCCCCGACTGGAACCAGCCGAGGTCACGGACAGCGGCCAGCAGCACATCGTTCCCCAGTTTGAGGTCGAGCAGCAGATCACCGTCGCCTTCCATCGGGTCGAAAAGACCACCCAGCGCGGGAAGCGCGAGGGCCGGCTGTCCCTCATCGCCAAGAGATCGTAGGACGATCACCTGAGCCTGCCACAGATCGCCGTAGGCAGCGGATCCCTGCCGAGAGTGGGCCTGTTGACGAAGTCGCTTGGTCGAGAAGTACCTGTCGTAGCGTTCCCTGGCCTCAGTCAGGGCCGCTCTCTCCGCCGACGAGTTGTCTGTGGTTTCTGGTCTCAGCAGCAGACCCCTGTCCTCGATCACGAAGAGGAACAGCATCCGGTAGACAAGCCTCAGCAGGTGACGATGGTAGGTCTCGGTCGTGAGCGCACCGACGCTGAGAGCCTCACGCAGCGAGCTGTTGTCCCGATGGGTCAAGAACCCTGAACCGAGGTGCCTCAGTGCACTCTCAACGCCATCACGCAGCTGGTCGAGGGCGCGGGCGCCGGTCCTGATCGAATCCTCACGCCACAGCTCCAACCAGCACTGGGAGGGGATGGGGTCACCTTCCGGACCGAGCCGCGGCTCAAGGCGAGACTGGTGACACAGCTGCCACAGGATCATGAACTCACTGAACAGCTCGCCCTCGAAGATGGTCTGAAGGTCGAATTCGACGTACGCGGACCCGGCCAATGCTGTCGAGTCACGCAACAGCCGGAGTTTGAGCCCATTGGATAGCAACGCCCACAGCCGCCGATCATCCCGGTTGAGGACTTCCTGCACCATCGCCTGTGGGGCCCGCGCAGCCCCAGAGACACCGGGGTTCCGTCGGTCCAGATCAACACCGGGACCAAGCAGATGAATCGGAACCTCATTCCACTCGTGTGAGATCGGATATGACTGGTCGTCAATCTGAACACCGTGGCTGGGAGTGAGACGTCCATAGCCAAGCTCCTGCAACAGAATCAGCAGCCAGCATTCGCGGACCACGGCTGAGTTCGTGGATCCCATCCCTCCGGGTTCCCTGGCCTGGGTTTCCAGCCAGGCTGTCCAGGCCCCCACCAGATACGTCCAGGACCGGTTGACCGCGTCAGCGATCGTCTGGCGTCCGGCAATGTGAAACGACGAAGGGCTGCGGGACCCATCGGGTCCCAGCGTGCCATCCCGGAGCAGCTGCAACAGGCTCGACGGGACGATACCGCCCTCTACGCGGATGGCCTGGATAGCGTTCACTCGGCACCGCCTGGCTGATACACGAATACTCCCAAGATGTCCACAGGCAGCTGCGGCGTGACATCCAACCCCCGCAAGGTGAGTGATCCCACGGCCTCTCGGCCACGCGCCGACTGACGAACCCTGGCATGAGCCTGCCGCAGCTCCTGAGCAACCTGCGCTGCCAGAGAGTCGAGGAGCACCGAGCTGTTCTCCCCAACAGAGCGAAGCACGTTACCCATCAGACCAGGCACCCGATCCGCCGGAACATTGGCTGTTGGGAGCGAGCCCAATAGCTCCTCCACCCGATCGGGTGGAAGCCACGTCGGATTCTTGGGTGTGCCTGTAAAGGCAAGGGCCCTGGCCTCCTCAGCCACCTGAGTTCGCGGCCCACCACGCCCGGGAAGAGTCAGGTGAATGCGGAATCGGACGATGAGCAGGGTCGTCATCACATCCACACTCTGCGTGGTGATGACCCCGGCGCGGCGGGCCGGCCGCACATCCTCGTGGAGGCCGGAGTCCAGGGCTCCGTCGAGAACAAACTGGGCCAGCGCCCCAACGCGCCTGTCAGTGCGGACCATGGCAGCGGCACCCTGGGGTGCGGGCAGGTCAGGGACCCAGCGAAGTCTCCCACCTGCCTGCAGGGTGTCCTTGAGGCCGATGGGCAGAGAGCCCATGTCGAGCATCAGGTTCTCGTTCTCATCCCAGGTCTCGGCTTTGACGGCTTTGAGGGCACTGCGAACGAAAGCGGCCACGTCGCTGAAACCACCTATCCGGGAGCGGGCTTCTTCCACCTCCCGAGACACCTCGTCGGGATGAATGGCAGCTTGAGCGTAGCGGGTCCGGGAAACCCTTTCCTGCTCGGCTGCAGATTCCCAGTGGTCGGTGAGGGTGAAGAGCTCGTCGTCGAGAGTCGGCTGCTGGGCGGGCTGGCCACGCAGCATGAGTCCCTCCATGAGAGCGCTGAGCACCCGTTCGTTCGCCTCGTTGGGCACGGGCACGCTGACGCCGAGGTCCTTGCGGATCTGGGCGTGTTTGCGGATAAGCGCATCCATCACGATGCCGTCAATGCCTGTGTCCTCGCCGTAGATGGTCACGGCCCGCACGATTTTGGCTATCTGGCCGAACCGATCGACGCGCCCCTCACGTTGCTCGTGCCGAGTCGGATTCCAGGCCAGGTCGTAGTGCAGGATGGCTTGGAAACCGACCTGAAGGTTGATGCCCTCGGACAGGCAGTCGGTGGCGACGAGAACGCGTCGACCGTCGGGGTCCTTCACCAGCGCAGCCACTCGGGCAGCGCGGTCCTCTGGAGTCAACTCACCGGTGACCACCTCGATCGGGTAGCCCTTGGAAAGGACGGCACGCAGGTGTTCGGCGACGTATTTCGCCGTGGGAATGAAGCGACAGAACACAATCGGTGAGAACCCTTCTTTCAACAGGTTCTTCACCTCAGCCGTGAGCCTGGAGAGTTTGGCATCGTCCTCGGGGGCGAGATCCTCGGCGCGAGCCGCCATGTCGGTGAGGAGTCGGGTCTCATTCGTCGCGGAGTCATCGGGAACGGCCCCCGGGGCGGTGTCGTCGCCCTCGGTGTTGCTGTCGTCGACGAGGTCGAAGATGGTCCCACGCCCCATCGCGTCCACAGCGGCGGGAGTCTCAGCGGCACTGGTGTTGGATCGAGTGCGCATGGTGGCAACGGCGGCCGCCGGGGAGGACGCGACAGAGCGCAACAGGTTCAGAGCGGACCACCACCGCATCCGCCGCTGCGCGTGACTGCCGCTCTCGTTCCTGACCTGCCCCTGGGCGTAGGCGATAGCATCACGCAACAGATCGGCGTACTTCGGCGAAAGCCGGTATGGAGCCTCACGGGTTTGACGGTCGTCGGGGAATCTGGTGTCGACGCCGAGATAGTCGCGGATGTCACCACGACGTCGCTGCACAAGGTGGCGGGCCAGTTTGGCGCGACCTGCCTCGGTGTCGAGCTTTATGGTTCTCAACTCCGGGTCAAGCAGACCGAGCATGTTACGAAACGCTCCCTCGTTGCCGGAATGTGGCGTGGCCGTGACCAGGACCAGATGGGTTTCAGCTTTTTGGGACAGGGCCTCAAGGAGTCGATAACGCTGCGTGCGAGCACGACCACTACCACCGCTGTCGTCGACCACACAGGTATGGGCCTCATCGACGATGATCAGATCGGGTGCGGCGCGCAGGAAGTCGTCACGACGCCGGTCCGCCTTGATGAAATCGGTCGAGACGATAGTGACCGGGTAACGCTCGAAAATCGATTCGCCGTGTTTGAGACGACGCTGCAGACGGGTGACCGTGGAGCCCAGGACAAGTTCTGCTTCAAGACCGAACTTCTCACGCAACTCGGCCTGCCACTGCTCGGCCAGCGAGGGCGGACACAGCACTGCGAGCCGCTCAGCGCTACCCTGCGCGAGGAGCTCGCTGGCGACCAGTCCGGCCTCAATAGTCTTACCGATGCCCACATCGTCGGCGATCAGGAGTCTCACGGTCTCCTGCCGCAACGCCATCAGCAGGGGGACGTACTGATAGGGCCGTGGATCGACGTTCAGGGACGCCAGCGACCGGAAGGGACCACCCGTGGAGCGGAACCCGATACGGAGTGCCTCTCGCAGGAGACGGGCTGACTGGTAGTCGCCGAGGTCGTCCACCGAGGGTGGCGGGAAAGTGGCGGGAGTGACTTCCTCAACGTCGGGGAGGACACCCGCGACGTCTAGGCTTCCCCCGGCCAGCGGTCGGAGAACAAGAAAGTCGTCTTGGCTCTCCGGCAATACCACCCAGTCACGACCGCGAGCTGTGACCAGGGTTCCCACGTTGAAACTGGGCATCACTCAACACTCCCAAACACGCTCGGATGAGCCGCAACCAAGTCCTTGAAGGGATCCTCGGGTCGCCAGGCCATGACCTCCCAGCCGCTAAAGGTCAGCGGGTCGAGATCGATATCGGATTCATGCTCGTCACTCAGAAAGATCACGACCGCCATCGCCTGCGGATAGACCAGGTCGACATTGATACCTGCGATGGTCCCACCAACCTCGGCCGGCTGGTTGAGGTCGTGGCTGCGAAGATATGCCAATGCCCTTTCAATCGGACTCGCCAATTCGTCGAGGTCACCGGGTGGCATGGTTGGTCCGGTCTCGAATGATGTCGACGCGGAAGAAACCGATTGGGTTCTGGACCTGAGCAGGCGAGTCAATGTCTTGATGGCAAGGCGTCGGTCGATCTGCTCATGGCTGTTCTGATTGCCGTATGTGAGCAAGCAGCGATAACAACCTCGAACGCAAGCTTTGGGGTCTTCTTCACCTGTATCAGGATCGACATGAATGATCTCCAGTGCCTTCCGGGCCACCCGGCTCATAGCCTCCGACTCGCCTTGGAGCCGCCGCAGCACACCGGCGCCGCCCTCCGCTGCCTCGACGATCATGAAACGACCCTGGTCACCAGCATCCGGCAGCGCCTCGGTGGTGAGCTCGGAGTCCTCAAGCTGGTATACCGCCTCGATACCTCGCTCTATGGCATTCATCAACGTTATTGCCTCTGCAGTGTCAACCTGTGAGCTCCACCGCATGATGGCGATATTGCGACGATCCTCCACGTAGGGGATGACTCGTTGCTTTCGAGGCACATCCTCCGCCCTCAGGTCATCATCGTCGTCTGAGTCCATCTCGGCTGCTCGTTTATCGCTGAGCCATTCACCTCGAATGGTGTTGAGCCAGAAGCCATCATTAGTTGCCGTGCTGTGCCCGCGGTTGATAGAGCGAAGTTCGGCGGCGTCGCCGTAGACGATGTCAGCTATGACACTTTCGTTTTCGTTGTCGACGATTTCGGACTGAAGACTGGCTGGGCGGGATCCTCGCCGGGTGAAGCGGTACGAGGTCTCGATTTTGAAACCAGCGCGTTGACGTTCTTCCTCGTCGGCTCCGATCCGGTCACGTCGGCGGGTGATGACCATCTGCATTGGAAGCAGATTCGTCATCGGATCACCGAGGAGCTCTCCGCAGTTCTGGCACAGATCCACACCGACCTCACGGTCATGGTGGTAGCCGCATGCCCCACAGAGACGCACCTCGCGCAACGTGACATTGCTGTTCTGATCCTCTGATCCGCCACCTGATCTTGGAAGATTGATGCGAGCAACTCGATAACGGGCGCCCTCATGGTAGATGAAAGCGCCTGGCCCGAACTCCCGCAAAGCCAGGAAACGCGGCCGCTGCAACCAGGCCGCATCTTTGTTCTGCCGCCCCGGGATGTAGGCAGCCAATGGTAGACGTGGAAACGAATAACCCGGTAGGAAACCCTCGGATGCCAGGTAGCGGTAAGGGTAGAAATCTCCGCCGCTGTGGGCTCTGTCATCATCGTTGAGCAACAGATCGCGTTGGCGACGAGCTTCTGAAAAACGAGACTCAGCAGCCATGCGATCTTTCTTGCTCAGGTTCGCATCCTGCGTCAGCTTCGTGGCGATGTCCATCTCTCCCCGGGTGGCACGATCCAGCATCCGCCAGCGTTCGCAGGCCTGGTCGAGCGCCGTATAGGCATCACGCACGACGTCGTCCACCCAATTTTTGGACCACCATGGCGCCAACTCTAGTTCCCTCGCCATCGGGTCAAGGACGGCATGGGCAGCCTTCGCGGCGCTTTCAAAGAGGGATTCCCGCGTGAATCGCTCAGCCAGCTCCGGCAACACCGGGTAGTCATCCCCCTCCGATGGGATGGACAGCACATCCTTCATCGACTTACCGAGACTAACCCCGCTGGTGGCGAGCCAGATGGAGTGAACGTGCGAACGCACCAAGTCCTCGTTGGCCAGGTCGATACGTGGGGGCAAGACCCGCCCAGCGACCATCTGATCAGAGCGTTCGAAATAGTAGGAGTCATGAGCATTGCCACTGGCACAGTACGTGACGACAAGGGCTGGCTGGCCCGAGCGGCCTGCCCTGCCAGAACGTTGTGCGTAGTTCGCCGGTGTGGGTGGCACGTTCCGCATGGCCACGGTGTTCAACGAGGCGATATCGACGCCCAGCTCCATCGTCGGAGAGCAGTACAGAAGCTTGAGCTCACCTACGCGGAACCGCTCCTCACGTTCCTCTCGATCCTCAGCGCGAACCTGAGCGGTGTGCTCACGAGCCTGGAGCGTAGCCAATTCATTACCCGTTTTGAGATACAGGTCCTTGAAGTATTGGACTATCCGAGTGCCCGACTCCCCATCGTTCGTGCGACGCAGGGGGTCGGGAGCGCCGTGTTCCCCCTCACCTTCGAATACTCTGATCTGGTGGAGCTTGAGCCGATAGCCTCTCACTCCTCGCTCAGCGACTTGAGCCAGAATGCCGTTGTGCTCCAGCACCTTGACCAGGGACTCCTGAATCTCCTCGATCTCATACCCATCAAGGCCCTCAAACTGGCGAATCAGCCAGCGACCGAATAAGGATCGTCGCGAGATCGACAGGACACCACGATACGCGTTGCTGGGGGTTGAACCGAGCACAGCCAGTCCAACATCGGGAACAGGCTCTCCTTCTTCTACCGTCCAGACGCCCTGCAGATGCTCCCGGCTGAGGCGCTGCAGTTGGTCGACATGATCTCGTCCAAACAGATCGGTGTCGATGGCCAACACCCGACGGAACTCGTCCAGCAGGACGTTGACGAGTTCTTTGCGTTTCTCCGGCGCGGCACCACGAAGCAGTCTGTGTGCCGCACCCCAGGACGGCTCGTGTTCGCAGAGTCGTTCGGCGGTCGGATACGTGATCCGGACCAGACCGGTCTGCTCCAAGTTCGGCAAAGTGATCCGCCAGCCCCTACGAAGGTCCTGTAGCGCACGATATTCGACGACTTTAGCGAGTGCTCTCCTAGCGGGCTGGGGATCGAATGCAGCAGCGCTCTGGGCGTAGTGCTTCGGCTCAAGCTTGAGATATTTCGGCAAGAGCTGAACGTACTCGAGGGGATCAATCCCTTCTTCTCCCGCACCTTTGCAAGCAGCATAGATGGCTGCGCGTAGCTGACCGACCAGGATAAAATCATTGACGTGACCTGCTTGAAGACTGGCATCCTGCCGATTGTCGACAAAGGTCAACAGCTTCTTGACGTCCTCGTTCAGGCTTTTGAAGCTTTCCAGCGATTTCATGATGCTCAGGCTCAACACCGTCATCGCGCTGGATCGACCCTCTTGGTCGAGCGCCACAACCTTTGAGGCCTCCATGGCGCGGGGCTGGTGATAGGTCGTGCCGCAGCGTAGGCAGAACAGCAGGCCTTTGGGAATCCAGACGGCCTCAATCGCTCCCAGATCCTCGGAGAGGTTTCCATCCTCAAGGATCTTCCCCATGGGGTTGACCATCATGGCCTGGGGCACACGGTCACGCCGAGAAGGTATGACCCTAAGCGTTCCCTTGGCGGAAACCTGAGTCCACGCATCGGGAACCCGGTCGACGGGGTCACTGGGCCATGGGTCGGAGGTGTCGATGTAGAGATAACCGTCATGCTCATCACGGATCTGCATTCGAGTTCGGGCGACGAAGGCCTCCTGTTTGGTGTCTCGTCGCACCATCAGGTATTCCTGTCCACAATCTCGGCAGAAGGCCAGCGGATAGAGACGCCGCTCGGTGTCGGAACCACCAGAGGAGCCGGCAAGAACCACCTGATAGCTATGCTCGATGGCGCGAGTTTCCTCAGGTTCCAAGGTGACATAGATCGAGGCCCCCTTGGAGATGAACTGGTGCAGCCTGAAAGCGAAAAGAGGCCGCTTCGACTCAGGATCCGACACACGAGCGCCTGCCAGCAGAGTCTGCTGAATGGCGGTGCGACACGCCTCTTGTCCTTTGCCCGTCAAGTCAGCCAAGGTTTTGCCTTCAGCCTCCACCGTGGTGGGGGTGCGCCGCACGAGAATCCCAGTTTCAGGTTCCTTGGTCAGCCCGAAGCGCTGTTCGATCCATTCCGCCAGCGGATCTTGGGATAATTGTTCATAGCCAGCCGACAGTCGAGGATCCTTGGACTCTGTACCGCCCCGAGCATCAACTAATTCACCAAGATCAATGGCGGCACCGGGTCGTGTCGCTCGGGTCAGTGTCTCCGTGATCACATCGCACGGCTCGATCAGAGTCCCGAAGATCTGGGTGGCAACGTCGGCAACGTCTTTGCGCTGCTTCGCTATCGTCTCGGCTGTTGACATCGTCGCCGAGGTACCAACGCACTGCAGCTTGCCTGTTGTGTGCACGGCTTCGCGGACGCGCCTCACCAGCATGGCGACGTCTGCGCCCTGTCTGCCTCGGTAAGTGTGCAGCTCATCGAGCACCAGAAAATTGAGGTTGTTCGTCGCGCCGAACAACCTATTTCGTTCGTTGGGACGAGTCAGCAGGAGTTCGAGCATCACGTAGTTCGTCAAGAGGATGTCCGGTGGATCGGCCAGGATGCGTTCGCGTTCATCGTCGCCCTCTTGGCCCGTGTAGCGCTTGTAGCTGACGACACCGTCCTCGCCGAGGAATTTCTTGAGCTCCTGGACCTGACTGTTCGCCAACGCGTTCATGGGGTAGACGATGATCGCCTTAATACCAGGCAGGCCACCATTGCGCAGCACATAGTCAACGATGGGAATGATGTATGCCAATGACTTACCGGAGCCGGTTCCCGTCGTCAAAACATATGACCTGCCCTCAGCGGCCTTCTCGATCGCCTCAACCTGATGTTTGTACAGTGACAGTGGCTTGCCCTTGAGTTGGAAAAGGTCAGCGGACTCTGACAGCAGCACATTGCGAGAAGCCAGGTCATCGACCGTGCCTCCGCTTGCGAAGGTCGGATTCAAGGAGAGCCAGGGCGCCGGCCATTGCGCTCCATTATCCGACTGGGAACGCACCGAATCCTTCAGACGACGATCCCGGATCTCGACGAAGCCCTCTGTGAACTGGCGGTAGTCCCCGATCAGCTCGCGATGCATCCGGAAAACGTCCAGGGGTTCCGGGGAGGAGGAACTTGCCCCCATGGCGAAGCCTCCTTCCATGTGCTGTGCAACTCGTCAACGTCATTATGAGGTACGGGCGTTGATAACGCGCACCCTGGTGACGAAGCCCTGTGACCCTGGGGACAACCATGTCCGTCAAGCAACACTGCACTATCCTGGCGCGCAACTGGTCAGCTGAGCTAAACAGTCGGGGGCTAGGAAACATCCTCTGAGAGAAACCGGAATCACCCCGACTCGTGGGCCATCACTATCGGTTTGCATCGATGATCCTCCGCGCGACTTTCACCGACTTCGAGCTGCTCTTGCGGTCTGCCAGTGCGGTGACGGCGGGCAGGCTGGGTTTTACCCCTGCGGTTTGGACCTCCGGCAGCAGGTGTAGGACGATTCCCGGACCCCGGTGGTGATGACCGCGCGGATGGCGTGCTGGCCCCGTGGCATCCCGGAGGTGTGGGCCGTGACACATCAGTCATGGTCGCTCTCCAGCTGGGCGGCGAGGATGTGTTTGCAGACGCCGCGGGTACCCTCGTGGCCGCGCCACCAGGTGCAGATGCAGCTGGCCGGATCGGTGCGCACGACGTACTCGCCGTTGTCGCCTTGACGCGGAACACCCCCGGATGCCCGGCGAAGGACCGGACCACTCCCGTGGACACCAGATGTTTCGCATTCCTCAGGCGGGGATTGTATCTCTCGGCACACCCTGCGTCGCTGGGCAGCTCCCGGTGGAAGTAGGCCTGCTCGTACAGGTCGAAGCCGACGCGGCCGTCGGCGGCGAGTTTCGTCAGCAGCGCGCCCTCACCGGAGAAGCCGCAGTAGTGCTCGACGGTCAGCATGAATGTGAGCCGGCCGTGGGGCAGCCCGAACTCCCAGACGGAGGCAGCCAGTGGCACCCGGGGATGACCGCAGACACGCAGGCCGGTGATCTGAGGACTGAGGCGGCGGGCGGCCCGGAGCCGGTTGAGGCCCTCGGCATAGACGGTATTCCTGCCGGGGCGCAGCGTCGGTTTCACCCCAAAGCGTCGACGATCCTGCAGCCTGCTCCACAATGATTTGATTGCATATTGCTAGCATGTCTGTATGGCGACCCTTTACATTCGCGACGTGGCCGAGGACGTGGCCAAGGAGCTGAAGGAGCGGGCGGCGACCGAGGGACTATCCCTGTCGGCTTACGTTGCTGCGCAGCTCACAGCAATCGCCTCCCGGCCTACGAACGAGCAGGTCATACGCCGCCTGCGGACCCGCGACCGGTCCACCGGCCCGGACACGGCTCAGGTGGTGGAGGCTGTGCGGGCAGGGCGGCGGTGATCGTCTTCGACGCCTCGGCGATGGTCGAGGTGCTCGTGGGCAGCGATGCCGACCCACGTCTACTCGACATGCTGGAGGACGACCTCGCCGCTCCCCACCTACTCGACGTCGAGGTCCTGTCCGCGCTCCGCGGAATGGTGCTCGGCGGGGTCCTCGCGGCCGACCGCGCCAACGAGGCCCTCCAGGACTACACCACCCTCAGCCTGACCCGGTATGGGTCAGAGCCGTTGATCGGCAGGATCTGGGAACTGCGGAACCAGTACACGAGCTACGACGCCACATACCTCGCCCTGGCCGAGGGATTGGATGCGCCCGTGGTGACATGCGACGCGAAGCTCAGCGCGGGTGGTCACCAGGCTGAGGTCATCGTCCTGCCCCAAGGCAGTTGACGGCCTAGCCACAGGCAGGATCGACCGTCCGCACCGCGGGTAGGCTTCAGCCATGAACGGACGCAAGCACAGCTGCACCGGGGCGGAAAACCCCCAGCCCGGGGAAAAGCAGCAGGCCGAGGGCGGCCCGCGGATGCCTCCGGCGGTCCTGCTGGCTGCGGCGGGATTGGCGCAGGCCGTCATCTCCCGGGGCCGGCGTGCGACGCCATGGTCCCTGGCTGTTGGCCTCCCGGTCCTCGGGGTCTCAGCATGGCTGCTGGCGGGCAGTCTGAGAAGCTTCCTCCGCAGCCGGACCACCGTCAACCCCCACAGAGCCGGCGAGGCGACGTCCCTGGTGGTGGACGGCCCCAACCAGTTCACACGCAACCCCATGTACGTGGGCATGACCGGCATGCTGCTGGCCCACACCGTGGCGCGCCGGCACCTAGCGTCGGCAGTGCCGGCGCTCGTGTTCTGGTGGCTCATCGACCGCCACCAGATCCCAGCCGAGGAGAAAGCCCTAGAAGACCGCTTCGGACGTGCATACCGCGACTACCAGCGACGCGTCCCCCGCTGGCTGGGCCGGCGCTCTGCCAGGACGGCGAAGTCCTCGTGACGTTTCCCGCGCTCGCCCCGGACGTCCCCTGGCTTCAGATGGCTGCAGGGGCACTAACCCACGCAAAGCGGCCTGCCGAACTCGATTCAATCCAGCTTAGCGCCTCAGCCGCGCTCAACGGGGAAGCCGCCACACGTGGATGCGTACTGATGCGGACGAAAGCGCCCAGTGTCTGCCACGGAAGACCGACCCGGGTGTTCCCGTTCAGGGCCGAGGTCAGCCATTCCGCAGCCGCCAGGTGATGTGCAGAAGCCTCGTCAACGGCGTAGAGGAGGATATTGGCGTCAACGATCACCGGGCTGCCCATCGTCTTCCAGGGCATCCAGGAGGTCCCCGATATTGGAGACATCGAGACGGAGCCCTAGCCTGCCGCTGCGGTGCACATAGGGTACGGGAGATTCATCCGTCCTCATGCCTCTGCGCGCGAGCACATTGATTGCCTCACTGGGGCCCAGGCCAGCCTCCCGGCGAAGACGCTCTACCTCAGCGTAAACATCGTCTGCAATGTTGACTGTGGTCCTCACCCGTCCACCTTAACGTCATGATGCTTGCCCGGGATCATCAGATCACCACCACTCATCAGCGACATTTCAGACGCGTCTGCCGCCACAAAGCGCCGACTATCTTGCAGGCCGACGGTGGCCATGCGCTCGCCGGCTGGCAGTATCGGGGTATGGCGATTTTCATCAACATCCTGCTGGTGCTTCTCGCTCTGGCGCTCATCGGGTTGGCTATCTGGGGGATCGTCCGCTACCGCTATGTAAAGTCGTTGAAGGCGCTGGGCTGGGAATTCGACTCGAACCCGCCCATCGACGTCGCCAACGGACTCAACGTGCCGCCGTTCGGCATCGGCTTCGGTCGCTCAGTCGACGACGCCATCCACGGCGCCTCCCGCGACCAGGCGACGCCTTTCGTCGCCTTCAAGTACCGCTGCACGAACTGGCGCAGCGCCGGCTATGTGGTGCGGATGCCGCTGCCCGCGCCCTACCTGCCCGGCGAGGTCACCGGTCCTGCCTGCTCGGCGGACCTGCCGCTGGCCCCCGCCCCAGTCCAGTACGGCGCCGCGACGGCCACCGCCCCCGACCCTCGGGTGGCGCAGGCCTACGGGGCCGCGCTGGCTCCCCAGCTGCAGGGACCCTGGCGTCTCAGCATCGACCACCAGGACCTGGTGCTCATCGACGCCCCGAAGAAGGCTGAGGAGCTGGCGGCGGTCGTCGAGGTGATGGCGCAGGCTCGCGGTGCCCTGCTGGCGCTGCCCCACGAGCAGTTCGCCGGGCCTCCCCCACCGCCCGGGCTCAGCGTCTACGGACACGACGACTGGACCTATCTACCCCGGGACGACTCCTACCTGCAGCAGATCGGGCACACCACCGGCGGCAGCAACCACAAGGCGAAGGACATCATCTACGGCACGGCGGCGAACATCTCCTTCCTGCGGCTGACGCACACCTGGGAGACGACGTACACCACCACCGACGGGCAGGGGAACACCCAAACCCACACCGAGCACCACGAGGAGATGCTGTGCGAATTCCGTCCGGGATTCCCCTTCATGGACCTCTCCGCCAACTGGGGATTCTTCGGCAAGAAGCAGAAGTTCGAGTGGGAGGAGTTCAACCGGCAGTTCAAGATCCGCTCCGCCAATCCTCGCTTCGCCTCCGACGTGATCCACCAGCGCCAGATGGAGTACCTCATGGCGTCGGGCCCCGTCAGCTTCAACATCTCAGAGGGTCGCATCCTCATAGGTGGCGACAATGACTGGTGGCCGCAGAACATCGAGGCGGTGCTGTCCTTCCTCGTCGGCTTCTTCGGACGCGTGCCCGACTTCGTCTGGCAGAACCTGGGTGCCTGGCCCCGCCCAGTCCCGGAGGTGCGCTAGGAGCGCAGCAAACTCACCGGCCGACAGTCGTCTCATTCATGACAGATCCGCCTGGTTCACTGGCACCGTCCTTGATGTGCTGGCACTCTTCACGCCTACCTGCGCTACCAGGCCGGCGGAGG
Source organism: Arachnia rubra (assembly GCF_019973735.1). Taxonomy (NCBI): domain Bacteria; kingdom Bacillati; phylum Actinomycetota; class Actinomycetes; order Propionibacteriales; family Propionibacteriaceae; genus Arachnia; species Arachnia rubra. The sequence goes on from NZ_AP024463.1 coordinate 3,077,734, forward strand.
GCGACGAGACCAGCTATCCGACGTCGGCACATCCAGAGCGCGACCACGCCCGGCACCAGGGCGAGCAGCCAGAACAACCAGAACCAGGGCTGCGGTGAGGGAACGTCCAAGGCCGCGCCCAGCGGGGCTGATCGCGCCCAGGCGACGAAGGCGTCCCCGACCGGCATGAGCCCCAGGGCGAAAGCGGCGCCAGAGCCCATCGGCAGCGGCAGGCCCAGCAGGTCGGCCTCCCGGTCCAAGACCTTCGCGAGCTCAAGGTCGCCGTTGCGGCGGGCGGCGGCCAGGGTCACCGCCGAGGCGCTGGCCGACACCCCGGCAACCAGCGGGCCGGAGTCCACGTCCCCGTCGTCGGCGACGCCGCGTGGATACTCCCGGACACCGACCAGTCCCAGCTCCGAGACGACGAACTGCTCCTTGAAGACCCGCCACTCGCGGGCGGCCCGGACGGGGTCGATGTCAGGCAGGAAGGCCTGGATGATCGCCTGCGACGACCCTCTGGCCACGTCGCCACCGCGCCGGTGGACCAGCAGGCCCGAGGGATCGCGGTGGGTTTCCACGGCCGCGAACCACTGCCTCGTCACGGCCGGCAGCCCGGGCAGCTCCACCAGTCCCGCCGCCCGGTGGGCCGCCGCCAGGGCGACCACCACGTCGCACGGCCAGGCCCGCCCCGGGTAGGAGGCCGGCAGCGGGTCAGCCTGGAGGGCCGTCAGGATCCGGCGGGCCTCGGTCTCCACCTCCGCCCGCTGGGCGGGGTCGCCGGTCAGGGCCGCGCGGTCGACCAGCAGCAACAGCCGCCAGCCGTGGTAGAAGGCACCGTGCGGAAGCGGGTCGCCAGCCCCGAACCGGTCCACGACCTGCGACGCCCCGGTCGCCGCGATGGCCTCCTCAAGCAGGGCGAGGTTGTCCGCTGGGTCGACGCCGTCCCGGGCAAGCCTGCCCGCCGCGAGCCCGGACAGCGCCCACTGGAAGAACTCCCCCTCTGGGAACAACCGCTGCATCTCAGGCGCGGCCCGGGGGTTCACTCGGCGCAGCCAGGTCAGCTGGCTGGAGACGGCCTGGGTCCCGCGGATCCCGGGGATCGCGGCCCGGGCGACGTGCAGGGTCGCCAGCAGCGAGGCCAGGCCCAACAGCAGGACCACGGCCCTCTTCAGCATCCGCCGCATCACTGGCCGCCGTCCGTGATGCCGCGGCGCACCAGGCTGGCCGGCAGGTAGTACAGCGAGAGCGACTCCAGGACCCGCCGGACCTGCTCCAGCGCCACAGCCCGCTCCCCGTCGTTCGTGGTCTTGGCGGCCAGCCGGGCCGCCTTCGCCGCGCGGTCCGCATCTGCCCTGGCCTCGGCAGGGAGGTGCCGCATCCCGGCGGTCTCCGCGTGGTCGCGGGCGGTGACGTAGCTGATCTCCAGCTCCGCAGCCAGGTCGTCGAGGTCACCGACCGGGAGGGTGTCGCCCTCCAGGTCGTAGCGGGAAAGCAGCACCAGGAATTCCGAGGTCAGCGGAGCGGAGGAGTCGAACAGGGCCGCATTCTCGATGCGATAGACCAGGTCGGAGTAAAGCCGTCCGTACTCCTCCTTGAGGTCCTCCACGCGTTTGACGATGTCAGCCCGCCGCTGGGCGTCCGTCGGCAATTGCGGATGCTCACCGCGACTGCGCGCCAGGGCATATCCGACGATATTGCTGCCGTCCAGTCGCATCTCACCTGCCGCGGCGATCTGGGTGGTCTTGGTGCCGGAGCGCCGGCCCCGGGAATACATCAAGGAGATCAGGACGCCATACAGCGGCGTGATGAACGTCAGGTACAGCGGGTTGAGCACGCCCACGACCACGATCAGCGCCAGTCCGCCGACGATCGCCGCCAACCGCTTGAGGTTCGCGGGATTGCGCAGGGAGAAGGCCTCCGATCCCCATTGGATGGGTGGGATCGCGATCATTTCGATATCGCTGGATTTCGCCACCTCGCTCATCAATGCGCCGAGGTTGTCCTGCGGGCTGTAATAGGGAATCGGGTGATCGGCTTTGGAGATGGGAGCGTAGAAGACAAAGTTGTTCTGTCCTGAATTTCCCCGGACACTGGCCAGTATCTCCTCTTTGTCTTTGACCAGCACCAGCAGGGAAAGTTTGTCGACCGCGAACATGCTGGTGTTCAGGGGGACCCGCTGCCACAGCTCAAAGGTCATTTCTCCTCCACCCGGCCCTCTTCCACACTGCGGCGGCCCGGCAGCGCCAGCAGGGCGCGACCCTCCAGCATGCGCCGCACTTGGCTGGGACGGGGCAAATAGTAGAGGGCGAGGGAGTCGAGGATACCGGTCACCTGTTCTAGGGCCGCTTCCCGCTCCCCCGGGCTGTCGGTGCCGGCGGCAACCCGCGCGGCCTTGAGCGCACGGCCCGCCGGTTCCCGGGCCTCCTCAGGCAGATGCCGTAGCCCCACCGCCTCGGCATGGTCTCTGGCGGCCTCGAAGGCGACGCGGACCTCAGCTGCCAGGGTTCCCAGCTCGGACCCGTCGAGGGTCTCGTGGGTCGTGTCCCACCGGATCAGGGCGGTGGTGAGGTGCCGGGTCAGCTCGTCGGCCGGGTCGAAGAGCGCGGGCGTCTCGATGCGGTAGGCGAGGTCGGTCAGCAGCCGCCCGTATTCCTCCTTGATGCCGTCCACCAGCGCGACGGCGGCTCTCGCGGCTGGACGGTCGTCGAGGAGGGTATCCAGCGCATAGTTTCCCTCGCCAGTCGCATACACCTGCCGTAACGCGGGCCACCTCGCCAGCAGCGGCACCGCCCCGGCGACCACAGCGACGAACAGGAGCGCAGCCAGCAGGCCCTGCCAGGTCTGCCAGATGCCGGTCCCCAGGCCGAACACCGCCAGCGAGGTGAAGACCATGCCGGCGACCGCCCGGACCAGAAGGACTCCCGGCCGGAACCGGTGAGCCACCACGCCCTCCGGGAGGGCGAAGGCCCGCACCGGCCGGGACGTCAGATGAGCGACAACCAGGTCGCCCAGCTCAAGCCGGCTGGGCGCCTCCAGGAACTCCGGCGTGGCCCCGGCCCGCGACATCAGCAGCTTGACCATCTCGCCCTGCCGTCCCCGGATGGTCAGCACCCGCAGCGACGTGTCCTCGAACTCGATGACCACGGGCGAGGTCAGCTCCCCCAGCTGGGTTTCGAACCGCACTGGCCTCAGGTCCAGAGGCGGCGGGGAGTCACCAGGCATCTTTCGAGGGTAGCCGCAGGCAGGTCAAGGTCGCCAGGGATTCGCTCGTTCTTGACGATACTCACTCGGTGACATCCCCGTCTCGCTCCGGAACATCTCCGAGAAGCTGGATGCGCGGCTGTATCCAACAGCCCGAGCAATCCCCTGGACTGTGGCCTCAGGCTGTCTCAACAGCACCTCGGCCCGCTCAACCCGGGCGCGACGCACGTAGCGGGTCAGCGACAACCCCGTCACCACCCGGAAGCTCTCCTTGAACTTGGTCGGGCTCATGCAGGTCTCCCAGGCCAGGTCGGCGAGGCGCGGCACCGCGGCCGGGTCCTGGTCGATGTGCTCGACGATTCTGAGAATCTGTTCCCGGTCACGTCGGGGCAATGATCTCCTCCGCCCAGTCTGCTGGATCCTGGTGCGCTCGATGATCAGTCCCATCGCCTGGAGCACCTTGCCCTCGTAGTAGAGGCTGCTGCGCCGTTCGTCCCCGGCGAGGGGCCACAGTCCCTGCAGCAGGGAGCGCAGCTCCGGAAAGTCGGTCATGTCGCTCAGCGAGACGAAGGCGTCACGGACGTGCTCGAACTGTCCACCGTACTCCTGCTCCAGGTAGTCGCGGGACATCGCAAGCTTCACCTCGATGCCAACAGACCGGACCGGCACCCCGCCGCGGATGCGACCGCGCCAGGCCCCGTCGCTGTAGAAACCCCAGAGGCTCTTCGGCTGGATGCGCCGTCCCGTCGTCAGATCCTCTCCCGCGATGGAGTCATGCCAGGTGACGGAAAGGTACTCGGGCAGAGGGAATCCCAAGATCATGTCGTGGACGAGGGTGAAATCGTGGATGGCGATCTGCCAGCCGTCATGCGGGGCCAGCACGTGGAAGAAGCCAATCGCGCCTTCCTGGGAGGAGTAGGACCGCCACAGCGGGCAGAACCCCTCAGGCGAGGTGACCTCATGGAACCCGGAGACCCTGAGGGATCCGCCGTGGATGGTGTCCATACCCAGCTGCTCCTATCGACAAGCCACGGCCGCAGTGCGGCGATCAGACGCCGTGCAACGGCGCCCGGACGCATCCTGCGCCGGTCAAGCTCCGTCAACCCAGTGTGAACCATACGCTGACCCAGAAAATTCGTTAGGCAAACCTTAGGAGGCAGACTGCGATGAAGACCATGACGGGTGCACAGCAATCGGGGCTGACGGCGCGTGACCTGGTGATCACCGGGATCTTCACAGCGCTCCACCTAGTCTTCATGATGGCCGGGGGCGGGTTCTTCGCCCCGAATCCCGTACTCACCTTCCTGATGCCTGCGGGTGCAGCACTGCTCACCGGGCCGGTCTATCTGCTGCTGATCGCCAAGGTTCCCAAGCACGGCCCGGTCATGGTCCTCGGTGCCATCGAGGCGATCGTCATCTTCGTCACCGGCATGTACTGGCTGTGGGCGGTGGCGCTGTTCGCGCTGGGGATCGTGGCCGACCTCATCGCCGGTGCCGGGGACTTCCGGAACCGGAGCCTCAACCTACTGAGCTTTGTGGTGTTCTCGCTGAATCCCCTGGGCTCCTACCTGATGTTATGGATCACCCCTGCCGCCTACTCCGAGTACCTCACCGGCCGGGGTTCCAGCCAGGACTACATGGCCACCATGACCGCCACCGGAACCGGCTGGGTGCTGGCCGGAATGATCATCTTGAACGTGGTGTGCGCGCTCATCAGCGGCATGGCCGGCCTCAAGCTGCTGCGCAAACAGTTCGAGAAGGCCGGTGTCACGGCCTAGCAACCCGAGGCACGGGAGGCTGCGTCTTGATCCCCGGACGAAGCTGTTCCTCCTCTTGGCGTGCGCCCTGGCCGTGCTGCTGTCGCCGTCGCACTGGTATGAGCTGGGCCTGATGGCTGCCGTCGCCACCCTGACGGCAGCGCTCGGACGGCCTGGGATAGCCACGCTGCTGGCCGCCGGATATGCCACGCTGATAGGAGTTTCCGTGCTAGCGCAGCCTCTCGACCTGGGAATCTTCACAACCACGGTCGTCTCGTTCCTGGTGATGCTGCGGAAAGTGCTGCCGTGTGCACTGCTGGGCGCGGGGGTCGTCGCGACGACGCACGTCAACGAGCTCATGGCGGCGTTCTCCCGGATGCGCGTGCCCCGGGCCGTGACCATTCCCCTCGCAGTGATGATGCGTTACCTCCCAGCGATCCGCGAGGACTGGCGACATCTACGGGACGCCATGCGGATACGCGGGATCTCGCTTGGCCCGTCCGGTTTCCTACGGCACCCGGCCCTCACGGCGGAATGCCTCTACGTACCCCTGATGATGAGCGCATCCGTTCTCGCCGACGAGCTCTCGATGGCTGCCGTCGCCCGCGGGATCGAGAACCCGGCACACCGGACCTGCTACACCCACATCGAGTTGCGGGCCATCGATGTGGCGCTGATGACGGCCGGGGCACTCGCCGTCCTGGTCGCGCTTGCCCTGCCCATGGCCGGCCTGCCGGGAGGCGTCGGATGATCGAGCTGCGTGACGTCACCTTCACCTACCGGCAGGCCGACCCCACCCCGGCCTCTGAGGCCCCAGGGGTCCGTGGGATCGACTTGACGGTGAGCGACGGCCGGTGCGTCCTGGTCTGCGGAGCGTCAGGATGCGGGAAAACCACCATCACCCGGCTGGCGAACGGGCTCGCGCCCGCTTTCTTCCCCGGGGAGCTCAGCGGGCAGGTGCTGATCGATGGCGAAGACTGTGCCGGGCTGGAGAGCTGGCAAGTGGCCGAGCGCGTCGGGTCGGTGTTCCAGAACCCGCGGACCCAGTTCTTCAACGTCGACTCCACCGGCGAGGTCGCCTTCACGCTGGAGAGCATGGGCTGGCCTGAGGAGAAGATCCGGGAACGCACCGATGCCACCATCTCAGAACTCGGATTGTCTACGCTGGCAGATCGTTCAATCTTCTCCCTCTCCGGCGGCAGAGACAGCGCATCGCCTATGCCAGCGCCTGGGCCGCGCACCCGCGGAACCTGGTGCTGGACGAGCCGACCGGGAACCTCGACCTGGAGTCGATCAGGGCCCTGCGCGGCTACCTGCTCGACGCCAAACGCAAGGGGGCTGCGATCCTGGTCACCGAGCACCGGCTGTGGTGGCTCCTGGACGTCGTCGACGAGGTGGTGGTCATGGCCGGCGGGGGCATCGCCCAGCGGCTGGCTCCTGTGGAGTTCGCTGCTCTGGACTCCTACGGGCTGGCCGGGCTAGGGCTACGGACCACAGATATCCGCGAAGTCCGCGCGACCTCCCCCCGAGGCACGGGAAGCTCCCCGGAACCGTTCCTCCAAGCCCGGGGGCTGCGAGCACGCTATGGGAGGCAGGAGGTGCTGCATGGCGTCGACCTAGAGGTGCGGAGCGGGGAGACCGTGGCGCTGACCGGCGGCAACGGCGCGGGGAAGTCGACGCTCGCGCGGGTGCTGTGCGGACTGCACCGGGCATCGGCGGGAACAATTCGGATGCGTGGCGGTGCAGCCTTCGTCAAGGACCGGAACCGGGCCTCGGCCATCGTCTTCCAGGACGTCGGGCATCAGCTGTTCGCCAACTCCGTCCAGGCCGAGGTGACCCTGGGGCTGCCCAAGGCCCGGGTGCCGTCGGCAGAGCACACCCAGGAGATCCTGGACTGCCTGGGCTTGGCGCAGCTGGCTGGACGGCATCCCGCCACGTTGTCGGGCGGGCAGAAGCAGCGACTGGCCATCGCAGCCTGCATCGCCAGCGGCAAGTCCCTGCTCATCCTCGACGAGCCCACCAGTGGCCTCGACCTGGTAGGCATGCGGGCGGTGGCTGGACTGGTGAGGGAGCTGGCGGCCGCAGGCCATGCCCTGCTGGTCATCACCCACGACGCCGAGTTCGTGGCAGCCTGCTGCCAGCGTGTGATCCGGCTCGCGGAGGGCCGGGTCGCCACCGATATCCCAGTCTATGAGGACGACCTGGTCTGGAACCTGATGACCGCATCCAGGGAACCTACTTCGAAGGGTTGAAGACGGTGCTCGGCACCCCGCACTGGTCGTAGAGGGCCTCGCAGGCGTGGCAGGGCCCGACGGTTGTCCCGTCAGGTCCTTTGATATTCACCCGGAAGTCTGACCCCAGCAGGTTCTCAACGTCGTCGTAGTGGCGGGCGGCCTGCACCAGCATCTGGTACGCCGCGTCAACCCGGTATTCCCACTGGGCAAAGGGCCCGCCGCCGCGGATCGCATTGTCGAGCCAGGCCTCGTACCAGGACGCGAACCCAGGGGCCACCTGCTTGACGTCATCATCGCAGGCGCGGGAGTCCAGCCACACCGATCCGTCGCCGAGGTTGAGAAGCCAGCTAGCACCACAGCCGGCAGCGGCCAGGTGCAGCCAGCCATCCTCGAAGTGTTTCAGGTCGAGTCCGTAGCCGGGCCCGGCCCCAGAAGCGGCGATCGTCTCCAGGTACCAGCGGGCATCGGGCGGCAGCGGCCCCCAGGAGGCCAGTTGCGCGGGTGTAGCGGGGACGCCGAGCCTCATGCCGTGGTGACGGCCTCCCAGCCAGCCGGCCTCGCCCTGGGGACTGTCGCCGGCGGCACGCAGCAGGTCGAGGGTGCGCTGCAACGACTCGCGGGTCAGGGGCGGGGCAGGCTCGACCGGCGCCAGGATCGCCCATTCACGCAGCATCCGGTAGCCCGATGCCTGGGTGGGGAGGTTGTCCCAGACGGCACACGCGGGAGCCCAGTCACCGAGACCGTATTTGACCTCGGAGGAAATCGTCGGCCCGATGCCCAGGAAGCACCCCAGCGGGATGACGTCCCCGGACCGCGACGCGGGGAGGGCCCCGCTGGCCAGCACCGCCCTCGTCAGGGCCTGGGATCCCCCGATCTGCAGACGGCAGGCCGCCAGCTCGTCGCTGCCAATCCCAGCGCCCAGACCACGGTCCAGACGGCTCATCGTCACCAGGTAGCGCCGCCCGCCGACGGTGGCCTCGAACTGCTCGACGTCGGGGTCCTGCGTGTTGATGAGGTCGGCGCGGCCGATCCCGGTCAGCAGCACCGGGCCGAACGCGCACGCCCAGTTGCACCCCGCCGCGACGAGCGCGTGATGCATATTCTCGCCGTAGCCGCTGGCGGTGACCGTCGCCCCGTGCGGACCGAGCGCCCCGCCCCGGATGATCAGCATGATGAACGTCCCGTGCGGCAGGACCTCCTGCATCGAGTTGATATGGCACTCGATCGTCGGCAGCCCCTCCCCCAGCACCACGACCTGGTCGCCGTCCTGCTCGGCGACCCTCGCGTTGATGAAGTGACTCGCCACCACCTCAGCGAGCAGATGTTCGGGGCTGGTGTTGGGCTCGTTGAGATCGCTCATGACACGAGCATGCCGCACTGGCGGATCACCAGCTCCACGTCCCCCCACGACGTGACAGCCCCGCTGAGGTCGCCATCCCAGCATCCGGGATCCGGTCCGCCGCAGGCACGGGTCAGGCACACTGGGCCCATGACCGGGCCGTCGATCACCACCCGCACACGCCGCGGGAATGCTCGCGCCCGAATGCGCGCCTGACCTGAACCAGCTCCGCCCACGCACATACGACGGCGGATGTTTCTTGAGCAAAACCCTGGCATGTCCCATCGGCATACCTGCTGCTGGGCGCTCGCGTGCCACCCCACAACCACGTACCACACCCAGGAGAACCCATGCCTCCATTCCCCTCAGCCTCCATCCTCGCCTATCCACGCATCGGCCGCGGCCGCGAACTGAAGAAGGCTCTCGAAGCCCGCTGGGCCGACCGGATCAGCGACGCCGCCCTGCTCGATGCCCAGGCCCAGCTACGCAAGACCAACCTGGCGCGCCTCGTCGAACTCGGACTCGGCGCTTCGGATGCCTCGCTGGCCGACGCGCCGTCGCTCTACGACCAGGTCCTGGACATCACACTCCTACTCGGGGCGGTCCCGGAGCGCTTCCGCGGCCGCGAAGGCCTCGACCTGTACTTCACGCTGGCACGCGGCGACGCGGGGGTGGCGCCGCAGGAAATGACCAAATGGTTCGACACCAACTACCACTACCTCGTCCCCGAGATCGGACCACAGACCCCCATCTCCCTCACCGACAATACGATCGTCCGGCAGTTCACCGACGCGCTCAGCTGGGGGTACGTCACCCGCCCGGTCCTGGTCGGCCCCGTCACCTATCTTGCGCTCGCGAAGGCCAGCACAGACGCGCCTAAGGGATTCGATCCGCTCTCCCGGATCGACGAGGTCGTGGCCGCCTACGCGGACGTGCTGCGTGCACTCGCCGCAGCCGGCGCCCCATGGGTGCAGCTCGACGAACCCGCCCTCGTCTCGGACAACCTCGGGCACCCACGCGCAGAGCTGGCTAAGACAGCAGGACGAGCGTATCGGACTCTTGCTGGGGCGCAGGCTGGAGTGGAGCGGCCCGCGATCCTCGTGACGACCCCGTACGGCGACGGCACCGGTGCCGTGGCGGCGCTGGCCGCCTCAGGCGTCGAGGCCATCCACGTGGACGCGGGGCGCGGTCGGCTGCCGGCTCCGGGTAGCGCCGACCTGTCCGGCGTGACCCTCGTCGTCGGCGCCATCGATGGCCGCAACATCTGGCGTGCCGACCTCGCCCGGGCACGGGATCTCCTCGATCAGGCCCGCGCGCTCGGGGCCGCGCGGGTTACCGTCGCCACCACGAACTCTCTGCAGCACGTCCCCCATGACACCGGGCTTGAAACCTGGGACGACGAGGAGCTCGACCGCAACCTCCACGCGTGGCTGGCCTTCGCGGACCAGAAGGTCGGCGAGGTCGTCACGCTCGCCCGCGGCCTCGACCTGGGCTGGGACGCGGTGGCGAACGAGATCGCCGAGTCCTCCCGGGTGCTCGCCGAGCGCGCCCAGGCGCCCGGCGTCGTCCGGCCCGAGGTCCGTGAACGCGTCGCGGCCCTGGCGGAGGCGGATCGCCGGCGCGAGGAATTCCCGGCACGCGAGGCCGCGCAGCGCGAACGCCTCGACCTGCCGGACCTGCCGACCACGACCATCGGATCTTTCCCGCAGACGAGCGAGATCCGCAGGACCCGCGCGGCCAATGCCCGCGGGGAGCTCTCCGACGCCGACTACGTCAAGCGGATGAAGGCCGAGATCGCATCGGTCATCAGGCTGCAGGAGGAGATCGGCCTGGATGTCCTGGTCCATGGCGAGGCCGAGCGCAACGACATGGTCCAGTACTTCGCGGAACTCCTCGACGGCTTTGCCGCGACCCGCAACGGCTGGGTCCAGTCCTATGGCTCGCGCTGCACCCGCCCGTCGGTCCTGTGGGGAGACGTCGCACGCCCGCAGGCCATGACCGTCGAGTGGGCCACCTACGCGCAATCCCTCACCGACAAGCCCGTCAAGGGCATGCTGACGGGACCGGTGACGATCATCGCGTGGTCCTTTCCGCGCAATGACCTGCCGCTTGGACAGGTCGCGGACCAGATCGGGCTGGCCCTGCGCGACGAGGTCGAGGAGCTTGAGGCTGCGGGCATCGGCGTCATCCAGGTCGACGAACCGGCCCTGCGCGAGCTGCTCCCCCTCGATGCGGCGCACCACGGCGACTACCTGGCGTGGTCGGTCGGCGCCTTCCGCGCGGCGACGTCCTCCGTGCGGCCAAGCACCCAGATCCACACGCACCTGTGCTATTCGGAGTTCGGGCAGATCATCGACGCGATAGCCGGCCTTGATGCGGACGTCACCTCCATCGAGGCCGCCCGCTCCAGGATGGAGGTGCTGCCTGAGCTATCCAGGCACGGCTTCGACCACGGCATCGGGCCCGGCATCTGGGACATCCACTCTCCGCGCGTCCCCTCCGTCGAGGAGCTGCGTGAGCTCATCACGCTCGCCGCCGAGTCGGTTCCCGCCGGCCGTCTGTGGGTGAATCCGGACTGCGGCCTCAAGACCCGCGGCTACGCCGAGACCGAGGCGTCCCTGGCCAATCTCGTCGCCGCAACCCGTGAGGTCCGCGGGCAACGGGAAACCGGACGCTAGTGTCAAGAAAGCTGGGGCGGCGAGACCTGTGGGTCCTCGTCGCCCCGGCTGAGGAAAACGGAGGCTTTGATGCTGGTCTTTCAGATCGCTCGGACTGGGTGAGCCGATCTTCACGCGCGCTCGGAGGGACTCGAACCCCCAACCTTCTGATCCGTAGTCAGATGCTCTATCCATTAAGCTACGAGCGCTTGGGCGAGAGGTAACTATACGCGCCCCCAGGACGCTTGGCAAAACCCCCGGACGCCAGCAGCGAAAGCACATACCACCCGGAAACCCTGTGCCCCGCCGGCGAACCGACGGGGCACAGACAGGGGTCTAGCGAATGTCAGCCGCCAGCCTTCATCATGGGGTTGAGGAGGGCACCCCGGTTAACGGGCGTCCCGGCCTTGACACTCTGGCCGCTCGGGTCGATCGCCTTGGCGACGTCCTCCGGCAGCGGCTTGCCTGAGTTCTCGGCGGGGCTGCCGGCCTTGATGGTGTAGTCGCTCTTCTTGTAGTCGTTGTTGTTCCCGGCCTCCGACACGAAGTACGGATTCTCCTGACGCGACCCGAAGGTGTCGAGCGAGTTCGCGTCCCGTCCGTCAATGCTGGAGCTGACCCGGGAGTCCTTGGAGATCTCAGCCGCGGACTTGTAGACCTGATCTATGGGATTGCCACCCGGGTAGTCCCACGTGAACAGCCCCGGCTCATTCTGCTGGCTGCTGCGGTAGTACGCGTTGTAGTCGAATCCCTTGAACATGTCGTTGGTGGTGACGACGGTGCCATCCTGGTTGGTGGCGCCAGTGGTGCGCACCGGATAGGCGTAATAGGGCTCGCTGCCGTCATTCGACACCCAGGCGCGGGACGAGATGATGTTGTTGTACATCTCAATGTTCTTCAGATCCCACGGCAGCTTCTTGCTCATCGACCATTTCTCCGGGCTATTGCATTTGCCATCGGAGAAACTGTTGCAGCCATTGATGCGTGTATCTTCGAACAATTCGAATGGCTGGAATGTGCGCGATATCGAATTGTTGTAGACCTTGACATCATTGCTGCTGGAGATGCCGATTCCCTTGCCGCTGCCCTCGATGATATTCGAGGCGATGACGCCACTGCCGGACACCTCGTAGAAGATGGCGTGCGGCACATTGGTGAAGAAGTTCCCCGTCACCGTCGTGTTGATGCACCCCTCATCACACCAGAAGGACGGAGCACGGTATTCCTTCGCATTGGCGGCGTCCGAGGAGTCACGGCCCAGCTGCGAGTAGTCGACGATGTTGTCACGGAAGGAGAAGTTCTCTATGTGCGTGACCTTGATGTCCGAGACGGTGCAGAAGGCCTTGCACACCGTCCCACGAGCCTCGAAACCCGCGGCATTGTTGTTCGTGAAGGTGTTGCCCTCATACGAGGAGCCGTGCGCCTTGTTCGCTCCGGCACCATTGGCCCCGTTGTCGATGAACGTGTTGCCGACAACGCGCGTCCCCTCAGCCTGGTCGAGGTTGAGTCCGATGGTTGAGCTCTGGGCGAAGATCGAGTCCTGCACCACGGAGTTCGCCTGGTTGACCGACGCCGCCGAGGTGCCGTTGAGACCTGGGTATTTCACGCTGTCGAAGCCCCACTCCTGGACGGGGGCGTACTGGGAGACGTTGATGCCCTTCCAGGCGAAATTCGCACCCACAGACGTGAAAGCCCGCGGCCGCTCGGAGATCTCGGTGGTGCCCGCCGTCGGGTCGGAGCCGACGTAGTAGGTGATCTCGTCCTCCGCGCCGTAGTTCAGGCCGGCCTTGTTGTTCTTCGGGTCTTTCGCCGTGGTCGGCGTCTTGTCCTCGACGAAGAAGGTACCCTCCGTGACCTCCTCCTTGGACGCGACCTGGCGGAGTGGCTTGTCATTGATGAAGACCTGTTCGGGATAGGCGGCCAGACCCTCCACGCTGGGATCAACATTGACTGTGCAGACATGGCACATATTGTTGAATTTGCCCGTGGTCTTCCAGGCTTTACCGTCCTTCGCCCACTGCGAACCCTCGACGACATCACTGCCCTTCAGCCACACCTCGGCATGAGGCGCCGCCTGAATTGTCAGGTTCGGCTTGTTGACGAAGAAATGGGCCTCACGATAGACACCACTCTTGACGACGATGGTGTAGCCATCGCTGGCCTTTTTCACCGCGTCGCCGATATTGCGAAGGGGCGCGGCCTCGGTTCCAGGATTGCTGTCACTGCCGTCCGTCGCCACCCACAGGACATTGCTGTCCGGGACAGGATAATTCGTATCCTTGAACTGATAGACACTGTTGAGGCGATCTGCCGCCTGAGCCTCCGGGACAGCATGCACCATCAGGCCCCCACCTCCCAGAGCAAGAGCCATGGCCGCAGCGATCATCCCTCGTGGAAACCGTCCACGTAGCTTCTCACGCAACATACATTCTTCCCACCTTTCCGGTTACGCATGAGACCCACTTCATTTGGCAGTCAATGTCATATAGATTTCATATTCAGCATCGAATTACACACAGCCATGAATGAATCTCATATATTTGCTTTTGCTAACTTTACTCTATCATGCGACAGGTTCACCCCTCAGAAACTACCCATTCAGCACCCAATATTCCGGGTCAGATATATCACAAAGAAATCTATCTGAACCACCAAGAAGAAATCAGATTATGCCGGCATGGACAACGCTAAACAGCAGCAAGTACAATGTGGCCAACCGACCAGCGCAGGCCACCAAAAACTCAGAGGAGAGCATCATGCCTCAATTAAGCAATATCCTTCCCGCTGGAATCGCGGATCTTCTAGCCAGCGGCGACCTCGAAAAGATATCCGCAGACCTCTCACACTGCCAGGTCGGAGCCCGGGAAGATGATTACTATCAGAAGTCTCTACTACATTTCACTCCGTGTCCCGACGAGGTGGTGAAATGGCTCGTCGAGCGTGGCGAGGACATCAACGCAGAGGACAGGTACGGCGATCGCCCTCTACACACCCGTGCCGCCCGGCAGACGGAACAGATCCCACTGCTGCTGAGCCTGGGAGCCGACGTCGATGCCTCCGATCACCATGGCAGAACCGCTCTGCACACAGCCGCTGAGCTACATTCCCTGGAGGCCATAGAATTTCTCCTTGCCGCTGGCGCGGATGCCACTCGGCGTGCGAGCGGATGGCCCGTGGAGGGCTACAGCGCCATTACCTTTGTGCTGCGTAGCGGGGAAACCTATCTGGCCAGGTGGATGCTCCCCGTCGTCGAGCGGCTCATGGCTGCTGGGGCTCAGCTCACCGGCGAAGAGGCCTCCCTGCTCAGACCCATCGGCAAGGATTTCCAGCGCGCCCTCGCCTGCGGTCATCGCGGCGAGGCGCTCGACGCAACCAGCGAGGCTCTGGATCGCCTATTCGAGATCTGCGAGGTTCCGCCCGTCGCTCCGATCCATATCCACGACGGGGTAAGTCGCATTGATGTGCCGCAGGGGACGTGGAGGCAGGCGTACAGCGCCTTGTGGGATTCGCTTGTGCCTGGGTCGGGACGCGCAGCTACCGCTCAAGGAGAGGTGATCCGCATCAGCGGAAAGATCGGGAACGAGATTCTCGGCAACGGTGGGGGCAACTGGGATGATGCCTACGATGCCCTGGCTGAGGGAATGTGCGACATCCTCGCCTCAGGAACGCCGCTGCCCCGAGAACAGCTCACAGAGGCAAACGACCTAACAGATGTCCTGATGCAGGGGATCATAGATGAGCATGCCGTCAACCGCGTCAGTGAACTCGCCGTCGCCTGGGTCGCGCTGAACCCGGATCCGATTCCGAATCCCCTGCCTGATGTCGGGCGGTAACCTGACACCAGGCAAGGTGCGCTTCCCGCCCGATAGACGAATAGAAGAAATAGAGATGAAAAGGTCCCCGGTCCTGCGACCGGGGACCTGGGCTGAACACCTCAGCGGAGGTGGCGGGATTTGAACCCGCGATGGGATTAAGTCCCAAACCCGCTTAGCAGGCGGGCGCCATAGACCGGACTAGGCGACACCTCCATGTAGGCCCAAAGCCTAGCCGAGGCACGACGGCACCAGCAAATGGGGTTCTGGCCTGCTGGGTGACTGTCATCCATTCATCCGACTGGCAAGTACACTGAGCCGCAGTATGGAAGGGAGGACGTGTCTTGTCCGACAGCAAGAGGTTCCCACGGATCTACCGCGGCGGTAACCCCGGACGCCAGCGCGACGACGTCACACACGAGTTCAGCGACGAGTCCGAAGCCGAGCGAACCTCCATCCGTCCACACAAGACACCATCCGGCAACAGCAGCCGGAAGTCCTCCACATCCCGGAGGAAGCCCAAAGACTCCGCCAGAGATTCGCAGAGCAGGAAGACCGCCTCGTCGGCTTCGCGTGACGGCAGCAGCAAGACGAGGTCGTCCAAGGACAGCGACCACAAAACCACCCCCAAGCACGCTGCCGGCGCGAAAGGACCATGGCACGACTCCTTCCGCCGCAGCGCCGCCCTAACCGCAGCCAGCGCAGTCCTGCCCGGAGTCGGCCTACTAGGTGCCAAGTCTCGCTGGGCCAAGATCCTGGGAATCCTGATCCCATCAGGCTTCCTACTGCTCCTGGTGCTGCTGGCCTGGCAGGCCATCACGAACACGAAAAGGGTCCTGGGGTGGGTGGCCAGCCCCAAGGCGCTGGTCGTCATCATGATGGCCCTGATCATCGGTGCCATAGGGCTGCCTCTGCTGATCGCCACGACCCACCTGCTGACCAGGCCACGCGGCCTGGAGATGGCGAAACGAGGCATCGGGGCCGGCCTGGTCGTCGCCCTCACCTTCGTCACCTCAGCACCCCTAGCAGTCGGCGCCCGCTACACCCTGTCACAACTGGATCTGCTGAGTAAGGTCTTCCGCGAAGGCCCTGCGCCTGGCCAGCCCACCATCGACCCGGGAGCGGCTAATCCGTGGGAGAACACCCCTCGCGTGAACATCCTGCTGCTCGGCGCCGATAGCACGGGCAGCCGCATCGCCGACAACAAGGGCAGCTATATTCCCCGCACTGACACCATCATGGTGGCCTCCATCAACACCTCGACGGGCGACACCGCCCTGATCCAGATCCCCAGGAATGTGCAGCACACGCCATTCCCGGCGGGCAGCAAGCTGGAGCAGCTGTTCCCCCGTGGTTTCCGGGGGGCCGGAAACGAGCAGGAATGGTTCGTCAACGCTATCTGGGAACGGACCGTCAGCGGGGACATGCCGCAGATGGCCGAGGCCGTCTCCTCAGCCCCCTATCCCGGCGCGGAAGCCCTCAAACAGGGAGTGGAAGGCATCACCGGACTCCACATGGACTACTTCGCGCTAGTGAACATCGACGGCCTACAGGCTCTGATCGACGCCATGGGCGGGGTCAGGCTGAACGTCAACCGGAAGCTCCCCATCGGTGGCGACCATTCCACCGGGGCCAGGCCCCACGCCTGGCTGGATTCCGGCCCCGACCAGCTCCTCGACGGCTATCACGCCATGTGGTACGCCCGCAGCCGCTTCGACTCCAGCGACTATGACCGCATGGCCCGACAGTCCTGCCTGGTCAATGCAGTCATTAAACAGGCAAATCCAACGACGATGGCCACCTCCTACGAGGCCATCGCCCAGGCCTCCTCGGAGATGGTAATGACCGACATCCCCCGGAACGTGGTGGAGCCGCTGACGGGACTGGCTTTGAAGGTCAAGGACGGCAATGTCTCACGGCTGGCCTTCGTGGATGGCAACCACGGCTTCATCTACGGCAACCCAGACTTCGCTGAGATGCGCAGGACCGTGCAGTCGGTCATCGACCCGTCCTCGGTCGCGAATGAGCCGACAGACAGCAGCACAAGCGCAGCGCCCACATCCTCTGCGGCTCCCAGCACGGCCAAGCCGTCAGCAACCTCGACTGCCCCATCCCAGCCTGCCCAGACCAACCCACAGCAACCCTCGGGCGCACCGTCGGCATCTGAGTCCCCGGCTGGGGAACAGGTGTCGGATGCCTGCGCCTATCATCCCGAGGGGTGAGGCTAGGAACAGGGGACGTTCTCTGAGCTGTGGCTGTGCGTGGCGGCGAGAGTGGGATTCGAACCCACGGAGAGTTGCCCCTCGGCCGCTTTCAAGGCGGCTGCACTAGTCCACTATGCGATCTCGCCGTGCGGGTTGTGTCCGCGTCGACCATCCTAGCCGGTTGGCGGCGAGGTGGCCGAATCGTCCGGTATGCCGATTGATCCGCGACAATGGTGGCCATGCCTCCGAAGTCGCCGCTCCCACCTCGGCATGGGTTGCAGGCTGCGTGGGTGCGGACCCTGGATCGTGGGGCGCCCGCGCCGTGGGTGACGATGCGGGAGTTTCTGCTCGACAAGCTGGGGCCGGGTCGTGACTCGGTCGATCCGATGCTGGCGCGCGGCGATTTCGTCGACGAGCATGGCGTCCCGTGGCGGGGCGATGAGCCGTACCGGCCGAACACCTTCATCTGGTTCCACCGGGAGCTGCGGCCGGAGGCGGAGGTGCCGGGGCTGCTGGAGGTGCTGCACCGCGACGAGCGGATCGTGGTGTTCGACAAGCCGCATTTCCTGTCCACCATCCCGCGGGGACGGCATGTGCTGCAGAGCGCCGTCGTCCGGGGACGGGCGGCGACGGGCCTGCCGGAGTTGTCGGCGGCGCATCGTCTCGACCGCGGCACGGCTGGGGTGCTGCTGATGACCGCGCAGCGGCGGTGGCGGTCGGCGTACCAGGACGTGTTCGCGCGCCGCGAGGTGCGCAAAGTCTACGAAGCCATCGCCCCGTTCGACCCGGACGCCAGCTTCCCGCAGGTGGTGCGGTCGCATCTGGTCAAGCGGGTCGGGGTGCTGCAGGCCGAAGTCCTGGACCTGCCGCCAAACTCGGAGACGTGGATCGACGTGATCGAGGTGCGTGGTTCCTGGGCGCGCTACGAGGTGCGTCCGCTCACGGGCAGGACGCACCAGATCCGCGCCCACTTCAACCAGCTCGGACTACCGCTGCTAGGGGATCCGCTCTACCCGGAAGTCGCGGACGTGGGCATCGATGACTTCGGCACCCCGCTGCGCCTGCTGGCCCGGGAGCTGTCCTTCACCGACCCGGTCGACGGCAGCCCGCGCCATTTCGTTTCAGCCCGGCAGCTGGCCTGGCCAGAGGACCCCATCTGAAACCGTCGATTCAATCAATCCCCTGAAGGGGCGCGCTCTGATGGCGGCTCTTGAGCACGGTCCCTGTGGCTCCTGTGGCCAGCGGCAATCCGTAGGAGGTGCCGACGACCCGCAGCAGGTCACCGTCGGTACTTCGTCAGCAACTCTCGTGGAATGTGGCAGGGGTCGTCGGGGCAGCGGGCCAGGTGATCCTGGTGCTCGTCGGCGCTGCAGATGAAATTGGTCAGCGGAAGAACTTCGACGACAATCCGGCCCGCGTCGCTGCGGCCGTCGATGAAAGCCCGCGCCTCTGCCAGGTGCGCCGGGTTCTGCGAGTACACCCCCGTCCGGTACTTCTCCCCGACGTCCGGCCCCTGCCGGTTCACGCTGTAGGGGTCGATGATCTCGAACAGGTGCCCGACGAGTTGAGCGACACTGACAGCGACCGGGTCGAAGCGCGTCCACACGCACTCGACATAGCCGTCGTAGGGACCGTCGAGACTGCAGCTGGCGCCATTGGCCCGCCCAGCCTCCGTCTCGACCACCCCAGGCAGGGTGGACACGAATGCCTGCACACCCCACAGACACCCGCCCGCCAGATAGATCTCCTCACTCATCGACGAGAAAGCCTAGTCAGCAACCAGGGGCGGCGGAGGCCAGGGAAAGGCCACGAATGTCTACGCGAGTTTCTCCCACGGCCGGAATGCGCCCAGCAGCGCAGCTACCAGCAGTACTTGGATCGCACCAATTCCGCCCCACAGTGCGTGCATCCACTGGAAAGAGTCCAGCACCAGGCACTCTCCGGCGATCCATCCGAGCATGACAGCGCCGGCGATCGTGTGCGCCGCAGGCAGCCAGGAACGCCGTCGCAGATGCACGACTACGGCCGCCCACTGCACCACGCCGACAGCCCCGAGCAGCAGCGCCGCCAGCCCCGTCTGTTCCACGAAGGGCGTGCCCTGCAGCATGGGCGCGAACCACTGGGGCGCTAGGAGAAGCTCAACCATCCCCACCCACGCAGACAGCCCCTGAAAGATGGCGAACCCCAGCAGACAGCCGCACAGCGCTCTTATGGAAGGCACGTCGTTGCGGCCGTCGCGGGAGGTTTGACTGGTGAGGTGGGGCATGCGCTGGGTGCTCTCACACGACAATCAGGGAAAGAGTGGGATCAATCGTACGCAGATCATCAGGATCAGAAGTGACCACGGTCTGGCCCTGCTCCCGAGCATGCAGCGCCACGTGAACATCCACGACGTCCGGATGCCCGGTTCGTCCACACAACAGCCCAACGGCTCGGGCCGTCGTATCGTCCAGCGGCGGCACGTTCACCGCAGGATCACCGAGCAGGCGAGCCACACGCGCCTGCCGGGGCCCGCCACGCCACGATTGCGCCACAACGCCAGCGGGCACTGAGAACCCGATGCCACTTTCGAGGGCCCGCCGTAGCAACGCCCGCACCCTGGAGTCGCCTCGCTCAAGCGCGAGCAGCGCCCCGGTGTCCAAAGTCAGCCCAGTCACCCTGCCGCACTTTGTCATCACAGACCCAGCGCCTTGTCAGCCCAGGCCAGGTCATCAGCGCTCACCTCACCCAGTTCACGGTCCAGGTCATCCAACAACTGCGCCAGGCTGTCCTCACGCTCTGCCCGGGCAACAGCCGCACTGATGAAACCGGACACGGACACCGCCCTACCTTGCTCCACGGCACGACGAATCGAGTCGACTTGCTCGTCCGGCAGGCTCACCGCAATCTTCCGAGTCATACCGTCAGACTACCGGAGGGGCCATCACAGTATTACCAGCACACCTTTAGGCTCATTGATCGTGCGCAGCAGGACTGGGAAAGGCAGTCCGGCGATCTGACAACTCGCATAGAATCGTGTCATGCGAGCTGTGACCGTCGAGGAGCCCAGGGCATTGAGGCCCTGAACATTGAGCAAACCCCACACCGCAGCCCAGGTAGATGCCGCCCGCTCCGGTCGATGAATTCCTCAACAAAACAAGCCTGTATATATTTGGCAATTACCTTGAATAATCCCCTCGAAACACGAGAGACATTCGGCCCATTGGTCGTCTTTTTGGACGACGTAATGACTTTTGCCTCCACCCCAACATGGCTCCGGCATGGGGATTTACTATTGTAAACATCGAGGCGGCACCGGAGGTTGAAAATTCTTTCACATATATCCTTCACCCTGCGGCAGCATCGTGTTAGCGTCAAGCCAGTCCAAAAGCAACTCCACGAGGGAGAAACCGCAATGAAGAGGTTGATTGGAAGCATAGTGGTGATGGCACTCGGGTTCCTCGGGCCCGCAGCCGTGGCACACGCCGACGGGCAGGACACCGAGGAGGAGGCCTGGGCCCGTCTCAATGAGCAGATCAATGCCGACTTCGAAGCCGGGCGTCTCACGCCCGACAAGGGCGAGACCGAGCTCGCACACGAAGACGGCATCCAGCCCGCCTCCAGCAGCGGAGGCAGCAACCAGGGAACCGGCACGCCAAAGGGGTACATCGGCTACTACCCGCAACGCCGGGGCGTGATCCTGGTCACCGACGACAAGTTTGGCGGGATCATACCCACCGGTCACGCAGGTATCGTCTACAGACCAGGCGTCACTGTGGAAGCTATAAACGACGGTGTGGTCCGGTTGAACACCTACTGGTACAACGATAAGAAACAGGCCTATGGGGTGACTGTGCGCGGCACCTCGACCGCCCAGGACGCCAAAGCCGCTGACTGGGCCAATGCCCAGGTCGGCAAGCCTTATAACCTCGCTTTCTTCAACGTGGATCAGCGCGACCGCTTCTACTGCGCTCAACTGGTGTGGGCCGCTTTCAAGGATCTGTACGGCATCGATCTCAACACCGAGGAGAACGGCAAGGCCATTCATCCCATGGAGCTGGTCAAGACCCCGAACACCAAGCTGGTCTACAAGATGCGGCCATGAGTATCCGGCGCCGCGTGATGGCAGCCCTCGCCCTGGCCGGGATCACCGCCTGGACGGCAGGCTGCATCGGGGATGCCGAGATCCGGGGGGACTGCAGCACCGGGGTGGCGGTGCTGTGGTCCTCCGAGACCGCCTTCCCCTCCTGGGTGGAGATATGGACCACCGGCGGCCGGCAGGCCAAGATCAGAGCCGACGTCCAAGGGATCCATAAAGTTGCTGAGTTCAGTGGCGCAACGCCTTCTCCCTGGTTTTCTACCACTGGCAATACCGTCCACGACAAGTCCAGCATTGGCCGGCTCAATCGCAGCGACTGCTCGGTCCAGATCACCCAACTTAAAGAAACCGCACCTTTTGATTTCGCCGATGTGGCAGGTCACCCTGCGGTCTCCTACCTCCGGGAGATCGGCAACACCGAGGTAGATGTCTACTCCCCCGAGGGCACCCGGCAGGGCAGCTACCGCACAGGCAATGCCGAGCCATCGCAACTGGCCGTCTCCGGAAGCGACCTGCTGGCCTTCACCACCACCATGACCAGAGACGCCACCCCACCCCAAGGCCCCGTCGAGTTACAGACCATTAGCGGCCCGCCAGAGAACCTGACCCTCTCCAACCGGGTCAACCTCTCCAAGGCCTTCGACTGGCCATCCATCGACGGAAGTGTCGGCGATGCCACTGTCCTGGACGGCAAGGTCTACTTCGCTCTGCCAACACTTGAAAACCAAGACGTGGAGCCAATGCTTGACCTCAAGCTCACCACCCTCGGAGTGGTGGATCAGGCCTCCGGACGCGTCGACCAGATCCAGCTGGAACACGACATGCCCTACCAGGTGGAGCAGCACAATGGGCAAATCTACGTGGCTCACACCTTTATCAACCCGGCATACCGCGACTTCAGCGAATACCGTTATATCTCCCGCATCACACCCGAAACCGGAAAAGTGGAAACCTTCGACGTCGGACCGTTACTCAGAGAGATCGCATTCTCCGACGGCCTGCTCCACGTCCTCCACTACGACCGAGAGAATCCCGTCCTCGAAATCTATCAACCCGAGACCATGCAGAAACTCGCCACCCACCATCTCCAAACACCCACCGGGGATTACTACTACATCGGAGCCATCGGACTCGGAACGCCATCGGGAAGATGATCTGAACGGAGCCCAGGCTGCGAGACCGACTGCACCATACCCGGTCCTGGCTGCTGCGAAACTGGCGCGGTGCGGCAGCGGCCGACCGGGTAGGCTTGGCTTATGGCACCGGACACTGCAAGGCTGATTCGAGACGTTCTCGCGCTCGACGCTGATCGTCGCGCGGTCGTCGCTAACGTTCTGCTTGAGAGCATCCACGACACCGATGAGACCACCGAGGTCGATGCCGCTTGGCGTGCTGAAGCCACCAGACGACTCGCCGAAGCACGTTCTGGCGCAGTCGAGCTCGTGGATGCCGATGAGCATTATCGGCGTTTGCGCGATTCCCTCACCGCATGACTCTCAGCCAATGGGAGCATCCCGAAGCAATTGCCGAGTTTGACGCTGCTGTGCGCTGGTATGAAGAGCAAAAGCAAGGTATCGGCCTTAGATTCATTGAACACGCACAGCAGGCGCGACTAGACATTGCAGAATGGCCAGACGCAGCCCCGCTCTTCGCAACCGGTGACGATGGAACGGTGATTCGCAGTAAAAGGGTTCGCGGCTACCCTTACCACGTTGTCTATTCGGTGGAACCAAACCTCATCCTCATTCTCGCTTACGCCCATGATCGCCGTGAACCTGGCTACTGGCTTGACCGGCTCAACAGCTAATCCGGAAGGACTAGCCTACTGATCGATGCACTGTCCGTATCGAGTTTCTTGCTCCGGCGAGGACGCCCGCTGGCCTTAACCCATATTTGCTGGTCATATTGCCGTTTGCTGGCCTCACAGCACAGGCAAACGTGAACAAGGCCAGCAAACAGAATTTCAGAGGCAGGCCGGCGGGCAGACCGGGAAGGGCAGTCCAGCGATCTGGCGACTCGCATAGACTCGGCGTCATGCGAGCTGTCATCGTCGAGGAGCCCGGGGACATTGAGGCCCTGAACATCGAGGAAACCCCCACCCCCACCCCGCAGCCCGGGGAGGTGCTGGTGCGCACCGTCGCTGCAGGCGTGAACCGCGCCGACCTCCTGCAGCGCCGCGGCTACTACCCGCCCCCGAAGGGCATCACCGACATCATCGGACTGGAGGCCTCCGGAGTCGTCGAGGCGACCGGCGACGGCGTGACCAAGTGGCAGCCCGGCGACGAGGTGGTGGCGCTGCTCGCCGGCGGCGGATATGCCGAGTACTTCGTCGTCCCTGAGGGACAACTGACCTCCCCTCCCCCGTCGGTCGACCTCGTGACCGCGGCGGGGTTGCTGGAGGTCGCGGCCACGGTGGTCTCGAACATGGACGTCGCCGGGTTGAAGCCCGGGGAGACGCTGCTGGTGCACGGCGGGGCCGGGGGCGTCGGCACCTTCGCGACGCAGTACGCCAAGGCCCTGGGCGCGCACGTCGTCGCGACAGCCGGCAGCGACCCGAAACTGCTCCACTGCCTGGCGCACGGCGCCGAGGTGGCGCTCGACTACCACGGCGACTGGGTCGACGGCGTACGCCAAGCCACCGGCGGCCACGGTGCCGACGTGATCCTCGACATCATGGGCGCCAAGTACCTTGAGGCCAACGTCAAAGCCTTGGCCAAGCGCGGCCGGATGGTGGTGATCGGCCTCCAGGGCGGCACCAAGGGGACCCTCAACCTGGGCCTGCTGCTGCAGAAGATGGGCACCATCGCCGCGACGTCGCTGCGGTTCCGTCCCGCCGGCGAGAAGGCCGAGATCTGCACTCAGGTCGCGGAGAAGGTGTGGCCGAAGATCGCCTCCGGCGAGATCCGTCCCGCCCCCGAGACCCGCGTCCCCTTCGACGAGGTGCGCCGGGCGCACAAGATCCTGGAGTCGGGCGACAACGTCGGCAAGCTGGTCCTGGAGTTCTGAGCAACATCCAGCTGGCGCTGCTGGCCCTGCCACAGGTTTGCTGGCCTTGTTCACGTTTGCCTGTGCTGTGAGGCCAGCAAACAGCAATAAGGCCAGCAAAACCGGGTTAAGGCCCCGCGGCATTCGGACCCCGCGGCATTCACTCTGCGCGATTACCGGTGCGCGATTCGGCAGCGGGTCTACTAGGCTGGCGGCCGTGACCAAGGTTCTGACTTCTCTTCCCGTCGGCGAGCGCGTCGGCATCGCATTCTCCGGCGGCCTCGACACCTCCGTCGCCGTCGCGTGGATGCGCGAGTCGGGCGCCGTCCCCTGCACCTACACCGCCGACATCGGCCAGTACGACGAGCCCGACATCGCGTCGGTGCCGGGCCGCGCCGAGGTCTACGGCGCCGAGATCTCCCGGCTCGTGGACTGCAAGGAGGCCCTCGTCGCGGAGGGACTGTCGGCGCTGGCATGCGGCGCCTTCCACATCCGCTCGGGTGGTCGCGCATATTTCAACACCACCCCTATCGGCCGGGCCGTCACCGGGACGCTCCTGGTGCGGGCCATGGCCGAGGACGACGTGTTCGTGTGGGGTGACGGCTCCACCTACAAGGGCAACGACATCGAACGGTTCTACCGCTACGGCCTGATGGCGAACCCGAGCCTGCGGATCTACAAGCCATGGCTCGACGAGGATTTCGTCTCGCTGCTGGGTGGCCGCGCGGAGATGAGCACCTGGCTGACGCAGCGCGGCCTGCCCTACCGCGACTCCAAGGAGAAGGCCTACTCCACGGACGCCAACATCTGGGGCGCCACCCACGAGGCCAAGACCCTGGAGGAGCTGAGCGTCTCCCTGGAGACGGTGGAGCCGATCATGGGCGTCAAGTTCTGGGACCCGGCGGTGGAGATCGCGACGGAGGACGTCTCGATCCGCTTCGAGCAGGGCCAGCCCGTCGCCATCAACGGCAAGCACTTCGACAGCCCCGTCTCCCTGGTGCTGGAGGCCAACGCCATCGGCGGCCGCCACGGCCTGGGCATGAGCGACCAGATCGAGAACCGCATCATCGAGGCCAAGTCACGCGGCATCTACGAGGCCCCCGGCATGGCGCTGCTGTGGATCGCCTACGAGCGCCTGCTGTCGGCCATCCACAATGAGGACACCCTGGCGAACTACCGCTCCGAAGGCCTCAGGCTGGGCCGGCTGCTGTACGAGGGCCGCTGGCTGGACCCGCAGTCGCTGATGCTGCGCGAGTCGATCCAGCGCTGGGTGGCCTCCGCCGTCACCGGGGAGGTGGACCTCAGGTTGCGCCGCGGCGACGACTACACCATCCTCGACACCCGCGGCCCGAACCTGTCCTACCAGCCGGAGAAGCTGTCGATGGAGCGCGTCGAGGACGCGGCTTTCGGGCCCACCGACCGCATCGGGCAGCTCACCATGCGCAACCTGGACATCGCCGACTCCCGCGAACGCCTGGAGCTGTACGCCGCCCAGGGCACGCTGCTGGCGGACCACGCCGACCTCATCGGCCGCCTGGAGCAGGGCGGGGCCGCGAAGATCGCCGCCCTCGGATCCGGGAAGACGACGGAGGAGGTCGAGGACGCGGCCCTGCGGTCGGCCATGGACTTCGGCACCGACTGAGCCCCCGCAGGTGCCAGCTAACGCGGACAAGCAGAGGACCCCTCGATGAGCCGACACCTGGATGCCCCGGCCCGGCATGCGCTCCGGCGGGTACCCAAGGGCCCGGTCATCGCCTACGGCGTGCTGACGCTGATCTGGGTGGTGCTGTGGCGTTTCCCCGTCCTGATGGCCGACGACCGGTTCTTCGCCATCGCCTCCGAGCTGCCGGGCGGCGCCCAGACCTGGGACGGGATCGTGAAGACCTTCAAGGACTGCTGGAAGCTGATCAACGGACGGCTCGTCGACGGCTTCGGGACGGTGCTGTTCGCCTTGGGAAACACTGGGATCCGCCTGGCAATGGCGTTGTTCTACGTCGCGCTGACAGCCATGGTCTGGGTCTACCTGCGCCTGGCCGCCGAGGCGATGCGGCGGCCCCTGCCTGCGCTGTCCGGGAAAGACGCCCGCGGCAGGACCTGGATCTGCTGGCTGCTGGCCGCCTCGTGGCCGTTCACGCTGATCGGTCTCAGCGCCGGGGTCGCCGGGGAGAGCGTCATGCTGATGGCCGCCACGTGGAACTACGTGTTCCCGCTGGCGCTGCTGCTGGCTGCCCTCTATCCCCTGTTCCGGCGGTGGGCTGGGCGTCCGGCGGCGTGGTGGGCCGAGCTGCTGTCCGTCCCGCTGGTGTTCGTGACCTTCCTGATGCACGAGCTGGTGACCGTCACGGGTGTAGTCCTGGTGGGGGTGGCCCTGCTCACGGCGCGCTCCCGGATGGTGACGGTGCCGGTCGGGGTGATCACACTCAGCGCGGTCCTCGGGGTCTATGTGAAGTTCACGGCCCCCGGGCTGCGGGCGCGCGTCGCGACATACCAGGGCATCGACCCGGCCCTGCTGACGACCCCGCGCGCGAAGCTGGTCAGCGGAGCGATGGCGCTGAACCTGTGGCCGCAGCGGGACCTCAAGCTGCTGCTGGCGCTGGCCGCGGTCCTGGTCTTCGCCGTCTACCTAGCGTGGCGCAGCGGACTCTCGCCGCTGCGGCGGCGGTCGCTGGCGGCCTGCGCATCAGCGATGACGCTAGGGGTGTTCGCGTGGCTGGCGGCCAACGTGCACTTCGTCCGGGAGCAGAAGCGCGTCGGAGGGACGGACCTGGACGCGATCAGCAACCTCCTCGGCGAGGCGGTCCTGGTGCTGGCCGCCGCCGGGGTCTTCGTGGCCGGTGTCCTGCTGGTGCTGTTCCTACTGCCCAGGGACCTGCTCTCGCCGCTGACAAAGGCCACGCTGCTGGCGGCGTTCCTCACGTCCGGGGCGGTGGCGTACTCCAGCTCGCCGCACTACGCCTGGGTGCACAGGACGTTCTACCTGTCGGGGATCCTGACGATCCTGGCGGTGGTCATGGCCTGCTCCGACCTGCTCGGACACGCCGGGCAGCGACGCCCCGAGGCCAGGCCAGCGTCCTTCGCGGCCCCCGTCCTGCTGGTCGCGGTGGCGCTGCACTCGCTGGTGATCACCGGCACCCAGCTGGCGGTGAACTGGGCGACCTGGCGGGGCGTCGAACAGCAGGTGGCGGCGGTCAAGGCCGGGCAGCAGAGCACGGTGACGGTCCCAAGCTTCCTGCCGTGTCCCAGCGTGACGTGGTATTTCACCAGCACATATCCCGAGCTCGCGGCGCATCAGTGGCGGATCTACTACGGCCTGGACCGGGACGTGCCGGTCCGGGTGCAGGTTCCCGAGACCGTCTACTCCTGTCCGGTTCAGTGACTCTGGCGTAGCTCCCTGCGACGGGCCCGGAGCCTGAGCAGGCCGAAGGCCATGTCCCGGATGTCGCCCAGCCGGATCCGGGTCTTGCCGTCGTCGTGGCGGGGAGCCAGAGTGACAGGCACCTCGATGACCGGCTTGCCCTGCTGCTGGGCGAGATAGACGATCTCGGTGCTGGCCAGGTAGCCGTCCTCACGCAGGTCGGGAAGCCGCGCAGCCAGCCAGTCGCGCGGCGCGAAGATCGTGCCCTGGCAGTCGGCGACGGTCATGCCGAGGACGACCCAGCGCAGCACCCGATACCCACCGGACATGACCGAGCGCAGCAGCGAGCGGGGCACCCGCGATTCCCGGTGCGCCTTCGACCCGACGACCAGGGCCGTCGCGTCCACCCGCCGCCAGGCGTCGATGTCCGTCAGGCCGAATGGGAGGTCGTCGGCGGTCAGCAGCAGCGTCTGACCGCTGGCGCGGCGGATGCCCTCCCGGTAGGCCGCGCCCAGGCCGACGTCCGACTGGCAGGCCAGGACGGGGAACGGCCCGGAGGTGGCCGCCAGGCGCTGCGCGACCTCCCAGGTGTCGTCTGTCGAGCCGTTCTCGACGATGATCACCTCGATCCCGGCGTCCCCCAGCTCCCGCCGCAGGAGGTCCACGGTGCCCTCCAGGCGGGTGCCGCTGTTGTGGGCGGGCACGATGATCGACAGCACCGGCATGTCAGGACCGCTTCGTCTCGGCATGCCCGTCCGGGACCGCGTCCTGCCCGCCGTTCCCAGCCGCCGTGGCCCGGGATGTGCCGGCGTAGACCCAGTGCTTGTAGGCGAAGTAGTTCCAGGCGGTGGTCAGGACCGTCGCGATCAGCTGCGAGGTGCCGAGCCCGATGCCGAGTCCCTCGTTGCAGAGCGTGACGACGACGGAGACCACGATCGAGTTGAAGGCGACGAGAATCGAGTACCGGACCAGCGACCCGGCGACCGGGGACTTCGACTGGAAGGCGAAGATCCGCTGCATCGCGTAGCTGAATCCGAAAGTGCCCCAGAAGGCGAGCATCGCCGCGACGCTGGTGGGCCATTTCAGCCCCACCTGGAAGACGTTCAGCAGGACGACGTTGAACACGAACGCGAGACCCCCCGCCAGCACATACCTGACGGCGCTGTTCTTGACGATCCTGGAGAAAGCCACCCTTATCCCTGTATCCCTGCCCAGCGATTCTCACACCCCCTCAAGGGACCTCGCCGCGAGTCGGGCGTGGCAATGCGCCACTCTATCCCAGCCACGGCGCCAGCCGTTCGGCTGAGAGCCGCCCGTCATGCCACGTGTGCGCGAACTCTCGGCCCGCGGCCGCCTGGGCGCGCAGCTCGTCGCGGCGGTCACGGATGGAGGCGACCACCTCGTAGAGCGTCTGAGGTGTGGCCTCCAGCAGCTGTGGCGACTCCGGCATTCTCTCGCGTACCGCGTCGATCATGCGTCCGACACAGACCCGGCCCGCGGCCATCGCCTCCACGGCCGCCACCCCGTAGGAGCCGAACATCACCTGATCCACCACGACGTCGCAGGACTTCACGAGCTCCCGCAGCTGCGCGTGGGGCAGCCCGGACGGCGCGACGTACTCGATGGCCCCTTCGTCGTGGAGACGGCGCAGCACCGGGTCGATGAACT
This sequence comes from Arachnia rubra, assembly GCF_019973735.1. Taxonomy (NCBI): domain Bacteria; kingdom Bacillati; phylum Actinomycetota; class Actinomycetes; order Propionibacteriales; family Propionibacteriaceae; genus Arachnia; species Arachnia rubra. The sequence goes on from NZ_AP024463.1 coordinate 3,107,003, forward strand.
GGGTGCCCTTGATCGGCGGGTGCCGCTGCGACGGGACGTGCACCACGAGCGGACGTTCGCGCTCCAGCAGCGGCGCGTCCGAGGCCCACGCCCCGACGTCGACCACCACGGGCAGCCAGGTGCTGGACGGCAGGTCGAAGCCCATGTCGGGGGTGGAGTGGAACACCGGCCAGCCGCAGCCCTCTGCGAAGCCCCGGTTGATCTCGGTGCGCCGGATCAGCGAGGCCCGCCAGTCGTCGTCGCCGACGGTGAAGTACGACCACTCGTCGCGGGCCATGTGCGCCAGGGGGTCGCGGACGTCGGAGCCGTGCGCGATCAGCGCCATCGAGTAGCCCATCTCCGCCAGCTGCCGGGCGTCGGCCTGGAAATGGGAGGCGCGGTCCCAGCGGGCGAAGGACATGAAACCGTCGAGCGCGACGTGGGTGACGCCCTCGAACATCCGCCTGGCACGGGACTTCCACGCGACGGGGGTGCGGAAAGCGAACCGGCCCAGCAGCCGGTCTACCTCGAAGTGGAAACCGCCGCCGCGCAGCGGCACCCCGGAGAACGACCACGCGTCCGCGGGCAGATGGGCGGCCACGGCCCGCGCCCAGGCGGTGGCCTGCCCGGCGTAGTTCGACGGCCCGATGGCCAGGACTGGTCTCATGCGGCTCAGGTTATCGGGTGGGTAGAATCGCCTCGGCAGCGCGCCAGTTCTCACCGTTGGAAGGATCCTTTCGTGAAGATCGCCGTCATCGCACTCGGCAAGATCGGCCTGCCGTTGGCAGTCCAGTTCGCAGACATGGGCCACGAGGTCGTCGGCGTCGACGTCCAGCAGGCCGTGGTGGACAAGGTCAACGCAGGGATCGAGCCCTTCCCGGGTGAAGCCCACCTCCAGGAGAAGCTCTCGGAGCTCGTCCCGGCCGGGAAGCTGCGCGCCACCACCGACTACAGCGACGCCATCCCGGGCACCGACGCGATCGTGATCGTCGTCCCGCTGTTCGTCAACGACGAGACCTGGCAGCCGGACTTCGGCTGGATGGAGGCCGCCACCCGCTCCTTCTCCGAGCACCTAACCCCCGGCACCCTCATCTCCTACGAGACCACGCTGCCCGTCGGCACCACCCGGAACCGCTGGAAGCCGATGATCGAGGAGATCTCCGGGCTGACCGAGGGCAAGGACTTCCACCTGGTCTTCTCGCCAGAGCGGGTGCTGACCGGCCGCGTCTTCGCGGACCTGCGCAAGTACCCGAAGCTGGTCGGCGGCCTCTCCGAAGAGGGCACCCGCAAGGGCATCGACTTCTACGAGCAGGTCCTCACCTTCGACGAGCGCCCCGACCTGCCCCAGGGCAACGGCGTGTGGGACATGGGCTCCGCGGAGGCCGCCGAGATGGCCAAGCTCGCCGAGACCACCTACCGCGACGTCAACATCGGCCTGGCGAACCAGTTCGGCAAGTTCGCGGCCGCCAACGGCATCGACGTCCACAAGGTCATCGACGCCTCCAACTCGCAGCCCTACAGCCACATCCACCGTCCCGGCATCGCCGTCGGCGGCCACTGCATCCCCGTCTATCCGCGGCTCTACCTCTACACCGACCCGGATGCCACGATCGTGCGCACCGCCCGCGAGGCGAACATGACGATGCCCGAGTACGCGATCGCGCTGGCCGAGGGTGCGCTGGGCGACCTGAAGGGACGCCGCGTCGTGGTGCTGGGCGCCTCCTACCGGGGCCGGGTGAAGGAGACCGCGTTCTCCGGGATCTTCCCGACCGTCGACGGCCTGAGGGCCCGCGGCGCCGAGGTGCTGGTGCACGACCCCATGTACACTGACGAGGAGCTCGCGAAGTACGGCTTCACCCCGTACCACCTGGGCGATCCCGTCGAGGCCGCCATCCTGCAGGCGGACCACCCCGAATACCTGGAGCTGGCTCCCTCCGACCTGCCCGGCATCGCCGTGATCGTCGACGGCCGCGGCGCCCTCGACCCCGCACGCTGGGAGGGAGTGGCCTACCGTTCGATCGGTGACGGCACAGCTCGATGAAACGGGTCCGGCACCTCTCGTCGGTCCATGACGTCCACGACACCCGCGTCACCTACAAGGAGTGCGCGTCTCTGGCCGCGGCGGGACATGACGTCGCGCTGATCGACTGCCACGACGGCGACACCGACGTGGCGGGGGTGCGGGTGATCGGCCTGGGTGCACCGCGCGGCCGCATCGACCGGATCTTCCGCAAGACGTGGGCGATTTTCCTCCGAGCGCTGCGGGAGCGCGCAGACATCTACCATTTCCACGACCCCGAGCTGATGGGGGTGGGGCTGGCGCTGCGGCTGTGTGGCAAGAAGGTCGTCTACGACGTCCACGAGGACGTCCCGCTGCAGATCATGAACAAGACCTGGATCCCGGGCTGGCTGAAGAGGCCGCTGTCCGGGATCGTCCGGGTCCTGGAGGGGATCTCGGGACGGGCGCTGAGCGCGATCGTCGCCGCCACCCCGTCGATAGCCGCCAAGTTCCCGGCCGCGAAGACGGTGGTGGTGCAGAACTTCCCCGAGAAGGGGCTGGCGAACCAGCGCAACGAGAAGCCCTTCGGCGAGCGGGACAACGCCTTCATCTACGTCGGCGGGCTGTCCGAGCAGCAAGGGCTGTTCGAGATGCTCGCCGCCTTCGAGCAGCTTCCCGGCGGCGTGACGGGCCTGCTGGCAGGGAAGTTCAAGCAGCTCCAGGAGCAGGCCGAGGCCCATCCGGGGTGGCAGCATGTCCGCTATCTGGGCCCGCTGCCCCGCGACGAGGTGGTGGCCGGGCTGCGTGACGCGCAGGTCGGCATCGTCCTGGACCACCCGATCAGCAACTACGTCGAGGGCTATTCGACGAAGATGTTCGAGTACATGGCGTGCGGGCTGCCGTTCATCGCCTCGGACTTCCCGCTGTGGCAGCGGATCGTCGCCGAGCACGATTGCGGCATCACCGTCGACCCGTTTGACACCGACGCCGTCGCGCAGGCCCTCGGCCGTCTCCTCAGCGATCCGCAGGAGGCGGCCCGGATCGGCGAGAACGGCCGGCAGGCAATCCTGCGCAAGTACAACTGGGACGTGGAGCTGGGCAAGCTCCTGTCGTGTTACGAAAGCCTCTGACGTGATGATCATCCCCGAACGGATCCTGGTACTCGCCCCGCACACCGACGACGCGGAGCTCGGCGCGGGCGGGTCGATGGCCAAATGGTTGGAAGCAGGGGTGGACCTGCACGTGGCGGTGTTCTCGACGGCGGAGGACTCGCTGCCCGCTGGGTCATCGCCGTCGCAGCTGGCCGACGAATGCAATGCGTCGCTGGACGTCCTCGGGGTCAAGCCGGAGAACCGCACGATCCTGCACTACCCGGTGCGCAAGCTCGGGTACCACCGCCAGGAGGTGCTGGAGAACATCGTGGAGCTGGCGCGGCGCCTGGATCCCGGCTGGATCCTGATCCCCTCCGGCTCCGACCTGCACCAGGACCACGCCACGATCCATGACGAGGCGCTGCGGGCGTTCAAGCACAAGACGGTGCTGGGCTATGAGCTGCCGTGGAACCACATCACATTCTCGGCGTCGGCCTTCGTGACGCTGGAGAGACATCACCTGGACACCAAGTGGGAAGCACTGACGAAGTACACGTCGCAGCTGGAGATGGGCAGGCCGTACTTCACGCGTGAGTTCCACGAGTCCCTCGCCCGGGTGCGCGGCCTCCAGGTGAAACACGACTGGGCCGAAGCCTTCGAGCTGATCCGCGTCGTCCTGTGAGCCGGGCATGATAGTCACCATCCACCAGCCGAACTTCGCCCCGTGGACGGGGTTCTTCGACAAGATGACGAAGGCGGATGTCTTCGTCCTGCTCGACACGGTGCCCTTCACCAAGGGCGGCTTCCAGAACCGGGTGAGGATCAAGGGCACGGGGGGCCCGCAGTGGCTGACGGTTCCGGTGCACACCAAAGGCCGGCTGGGACAGCTCACCTCGCAGGTGGAGACCAACGAGCTGAAGCCCTGGCGCAGCGACCATCTCAAGACCCTCCAGACCTTGTACGGACGCTGCCCGGGGTACGAGGCGGCCGCGGCGATGCTGGAGGCCGTCTACGCCCCCGGGACGACGAATCTGGCGGATCTGTGCACCGACCTGATCACCCGGCTGCGCGACCACTACCAGATCCCGGCGCGGCTGGTGCGCTCGTCGGAGCTGGAGGCGACGGGGTCGGCCTCCGAGCTGCTGGCTTCGATCACCGGGGAGCTGGGCGGGGACGTGTACCTGTCGGGGCCGTCGGGCCGAAACTACCTGGACGAGTCAGTCTTCGCGGACCGCGGGATCGCACTGGACTACCACGCCTACCAGCCCGTCCCCTACCCGCAGCCGCACGGCGACTTCGCCGGGGGGCTGAGCATGCTGGACCACCTGGCCTCCGGAGCAGATCCCTGGTGGTGACGAGCGGTCGTTCCTGTTTCACCGGGATTCATCGATGTCCGGTTCCTTCGGCATCGGATATTCTGATTGAAAAAACAATCATTCATGTCAGCCGGTCGTCTGACAAGAAATCTGAGCATTCGCGGCAAAAAACGACCCTCCCCGACCGGTTTGGCTCGCAAGGAAGGCAAACCAGCGGTAAGGTCCTATCTGCGGAATCTCAGTTAACCAAGGGCAGGTTCGCTACGCCAGTGACTCCGTCATCGCCTAGAGTCGGGGCATGTCGCCTTCCTGCCGGGAGAAGGACTCACCTGGATCCTGCCCGGTGCTGAGAAGACGGCTTCGCGTTGCGGACAAATGACAACTACGAGGTATGCATGTGGGATAAGGAACCGCTGCTGGCGGTCCGAGGGATGCGCAAGTCCTTCGGCCGCCTTGAGGTGCTGACCGGGGTCGACATCGACCTCCAATACGGGGAGGTGCTCGGCATCGTCGGCCCCAACGGCGTGGGGAAGTCCACCATGGCCTCGATCATCGCCGGCTACACCTCGGCCGACGAGGGGGTGGCCAGCCTCGGGGGTGGCGCATGGGATCCACGACGGATCATGCTGATCGACCCCCAGAACGAGCTGGACCCGAAGCTCACCGTCGTCGAGGCCATGTTCCGGCACGTCGAGGGGCAACACAGCCTCGCGGAGCTGATGACCAGGGCGAAACGGATCCTCTCCGAGACCGGGATCCCGCTGTCCCCCACCCACCGGCTCGGCGGCCTAAGCCACACAGAACGCCGCATGGCGGAGGTGGTGCGGATGCTCGCCGACCCACGGGATGTCATCGTCATCGACGAGCTCAGCAACGCCCTCAACTCCGAGGAGCTGGAGGACCTGCGCTACGCCCTGAACCGGACCGTCGAGGAAGGGCGGGGAGTCCTCTACATCACGCACCAGCTTGAGGAGGCACTGCGACTGTGCAACCGCATCGCGGTGCTGCGTGACGGCAAGGTCGAGGCGATCTTCGACTCGGCTACCACCACCGTTGAGGAGCTCACCGAGGCGATGTTCGGCTCGGTCGTCGAAATCACCCCGCGCCGCGCCAACGCCACCGCCGACGTGGTGATGGATGTGGCCGGCCTGGAATGCACGAAGGAGCCGGTCTCCTTCCAGCTGAACCGCGGCGAGGTCCTGGGCTTTACCGGCGTCAGGGACTCGGGCGTCGAGGAGGTCCGCGACGCGCTGATCGGGAAGCGGCCCGCCTACATGGCGTCGCTGACCGTGGATGGCCGCGCAGCCCGCATCACCGCCCCCCGCGACCTGCCGGCGCTCGGCATCGCGGTGCTGACCAACATGCTCGACCCCGAGAGCGAGGCCCACGCGGCCCGCAACATCGTCATGCTCGACGGCGGCGACAACGTCGACGACGAGGCCATCGAGGACACCACCCGGATCCTGCTCATGCTGAAGGAGTCGGAGACCCGGATGAGCGAGATACTGCACCGTCCCGTGCAGTCCACCGGACAGCGCCGCTGGCAGCAGATGCAGGAGATCGCGAGTCAGAACGCCCGCATCATGATCCTGATCCAGCCCACCGACGGCCTGGACATCGCCACCCGGGAGCGTTTCGTGCGGCTCCTGGAGGAGATCACCGGCCGCGGCGTCGGGGTGCTGCTGTTCACCACCGACGAGCGGGAGCTGCACCAGTTCAGCGACCGGGTGATCGTCATGTCCGGCGGCGCAATCCAGGAGGAGTGGGACACCAGGTCCATCACCGCCGACCACCTGCATGCCGCAGCACGCCGGGGAGCCTGACCACCGAGTCCCCCGCTAACCAACACTGGGAGTGCTGTTACGACGGATTGGCCGCGGCCGGTTGCAGTAACCGCATCGGGGCTGCCGATGAGGCTCTGCAAGCGAATTGTCAGGGCACTATTCGTCGTGATCTTCATCGGCGGCGACCTGCTCTTCCGCCGCACCACCACGGCGGAGCGGCTGCGAGTTAGCCAGACGACAGATCAGGCACTTTCCTTCAGGTAAGCATCCAGGGCTGCGCGCAGTACGTCAGAGCGGCGGCGCCCAGTGCGCTTCGCCAGGGAATCCACCTGTTCCCCAACACTGCTAGGGACCCGGAATGCCAGATACACCGAGGGTCGTTGTTCCGGGTCCAGATGGGGACGCCCAGCAAGTCCATGCCGCTCAACTTCATCCGCCAGCTCATCGGCCATCGCATTGGTCAACCGCGTCCCATCAGGAAGCCGGTAGTCCTGGGCATCCAGATCCACGTATTCCTCAGCGTCATCAAAGAACAGCTTTCCCAGCCCTCCACCCACGGTTCCCATCTCTACCTCCTTACATCAGTAGGCATAACATGAATGATCAGCAGGATCGGTTCCCCCGTCCGCTCATCGATCACCGGACGGCCCAGAATCTCCAGCTCAACTCCCCTGGAGCCCTCACCCACCCAGGCCAGATCACCATTGACCAGATCCACCGTGCCGGTTCACGATCACCTCACGCGCCTGGTGCGGAAGACACCCGATGCCTCCGGGCCGACTGAGCGAATTTAACCTGCACCCAATTATGTTACACAAAACCGGTTTGGGTGTTGAAACAGGGGCTTGGCTGGCCTTGCGCAGCTGCCGTGCAGCATTCCTGCCACGACAGAATCGCTGGTCTGGTCCAGGGGGAACCTGGACCAGACCAGCGACCATGGGGTGCTCAGGCGATCTTGCGTACCAGGGCTTTGAGGTCCTCGGCGGTTGGTGCGACCGGGTTCGTCGGGGTGCAGCCATCGGCCAGGGCCGCTGCCACCAGCTCGTTCTCGTCGCGGCGCACGTCGGATGCGCTGACCTTCAGGTCGGACAGGCGCGCCGGGATGCCAAGCTGGCCCCTGAGCTTCTCCACCGCCGCGACCAGCGACATCACCGCCGCGCGGCCCTTCGACGACGGCGCGATCATCTGCCCGATCTGCGCGTAGCGCTCCGCGGCCTTGGGGTTGCCGGCCGCGTTGAACTCGATGACGTGCGGCAGCAGCAGCGAGTTCAGCCGGCCATGGGCAATCGGGTAGTGCCCGCCCAGCGCGTGCGCCAGCGAGTGCACGATACCCAACCCGGCATTGTCAAAGGCGATCGCAGCCATGCATGCGGCGTTGTGCATGTGGGAGCGGGCCTCCAGGTCGTCGCCGTGGGTGTAGCAGCGCAGCAGGTTGGCGAAGATCAGCTTGATGGCCTTCTCAGCCATGGCGTCCGAGAGGTCGTTGGCGTCGGTGGCCACGTAGGCCTCGATCGCGTGGGTCAGCGCGTCCATGCCGGAGTCAGCGGTGATGTGGGCAGGCACCCCAGCCACCGCAGCCGGGTCCAGGATCGCCAGCTTCGCCACCAGGTCCTCGGAGATGATCGGGATCTTCGTGTGCGTCGTCTCGTCGGTGACGACGGCAAACGACGTCACCTCGGATCCCGACCCGCTGGTGGTCGGGATGGCGACGATCCCCAGGGGAGCACCGAATCCGGCCTCAAGCGCCGTCTTGTGCATCACCTTCGCGGCATCCATCGCCGACCCGCCGCCGTAGGCGACGACCACGTCAGGCTGGGCCTTCATGTAGACCGCGACGCCCGCCCCGATCTCGGAGGTGGTCGGGTTCGGCTTCACCCCGGTGTACACACTCACCCTGTCGCCAAGCCGCGCGACCGCCTGCTTGTAGACGTCGGTGGTGGCCAGGAAGTCGTCGGTGACGAGAAACACCGACTTTCCACGGAACTCGTCGAGTGCCTCCAGCGCCCCTGCCCCAACACTGACTCTGGTGGCGAGTCGGAATTCCTTCATATCTTGCTCCTGTCTTCCCCCGGTTGTTTGTTTCTCCCCTGAGCCGCAGGTATCCGTCCCTGCGGCTCGGCCGACGTCGCGGTCGGCACCTCTCGACCCGGTATGCCTGTCTCATGGGCGATGCGAATCATCCAGCGCAGGATGTGCACCGACGAGCGGACCCTGGTCATGCTGCTCTCTTGCTGTGTTCCCTCCGGTATTCCGACGGGGTCACCCCGACGTGCTTCTTGAACTGTCGCGAGAAGTAGTTGAGCGGGGTGAAGTCCAGCTCAGCCGCGATCCGCAGCACCGGCTTGTCGGTGTGGACCAGCACGAACTTGGCGCGTTCGAGCCGTTTCGCGGTCACGTAGTTGATGAAGCTGGAGCCGGTGCGTTCCTTGAACTTGCGTGCAAAATGCGACTCCGACCACATCAGGTAGGAGGCGGCCTTGCTCAGCGTCAGGAACGACGATGGGTCCTTCTCGATCTCGTTGAGCAGCGTCGCCAGGCTCCGCTCCCCGCCCCGGGCCGTCGGCTCCAAAAGGTTATGAACGCGGATCAGCAGCTTCTCGCAGTACACCTGGCACTCGTAGCGGTTCATGGGCCCGCGGCGGCGTCCCCGGTGGCGGGTGACGATCTGGGAGATGTCACGCCCGAACTGCACGGCCTCGCTGGTGGCGATGCCGATCATCATGTCCTCGTACTCGGACAGCTCCTTGGGATCCACCTTCTGGCTCCAGCGCGGCAGCAGGTGGTCCAGGTAGCTGCCGAGCAGCTCCAGGTTCGCGGCGGCATCGCCCCGGGCGATGTTGCGCGCGACGATCGGGGCCTCCAGCGAGATCTGCCGGTTCACCGACTCCACGGGGATCAGCGGCAGGGGCTTGCGGGTGCCGGCGAGCAACGGCGCCAGCGCCACGTTGCCACTCGGGTCGGGGATCTGGCCGAGCCGTCCCAGCACGGTGCCCGCCACGGCGAAGTCGGCCTCGCCCAGGGTGGATCCGAGCCGCGCGTTCGCCAGCCCGACGATCTCGTTGGCCGCGGCCTGCAGCTTGCCGAGGTCGACCACCGCCACCTGGTCCAGGAGCTTCGCGGTCTCCTCGTGCTCCAGTACGTCGGAGGCCCCGACGATCTGCTGGAGGTGATGCTCCCCCTCTGTCAGCAACACCTGCCCGGCCATCACGGCCCCGAGGTACTGGGAACCCCACATGATCGAGACGGAGAAGTCCACGAGCCCGGCATGACATCGGTACACGACCGGACGTCCCTCGATGGCGCTCTGCAGCCCACCGTGGGCGTCACAGCTGAAGCACTTGGCCCGGATCGCAGGATCGCGCCGCAGGTACTGGCACAGGGTGCTGAACCGCGACGCCTCCGTCACAGGACGGCCCATGGCGTCGACGGTGATCATCGCCAGGCCGGTGGAGGAGGCGAAATCGTCCTGGATGCGCTGCAGTTCGGCGACGTCGATGAGGCTGCGCAGGTCAAGGGGCGCGGTGACGCCCGCCGGCGGGGTCACGATGGGGTCCGGCACAGCACCTCCCGCACCTGGTCGAATCCCTCGCCCGTGACCGAGTCGACGGCGAGGATCTCACCGGCGCCTGCGCTGGTCAGGTGCTCGATGGCCTCGTGGATCTGCCCATCCGTGGCTATCCCCGCCTTCGTCACAACCCCCAGCACCTCGCGGTTGAAGGTGGTGGCGAAGCCGGGCGGGAAGCGCGTCTCGTCCGCGGTGGCCGACTGGATCAGCACCACGACGTCCACGTCATAGGACGCCAGCATCAGCGCATGCTTGTAGCGGCCCACCTCCAGGTACTCGCCGGGGGTGTCGATGGTGGTGGCGAACGTCTCGATGGCCTGGGTCTTGGCGTACTCGATCGGCAATCCCTGGAGGCACTGCCTGAACGTCGTCTTACCGGCACCGATGCTGCCGACCAGCAGGATGGACCTCATGTCCGGGTCAGCGGGGCTGGGGTGAATCCGAGGACCTCCTGGAGGGTGTTCACGATGCCCGTCACGGAGGACTCGACGTCAGCGAGCTGGCCGGTGACCAGGAGCGACCCGGAGAAGCGGTCGACGAAGGCCAGCTCGACGCCCGCCGACTTGGTGGCTATGTCGGCGGCGATCACCGCTGCCTCGCCCGGCGTGATGGTCAGCACCCCGATGGCGCCGCGGGTTCCCGTCGGCAGGCCGATCTTCGGGTAGAGGTGCGGATCCGGGTTGGCTATCACGTGAGCGAGCGTGACCTGCTTACCAGGCACGAACTCCTGGATGATGCGGGTCTTGTCGGTGAGATCGGTCAGCTCGGTCATTCATCGCTCCTCTGGGATGCAATCACGATAGGGCCACTTCGTCCCTGGTTCAAAGGCCCTCCAGAAGTCTGATCAAGAATATGTAACAACCGGGGCGGACTGTGTATCCGATGAGGCTCTATGGTAGCAGTGACGGGTGTGACTGGCCCGTCACTAGGAGTAACGACGAAGGAGTCCGCATGCAGGAAGCGCTCGGGATGGTCGAGACGAAGGGCTATGTCGGAGCGGTTGAGGCCGCCGACGCCATGGTCAAGTCCGCAAATGTGTCCCTGGTGGGCAAGGAGAGGATTGGCGCCGGCTACGTGACCGTGATGGTGCGCGGCGACGTTGGAGCGGTCAAGGCCGCGACTGACGCGGGCGCATCGGCCGCGGAGCGGGTGGGCGAACTCGTCAGCGTCCACGTGATCCCCCGCCCCCATAATGATGTATCCAAGATCCTCCCCGGCCAGGCCAAGTAGGAGTATTGAACAATGTCTGAGGAAATGATCAACAAGGTCTTGGCCGAAGTGGTCAAGCAGATGGGTGGCGAGGGCCCCGCACCGTCATCCGCTCCCGCAGCCCCCACGGCCGCACCCACGCCCGCGGCCGGCTCCGTTCCCGCCGTGACCGAGTTCGTCGGCACCAACGCCCTCGGTGACACCATCGGCCTAGTGATCGCGAACGTCGACTCGCAGCTGCTCAAGGCGATGAAACCGGAGAAGGAGTACCGCTCCATCGGCATCCTCGGCGCCCGCACCGGTGCCGGCCCGCACATCTTCGCCGCCGACGAGGCCGTCAAGGCCACCAACTCCGAGATCGTGTCCATCGAGCTGCCCCGCGACACCAAGGGCGGCGCCGGCCACGGCTCACTGATCATCTTCGGCGCCGAGGACGTCTCCGACGCCCGCCGCGCCGTCGAGGTCGCCCTCGAAGAGCTGGACCGCACCTTCGGCGACGTCTACGGGAACGAGGCCGGACACCTCGAATTCCAGTACACCGCCCGCGCCTCCCACGCCCTCAACAAGGCGTTCGGCGCCCCGCTCGGCAAGGCCTTCGGCATCACCGTCGGCGGGCCCGCCGCCATCGGGGTCGTGCTGGCCGACACCGCGGTCAAGGCCGCGACGGTCGATGTCATCGGGTATGCCAGCCCCGGCGACGGGACGAGCTTCTCCAACGAGGTCATCTCGTTCCTGAGCGGAGACTCCGGCGCGGTCCGGCAGGCCATCGTCGCCGCCCGCGAGGTGGGTATCCCCCTCCTCGGCTCCCTCGGTGAGAAGCCCGAATCCATCACAACCCCCTACATCTGAGGATCGATCTGATGCGTTCCAAGAGGTTTGAGGCGCTCGATGCGCGCCCAGTGAACCAGGACGGGTACGTCAGCGAATGGCCCGAGGTGGGCCTGATCGCCATGGACTCCCCCAACGACCCGAAGCCGTCGATCAAGCTGTCGGACGGCAAGGTGGTGGAGCTCGACGGCAAGACCCGCGACCAGTTCGACATGATCGACACCTTCGTCGCCGACTACGGCATCAACCTGGAGCGGGCCGAGGAGGCCATGGCCATCGACTCCCTCCAGGTGGCCCGCATGCTGTGCGACATCAACGTGCCACGTCACAAGATCATCCCGCTCACCACCGCCATGACCCCGGCCAAGCTCACCGAGGTCGTCGGCAATATGAGCGTATTGGAGATGATGATGGCGGTCACGAAGCTGCGTGCCCGCAAGCAGCCCGCCAACCAGTGCCACGTCACCAACGTGCTCGACCACCCGGTGCAGATCGCCGCCGACTCCGCTGAGGCCGCGCTGCGCGGCTTCGCCGAGCAGGAGACGACCGTCGGCGTGGTCCGCTACGCCCCGTTCAACGCCCTGGCCCTGCTGGTGGGCGCCCAGACGGGCCGTCCCGGCATCCTGACGCAGTGCGCGGTCGAGGAGGCCACGGAGCTGCAGCTGGGCATGCGCGGGCTGACCGCCTACGCCGAGACCGTCTCGGTCTACGGCACCGAGGCTGTGTTCATGGACGGCGACGACACCCCGTGGTCGAAGGCGTTCCTCGCCTCCAGCTACGCCTCCCGCGGCCTGAAGATGCGCTTCACCTCCGGCACCGGCTCCGAGGTGCAGATGGGCTTCGCCGAGGGCAAGTCGATGCTGTACCTGGAGTCCCGCTGCCTGTTCGTGACCAAGGCCGCCGGCTCGCAGGGCACGCAGAACGGCTCCGTCAGCTGCATCGGCGTCCCCGCCGGTGTGCCCGGCGGCATCCGCGCAGTCCTGGGCGAGAACCTGATCGCCATGATGCTGGACCTCGAATGCGCCTCCAGCAACGACCAGACGTTCACCCACTCCGACCTGCGCCGCGTGTCGCGGTCGCTGATGCAGTTCGTGCCCGGCACCGACTTCATCTGCTCCGGCTACTCGTCCACCCCGAACAGCGACAACATGTTCGCGGGCTCCAACTGGGACGCCGAGGACTTCGACGACTGGAACATCATCCAGCGCGACCTGCGGGTCGACGGCGGCCTGACGCCCGTCCTGGAGGAGGACGTCATCGCGGTGCGCCGCAAGGCCGCCCGGGCCCTACAGGCCGTCTTCGATGAGCTGGGGCTGCCCGCCATCACGGACGCCGAGGTGGAGGCCGCGACCTACGCCCACAGCTCCGAGGACATGCCGAAGCGCAACGTCGTGGAGGACCTCAAAGCCGCCGAGGACATGATGAACCGCGAGGTCACCGGCGTCGACGTGGCCAAGGCCCTGTCGCGCGGCGGCTTCGAGGATGTCGCCGAGGCGGTGTTCAACCTGCTGAAGCGCCGGGTCGCGGGCGACTACCTGCACACGTCGGCCATCTTCGACGCCGACTTCAACGTGAACTCCGCCGTCAACTACCCCAACGACTATGCGGGACCGCAGACCGGGTACCAGATGGACGATGAGCGCTGGAACCAGATCAAGACCATCCGCCAGGCCATCAGCCCCGAGAGCATCTGAAGGTGAGTCATGGACATTGACACAAACGCCCTGAAACAGATCATCGCGCAGGTGGTCCAGGAAATGACCGCCGGCGAGTCGCAGGCCGCGACCCCGGCCTCGCCCGCCACCCCCGCCGGCTCAGGCGGCACGGCGACGATGCCCGCCACGGCGTCCGGGAAGCTCACCCTCGCGGAGGCCGGGGACGCGGAGCGCGGCTCCGACCCGAAGGAGGTCGTGATCGCGGTCTCCCCGGCATTCAGCTCCCTGATCCACGAGACGATCATCGGCCTGCCCCACGCCGACGTCCTGAAGGAGATCACCGCCGGCATCGAGGAGGAGGGCCTCAAGTACCGGTTCGTGAAGATCTACAAGAGCGCCGACGTCGGCTTCATCGCCCACCAGGCAGCGAAGCTGTCGGGCTCCGGGATCGGGATCGGCATCCAGTCGCGCGGCACCACGGTCATCCACCAGAAGGACCTGCCGCCGCTGTCGAACGTGGAGCTGTTCAGCCAGTCGCCGCTGATCGACCTGGAGACGTTCCGGGCCATCGGCAAGAACGCGGCCAAGTACGCCAAGGGCGAGTCGCCGCAGCCCGTGCCCATCCGCAACGACCAGATGGCCCGGCCCAAGTACCAGGCCATCGCGGCCCTGCTGCACAACAAGGAAACCGCCCAGTGCGACCTGGCCAAGAAGCCCCAGGCGCTGCGGGTCAGCACCGCCTAGGAGAGTGACCATGGATCAGGAACAAGTAATCCGGCAGGTCATGGCGGAGGTCATGAAGTCCCTCGGGAACGCCTCCGTGACCTTCGAAAAGAAGTCCCCCGCCGCACCGGCCCCGGCGGCCGCGCCGTCGCAGGCTCCCCAGAGCCCTGCCGCGGGCGGCAGGCAGATCGGCCGCGACGAGTACCCGCTCGCGGAGAAGCACCCGGAGCTGGTGAAGACCAACACGGGCAGGCAGCTGACCGACCTCACCTTCGACAAAGTGAAGTCGGGCGACCTGAGCCCCCTGGACTTCCGCATCTCCTCGGAGACCCTGGAGCTCCAGGCCCAGGTGGCCGACGCCGCGGGTCGTGAGACCCTGGCCCGGAACTTCCGTCGCGCCGCCGAGCTGGTGGCCGTGCCGGACGCCCGGCTGCTGGAGATCTACAACGCCCTGCGGCCCTACCGCTCCACGAAGCAGGAGCTGTACGACATCGCAGCCGAGCTGGAGGGGACCTACGGCGCTAAGGTGAGCGCAGGTTTCGTCCGTGAGGCCGCCGACGTCTACGAGGCTCGTGGACGGCTGCGCGAGGACTGAGCAGGTACGAAGCAGGTAACAGGTAAGGGGACGATGGTGAAGCTGATCGCTGGGATCGACATCGGCAACGCGACCACCGAGGTGGCGCTGGCCGAGGTCGGCCCTGCCCCGGAGCAGGTGCGTTTCCTGTCCAGCGCCATCGTCCCCACCACCGGCATCAAGGGAACCAGCGCCAACATCCGTGGCCTGTTCCAGTCCCTCACCAACGCCCTGGGCGCGGCGGGACGCCGCATCGAGGACCTCGACTCCATCCGCATCAACGAGGCCGCCCCCGTGATCGGCGACGTCGCGATGGAGACCATCACCGAGACGATCATCACCGAGTCCACGATGATCGGACACAACCCCTCCACCCCCGGTGGTCTCGGCATCGGGGTGGGGACCACCATAGACATTGACTCGCTGCCCGCCGCCCCCGCCGGGCAGCCCTACATCGTCGTCGCGCCGAAGAGCCACCCCTACGACAAGGTGGCGGCCGAGCTCAACGCCGTCTCCGGCCGCCTGGAGATCACCGGCGCGATCCTGCAGGCCGACGACGGCGTGCTGGTGCACAACCGGCTGAGCCGCAAGATCCCCATCGTCGACGAGGTCCGCCTGATCGAGAAGGTGCCGCTCGGAATGCTGGCCGCCATCGAGGTGGCAGAAGTCGGACGTATTGTCGAGACCCTGTCCAACCCGTTCGGGATCGCGACCCTCTTCGACCTCGACCCCGACGACACCCGGTCCGTGGTGCCGCTGGCGCGGTCGCTGGTCGGCAACCGGTCCGCCGTCGTGATCAAGACACCAAAGGGCGACGTGCAGGAGCGCCGCATCCCCGCGGGGCGGCTGACCTTCCACGGCTCCAATACGCTCGACGTGGACGTCGACCTGGGGGCCGCCGAGATCATGGGCGTCGCCTCCCGCATCCGGGAGCTCAGCGACATCACGGGCGAGCCGGGCACCAACGTCGGCGGCATGATGGAGAAGGTGCGCGTCACGATGGGGCAGCTGACTGCCCAGCATCCCCGCGACATCCGCATCACCGACCTGCTCGCCGTCGACACCCAGGTGCCGCAGCAGGTCGCGGGCGGCATCGCCAACGAGTTCTCCATGGAGGCGGCCGTCGGGATCGCCGTCATGGTCAAGACCGACCGGCTCCAGATGGAGCGGATCGCCTCCGAGCTGGCCACTGAGATCGGCGTGCCCGTCGAGGTGGGGGGCGTGGAGGCCGACATGGCGATCCGCGGGGCGCTGACCACGCCCGGCACCGCCGCCCCGATCGCGATCCTCGACATGGGGGCCGGCTCCACCGACGCCTCCGTGATGCGCCCCGACGGCACCGGCACGTCGATCCACCTGGCCGGCGCCGGGAACATGGTGACGCTGATGATCCAGTCGGAGCTGGGCCTGGAGTCGTTCGACGCCGCCGAGGACATCAAACGCTATCCCCTGGCGAAGGTGGAGTCGGTGTTCAACATCCGCCACGAGGACGGCACGGTGCAGTTCTTCGAGGATCCGCTGCCGGGACACGTCTACGCCCGCACCGTGGTGCTCAAGCCCGACGGCATGGTCCCGCTCGACCTCGACCTGCCGGTCGAGACCATCCGTCAGGTCCGGGTCCGCGCGAAGGAGCAGGTCTTCGTGACCAACGCGGTCCGGGCCCTGAAGCGGGTCTCCCCCACCTCGGAGGTCCGTGGCATCGACTTCGTGGTGCTCGTCGGCGGTTCCGCCCTCGACTTCGAGATCCCGCAGCTGGTCACCAGAGCCCTGGCGGACTACCGGGTGGTGGCCGGGCGCGCCAACATCCGCGGCGTGGAGGGTCCCCGCAACGCCGTCGCCACCGGACTGGTGCTGGGAGGCGCGTCGTGAATCCCGTCGCGAGTCCTGAGCGTCCCACCATCAACATCGCCGTCCACGAGGGCATCGGCGATGGGCAGCTCACCCAGGTGCTCCTCGGCATGGAGGAGGAGGGTGTGCCGAGCCGCGTCGAGCGCCTGTCCGAGATGAATCCCCTGGTCCTGGCACACCGGGCCGCGACCTCGTCGCGGCTTGGGATCGGGCTGGGAATCGCCCTCGACTACGTGGTGATCACCACCGAGAAACTCCCTAAGGAGCGCCCCTACCTGGCGCATTTCCTGGGGCGCAGCGAGCAGGCGGACCGGATCATCGGGTCCAACGCCGCCCGCCTGGTGAAAAGACTTCCCCTCCGGGAACCTGAAAGGAGCCAGTGATGCAAGCACTGGGGAGCATTGAAGTAGTCGGCCTCGTCGCTGGCATCGAGGCCGCCGACGTCGCCTGCAAGACCGCCGACATCTCCCTCATCGGCTACGAGCTGACCAAGGGTGGCGGTTACGTCACCGTCAAGGTGGAGGGCCAGGTGGGAGCTGTGAACGCAGCCATCGACGCCGCTGAGGCAGCCGCGGCGAAGGTGAGCCGGGTCGTCAGCAAGCTGGTGATTCCCAGGCCCCACCCGGAGCTGGAGCAGATCGTCTTCTCGGCCACCACCGTCGGCTGCACCCCGCCCGCACCTGACGCGCCTGCCGCCAAGCGGCGGCCGTCGGCGAAGACCAAGCCCGGGTCCGTCCCGGAGCCTGAGGAGCCGGCGGTGACGGAGGCGCTGGCGGACGAGGCGCTGGAGGACGCCCTGACAGAGCCGGAGCCCACCCTGGTTCTCGACGAGGACCAGGAGCCGACCGTCGAGCTGGAGAGCACGCCAGAGCCGGACAAGAAACCGGAGAGGAAACAGCCGTCCCGTTCCGCGGCGGCCACGGCCTCGTCCGGACCCGCCAAGACGCAGCGACAGGTGACCCCGCCCGCCAGGGATAAGGAGCAGAAGCAGGTCACGGCCTCGGCCACGCCCGACCCGAAGGCCATCACGAAACCCGGGGAGAAGCCACAGCTGGCGCCGACGCCGCCCGAGCCGGACCAGCCCACGTCCCCTGAACCGGGCCAGAAGCCGCGTTCTACCCCGAAGGCCAGCCAGCCGAGGGGCACGGACGCCAAGAAACCCGGGGAGAGGAAACCCGCTCCCCGGACATCGAACAGGAGAAGGAAGCAATCATGAACGCTCTCGGAATGATCGAGACCAAGGGTCTCGTCGGTTCCATCGAGGCCGCTGACGCCATGGTCAAGGCCGCCAACGTGACCCTGATCGGCAAGGAGCAGATCGGCTCCGGTCTGGTCACCGTGATGGTCCGCGGTGACGTCGGCGCGGTGAAGGCCGCCGTCGACGCCGGCGCAGCCGCCGCCGCGAGGGTCGGCGAGCTGGTCTCCCAGCACGTCATCCCGCGTCCCCACAACGACGTCGAGAAGATCCTGCCGCACGCATGAGCACCAATCCCCAGGCCAGGCTCGCCCAGTTCGCACAGCTCGTGCGGACTGGGAGGGTGGCGCACAAGAACGCCAAACGCAGCGGGCTGCGGCTGGCTGTCGACCTGGGCACGGCCAACATCGTGCTCGCGGTGGTCGACGGCAGCAACCGTCCCGTCGCGGGCGGCCTGCGGCGGGCGAACGTGGTGCGTGACGGCGTCGTCGTCGACTGGTTTGGGGCGGTCACCAACGTCCGGGAGATCCTGGAGGAGATCCAGCCCACACTGGACCACACCTTCGACGAGGCCGCCGTCACCATCCCGCCGGGCATCAGCGAGGGCACCGTGAAGGTGTTCACCAATGTGCTCGACGCTTGCGAGCTGACGCCGGCCGAGGTGGTCGACGAGCCGGTGGCCGCGGCCCGGGCCCTCGGTGTCACCGATGGCACCATCATCGACGTCGGCCACGGCACCACCGGGGTGTCGCGGCTGCGCGACGGGGTCGTCGACTTCTCCATCGACGAGGCTACCGGTGGCCACCACATGACGCTGGTGCTCTCGGGTGCGCTGGGCATCGAGTACGACGACGCCGAGGCGTACAAGTGCAACCCGGTCAATGTCCGCACGACGTTCCCGATCGTGCGTCCGACCCTGGAGAAGATGGCCACCATCGCAGCCCAGGCGCTCGGTGGCACCGATCCCGGCCAGGTGTATCTGGTCGGTGGTTCCGCTTCCCTGCCGGATGCGCCTAAGGTGTTTGAGCAGGTGCTCGGAGTCGAGGTCCACCGGCCCGAGGAGCCCCTGTTCCCAACCCCCTTGGGTGCGGCCATGAGGAGTGTCCGATGAATGAAACGCAGCTACGTGAGCTGGTGACCCGGATCGTGCGCGAGATGTTCGCCGAGGCGGAGCAACAGCAGCCGGCTCCGGCCGTCGGCGAATCCGACAAGCCCAATGCGCTGGTGCTGTTCTCGGGGGCGCTGCTCGGCTTCGACGCGGCCCTGGAGGCGCTCGGACGGCTCAAGGAGCACGTCAACCTCGACTGGCGGCAGACCGACTCGGCGTCACGCATCCTGGACCAGGCGCGCATCGAGGAGCTGGGCATGACGCCGGCGGCGGAGTCGCTGGTGCAGGCCCACGACCTGCTGATCGTGCCGACTCTCACGGCGAACCTGGCGGCGAAGGTCGCGCACGGCATCGGCGACTGCCTGGCCAGCAATGTGATGGCGGAGTTCATCATGCTGGACAAGCCGGTGGTCGTCTCCGAGGTCGGGGTCTGCCCGGATGCCCCGGAGAAGCAGGAGTGGTTCCCGGCCATGCCGTCGGGTTACCAGGAGATGCTGCGGGGCAACCTGGATGCGCTGCGGTCGTTCGGGGTGCACCTGACGCGGCCCGAGTCCCTGGACAGCGCCGTCGGCGCGGCCCTGGACCCGTCGCAGAAGCTCGCCGAGGCACCGGTGAGCCCGCCCCGCCGGGCCACCAACATTCCCCCTGAGCCGGCGGCCAATACGGGCGTCATTGACTGCGACAAGCGGCTCCTGACGGAGTCCGACGTCATGGGCATCCCGGACGGCGCCACCGTCAGGTTGCGGCCGCGCGCCCTGGTGACGGCCCTGGCCCGCGACAGGGCACGCAAGCACCGGATCACCCTGGTCGACCCGTCACTCCCCCAGCTGGCACCGCCGCCGGTATCGCCGACGGCATAGAGTTTGAAGGCTTACAACACATGCCAAACGTTTACACGCGCACCGGCGACAAGGGCGACACGGGGCTGTTCGGTGGCTCCCGGGTCGCCAAGCAGAGCATGCGCGTCGAGGCCTACGGCACCGTCGATGAGGCGAATGCCGCGCTCGGCCAGGCGAAGGCGCAGCTCCCCCCTGGGGAGTGGCGGCGCCGCGTCCATGACGTGCAGCAGCGGCTGTTCGTGCTGGCCGCCGAGCTGGCCAGCGACGCCGAGGGCGCCGAGATCCTGGCGGGCAAGGTCGATGCTGACGACGTGGTCGACCTGGAGCACCTGATCGACGACTGCCTGGCGGTCACCGGGCCGCAGCGCGAGTTCGTAGTCCCGGGGCGCGACCGCCGCTCCGGCGCCTTCCACACGGCTCGCACCATCGTGCGCCGCGCAGAGCGGCGCGTCCTGACCCTGGCTGAGGCGGAGCCCGTGAGGCCAGAGGTCATCAAATATTTAAACCGCCTCTCCGACGCCGTCTATGCGCTGTCGAGGCTGACTGAGACCTGGCGTGATGAAGAGGTGGAACAAATCGTGCGTGATGTCGTCACCCGCTCCCTGAGCGGGCAGGAGGCCCCGGCGGCGCTGCCGTCGCCCAGCACCGAGGAGTTCGGGCTGGCGTCGGCGAAGCGGCTGGCGGAGTGCGCGGAGGCGCATGCGGCACGGCTGGGGGTCGCGGTCGTGGTGACGACCGTGGACTCCGGCGGGAACCTGATGCTGCTGCACCGGATGCCCGGTGCGCTGCTGGCCGCCACCGAGGTGGGCATCAACAAGGCGTGGAGCGCCGTCGCCTTCAAGGCCCCGACCGAGTCCCTCGGCCCCCTGGCCAGGGAGGACGGCGCCTTCCCGGGCCTGGCCGACACCAACTCCGGGCGGGTGGTCCTGTTCGGGGGCGGCAGGCCCGTTTTTGTGAACCAGAGACTGGTCGGAGGCCTTGGGGTCTCCGGCGGCTCCTCTGAGGAAGATATTGAGATTGCTACCTGCGCGCTGCAGGACTGGAACAACAATGGGAGATAGTCAATGAAGATCGATTCAGACAAGCTAGAGGCCACCATCCGCGAGGTCCTCGCGGCGATGGTCCCCAACCAGTCCGCGGCGTCCTCCCCCGCGCCTGCCGCATGCCCGGTGCCGGCCCCGGCCCAGGACGAGCCGACCGGCGACGGCGTGTTCGCGGACATGGACTCGGCGGTGGAGGCCGCCTACCGCGCCCAGCGCGAGTACATGACGCACACGATGGCGGACCGGCGCCGCTACGTCGCCGCAATCCGCGAGGCGATGCTGGCGCCCGAGGCCCTCGACTACATGTCGGAGCAGGCCGTGGCGCAGTCGGGGATGGGTGATGCCGGCCACAAGTACCTGAAGAACAAGGTGGCAGCCGCCGAGACGCCGGGCGTGGAGGATCTCCTCACGGAGGCGTGGTCGGGTGATGACGGCCTGACCACCGTCGAGTACTCGCCCTACGGCGTGATCGGGGCCATCACCCCCACCACCAACCCCACCGAGACCATCACCTGCAATTCCATCGGGATGCTGGCGGCCGGCAACTCGGTGGTGTTCAGCCCGCACCCGCGCGTCGCACGGCTGTCGTGCTGGCAGGTCCGTCGCATCAACCGGGCGCTGCGCGAGGCCGGGGCGCCCGACAACCTGGTGGTGACGGTGACGGCGCCGTCGCTGGAGAACACCAACGCGATGATGGCCCATCCCCGCATCAACATGCTGGTCGCCACGGGCGGCCCGGGCATCGTCAAGGCGGTGCTGAGCTCCGGGAAGAAAGCCATCGGCGCCGGTGCGGGCAACCCGCCCGCCGTGGTCGACGAGAGCGCCGACATCGAGCATGCCGCCCGGTGCATCGTCGACGGCGCGACCTTCGACAACAACCTGCCCTGCACCGCGGAGAAGGAGATCATCGCGGTCGACTCCATCGCGGACATGCTGAAGTTCTGCATGCTGAAGAACGGCGCCTACGAGGCGACGGGCGCGGAGATCACGGCACTGGAGAACCTCCTGGTGGCGAACGGCAAGCCCCGCACCGAGTGGGTGGGCAAGCCGGCCGCGAAGATCCTGGAGGCGATCGGCGTCACCCCGCCGGCTGGGGTGCGGCTGATCGTGTGCGAGGCCTCCGCCGACCACCCGTTCGTAGTGCATGAGCTGATGATGCCGGTGATCGGCCTGGTCCGGGTGCCGGACGTGGACGCCGCCATCGACCTGGCCGTCGAGCTGGAGCACGGCAACCGTCACACCGCGGTCATGCACAGCCTGAACGTCAACAAGCTGACGAAGATGGGCAAGCTGATCCAGACCACGATCTTCGTGAAGAACGGGCCATCGTTCAACGGCCTCGGCATCGGTGGCGAGGGCTACCCGACGTTCACCATCGCCGGGCCCACCGGTGAGGGCCTCACGTCGGCGCGCAGCTTCACCCGGAGGCGCCGCTGCGTGCTCGTCGGCGACCTGAACGTCCGCTGAGCGATGACCAAGCGGATAGCTGTCACGGGAGCGGCCGGGCAGATCGGCTACGCGCTGGTCTACCGGCTGGCTTCCGGCGACCTGCTGGGCGACGAGCCCGTCGAGTTGCGGCTGCTGGAGGTGCCCGCCGCGGTGCGGGCCCTCGATGGGGTGGCGATGGAACTCCTCGACTGCGCGTTCCCGCAGTTGAAGGGCATTGAGGTCACCTCCGATCCTCGGGTGGCGTTCGACAACGCGAATGTCGCGATGCTGGTCGGCGCCTCGCCGCGCAAGGCGGGGATGGAGCGCGCCGACCTGCTGGAGGCCAACGCCGCCATCTTCGCCGAGCAGGGCCGGGCTCTGGCCTCGTCGGCTGCCCCTAACGTCCGGGTGGTGGTGACGGGCAACCCGGCCAATACGAACGCATTGATCACTTCGCGGCATGCCGACGGGATCCCGGCGGAGCGGTTCACGGCGCTGACCCGCCTAGATCACAACCGGGCCCGGGCGCAGCTGGCGGCGAAGGCCCGTCGCCCGGTCGCGGATGTGACGCACGTGACGATCTGGGGCAATCACTCGGCGACGCAGTACGCGGACGCCTTCAATGCGCAGATCTGCGGCAGGCCGGCGGCGGAGTGGATCGCGGACGACGCCTGGATCGCCTTCGACTTC
This sequence comes from Arachnia rubra, assembly GCF_019973735.1. Classification (NCBI taxonomy): domain Bacteria; kingdom Bacillati; phylum Actinomycetota; class Actinomycetes; order Propionibacteriales; family Propionibacteriaceae; genus Arachnia; species Arachnia rubra. Next base: position 3,129,877 of record NZ_AP024463.1, read on the forward strand.
CTACCCACCGTCGCTAGGCGAGGAGCCGCGGTGATCATGGCCCGGGGCAAGTCGAGCGCGGCGTCGGCGGCGAACGCCACCATCGCCCACGTCCGCGACTGGCTGCTCGGCACACCCCAGGACGACTGGACGTCGATGGCGGTCGTCAGCGACGGCTCCTACGGCGTCCCGGCGGGCCTGGTCTCGTCGTTCCCGGTCCGCTGCGCCGGCGGGGACTGGCAGATCGTCCAGGGCCTGCCGCTGAACGCCTTCGCCAAGACCCGCTTCGACGCCTCCGTCGACGAGCTGAGGTCGGAGGCGGAGGAGGTCCGGTCGATGGGCCTGCTGCCCCGCTAAGGGTCGCGGTCGCCGCACCCACCGCACACTCACGCCCCGGTTTGCTGGCCTTATCGCTGTTTGCTGGCCTCACAGCACAGGCAAACGTGAACAAGGCCAGCAAACCAGCAACAGGGCCAGCATGTTATCGCCTTAAACCTGAGCTGGGGCCTGTCGATTTGTTGCTATTGCCCCGCCCACTGGACTCTCGGCGACCCCGGCTGGGTCAGTTCTCAAGGAGGGTGGTGATGACGCGGACCACGTCCGTGACGTCGTATCCCGCACGATCGGTGCGGGTGATGCGCGCGATCGAGACCGTCCGGGGTTGCTCGCCAATGGCGTAAGAATTCTCGGCGAGTTTCACCCGGGTCGCCCACGGCCGGTGTGCGCTGGTCATCGGAACAACGATCACCAAACCCATGCGTTGCGCCAAACGCTCATCCGACAGCACCAGGTGCGGGCGGTGACCACGCTGCTCATGCCCTTGGGTCGGATCCATCGACAACCACACCACGTCGCCGCGACCAGGCACCGCAGTTGCCATCGTCACGCTTCCTCAGCTGCGAGAGCGCGGTCCTCAGCGCTGTACCCCTCGTCCAGCGCATCGCCGTCGCTGGAGACCGCCGCAGCATAGGAATGCGGGGTGACGTCCTCAAACGACGCCCAGAACCGACGGCGCTCATATTCGTCCAGCAGCATGCGCAGATACGCGTCGATGGTCTTCGACTCGTTGGCAGCACCGGCCTTGATGCGGGCACGCGTCTCTTCCCTGACAGCAATAGTCGTACGACTCATGCATATAAAAGTATCAGACTACACAATCAGACACTGAGGCAGCCTTTGATGAAGGCCGCAGTCCCCCAGGAGCGCCGCACTGAGGACCCACGCGTGGTCATCGCTTGTCATCGCGCTTCCTCAGGTGCGCCGACACCACAGCACCCATCACGTGCGACAACACCAGCCACCCGCCCAGGACCCCCGCAGCTCGCAGCGGATGCATCGTCCGGGGGACGCCGGCCCGGCGCAGGGCGCGGAGAGCGTAGATCAGCTGGGGAATCACAACCAAGGGCGACGTGGCCGACCCGGTGGTGTATCTCCTAGCCGCCGCAGCCGCCAGGAGATGCCCAAACCCATGAAGCCCGAAACCCCATTGGAAGTCCTGGTAAAGCCGCCCCCGGCCGCGGGTCCGGATGCCGTTGGCCACCGCTGCCACGCACAGCCCTCCCATCATCGCGATACCGACGTTCACATGCCGCTGGTCGAGGTCCCGGGGAAGCGGGAGCCGGAGCCATGACGGCAGCGCATCGAGGGTCTTCTGAAACGTGGGGGCCATCGTGAGCAGTTCCTCCCCATCGTTGGCGAGGAAGGACGCCGCCAGCGAGAGCGGGACGAGCCACCGTTCCCGGTCATCAAGCCTGCCGTCCATGACACAACCTCCTCTGCGCGTGCTATTACGCTACTATCAGTAGCGTAATATTTCCAGCAGGAGGGAACCGATGCCACCAAGAGAAACCACCGGCAGGGATGGCGAGACGGGCGATGCCCAGGCATCGTCCCGGCGAGGCAACCGAAGGCGTCGTGGCCCGCACGACGACAATCAACGTGGCGGGAGTGGCACGTGGACATCCCCCGTCAGCCGGCCCCGTCCGACGGGATCCTCGCGGGGACGCCCCCGTAACCCGGACGCCGAGGGACGCATCATGCAGGCCGTCTTGGCCCTGCTCACGCAGAAGGGCTATTCGGGTCTGCGCATTGACGACGTCGCCCGCCTGTCCGGGGTGGCCAAGACGACGATCTACCGGCGCTGGTCGTCGCTGGCCCACCTGGTCGTCGACACCATGGCACAGAGCATCGGGGACCGGAGTTTCACCCCCACCCACGATCCGGTGGCCGACCTCCGCCGGATCTGCGCGATGCTGGCTGAGTCGGTCAGCGCCGGGGCGAACTCTTGGCTGGCCGCCGCGCTGGACATCCACCGGCAGCCCGACGAGGAGCTGCGCGCCCGCTACCGGGAACGTATCATCGACCCACCGCGACGGCTGCTCACCGACACCCTCACCCGAGTGCGGGACGCAGGCCTCCTGAACGTGACGACCGCCCCCGAAGACCTAGCCGACCTGCTCATCGGCGGAGCCATATACCGCCTCGCAATCCTCCACACTCCCCTGGGTACCGCACAGATCAGCACCATCCTTGACGGGATCGTCACCAACGGCACTAACGACCGACCGCGCCATCACCATAACCCGGCCAAGAGCACTCAACAGCGAACCAGCCCTAAAGACGCCAGCGCGCACTGAAGGCTAGTAGCCTAATAGGCAAAAGAGCGGATGTGCAGAGAAAATTATACGTCAAACACTCGGCACATCCGCCCCCCGAACAGGCTAGCTAGCCGAAGACCTTCTTGACAAGCTTCTTACCTCCATTGTAGATCCCCTCCGAAGCGTCCCCAATTCGGTCGCCGACGTTCTTACCGTCTCCAGTAGGAATCATCGTGGCTGCACCAACCACTGAGCCGATAGCAAAACCCGCAGCAGTACCAACTCCAGGAACAAAAGAACAGGCTGCTGCAGTTACAGCTGCCGTTGTCCCGATCTGCCCAGCCGTCCGGACGAATGCGCTCTCATTAGCCTTCCACTCAGTCTGCTCAGTAGTAAGGCCTGGCTGATTTTCGTATCGCGTCTTGGCAGAATCATATTCACTCTTATAATTGAGCAGAACACCTGCCGCAAACAAGCCACGACCCAACGTTCTTCCGACCGCAGAGACACCAATCTTCGTACTAGAAAAACGCTCATCTGTTACTTTCATTACTCCGTCAAAAGTTTCCGAAGACAAAAATTTCCACTCAGTCCACACACCCCGAGAAGGACCAACGAAAGAAGACTTAAACCTTGATCCAAATCTACCCCAAAAACCTTGTGGCTCGGGTCCAACGCGATGCTTATTGAAAATATCTAAAAAGTACTTAGAAGATCCTCTCGTTACGGCCGAATCAAGTTTGACAGAGCGCTCACCAATCTGAAAAATCTGTCGAGTATAGTAGCGGGTCTTAACTACCTTTATACCCTCAGCAGCAATCTCAGCGGCAGCCATAATCCTACCTCGGACATATTTAAGAAGAGGACTGAGAGGATCGCCTTGAGTTCCATCCTCTTGGATCGCATTTAAGCTATTCACACAGGTATCAACAGCGCTCTGGTATCGCTGAGCCAGATTATCGACCCTCCTTTGCAGGTCCAGTCCTTCGCTGTCTACATCGGGGTATGCTTCATTATCTGTAACAGGTTTACAGATAGGCTCAGTTCCATCACTATTGTTCGTCCACGCTTCGGGCGTTGCGTTGTGCGCCTCTACCTCAGCCAACAGCGAAGTACGTTCAGTTTCCAACGCACTAGCGGTGGAAGTGAAGGTGGTAATGGCCGTTTTAATAGTTTCGGTTCCGGTTCCGACGTCCTGGGAGGCGGTCACAGGGACATCAAGTGCGGAATAAAGCAGATCCTCATGTGGCGTGTGGTAGCACGAACTCAAACCATCCCAGCTAGACTTGGCATTACTGACAGCAGTCTTAAAGTTTGATCCATGTGCTTTGAGATTACCCGCTTCGCTTTCAAGCGTACCGGAGTCATAGCCCTCATTATTCAAAGTCTTTGTTGATTCGGTAGGGAAATTTGTTTTTGGTGATGAATTCTTCGAAGGCTTGGCGGGTGTGGTTGAAAGTGTCGCGTTGCTCGTTTGAGATGTTGTTTTTGGCTTCGGCCCAGACGTGTTCGATGGGGTTGTGGTCGGGGGCGTAGGCGGGCATGTTGATGAGGTGTATGTTTTCGAGTGTGTTGCCGGGGCCTAGGAGTTTGCGGAGTTCTTGACTGCGATGAAATGAGGCGTTATCCCACACGATTGTGATGTGCTTGCCCGGGTATTGCTTAGTGAGGTGAGTGAGAGCGTCGATGATGAGGTCACTTTTTTGGTGTGACAATCGGTGGAGTGGAGTGCTATGGGTTTTGTGGACACTGTTGAAAAATAGGATTTCTAGGCTGCTTTCTGGTGTTGGCTCCATTCTTGGTGGACGTGGTTGGGGGTTCGGTACCCTAACGCCGAGTGAAGTCGTTTCTGATTGTAACGTAACTCGATCCAGGCTGTCACATCCTTTATAGCATGTTTCCGTGTTGGGTAGATCTTCCGGTTCACTACCTCCTTCTTGCAGGTGGCATTAAATGATTCCGCTGCGGCATTGTCGTAACACGACCCAGTTCTACCTACCGAGGCACGGATACCATATGTGTTCATGATTTCCGCGTAATCAGCTGAGGTGTATTGCGAACCACGATCCGAATGGAAGACAGTCTCGCCCACGATAGGGGGTTGATTTCTGACTGCCATGTGTAAAGCATCGGTAATAAGTTGGGTGCGCATATTCCCGGCGATCGCGTAACTGATGATCTTTTTCGAGTAGCAATCCATGACGGTTGCTAGATAAGTGAATCCTTCCCAGGTGGGGATGTAGGTGATATCGCCTACCCATTTTTGCCCTGGTTTGTTGGCGGTAAAATTCCTTTTCACCAGATCCGGGCGGTGGTGAAGATCCTGGGCTGGGATGGTGGTGCGGGCCCGTTTCCGGGGCTGACAGGCCACCAGGCCGGCCTGGTGCATGAGCTGACGCACCAGCTCTGGGCTCGCGTGGATTCCCCGTTCGGCCAGGGCTGCGTGGATACGTCGATACCCGTACGTTTGGTCAGACTCGTGGAAGAAATGCGTAATCAAAATAGTGAGTTCTTCCCGGCGTTTCTGCGTCTCGGATAAACCCTGATTCCGCCACCTTGTGGTAGCCGGAACGAGATACTCTGGCCCAGCGGCACATCAGATACACAGGATAGCTGCCTTCCTCGCGGTGAATATAAACATATTTCGCTGCTACCGGGATTCCTGCGCGAAGAAGGCCGCCGCTTTATCTCTGAACTCGAACCCTCCGTCTTCGCTTCACCCAGCCTCGGCCTGCAAGCGCTTGTTCTCCGCCACCTGATCCGACGAGGCTTCTACCATACCTGAATCGGGATGCTGCTTCCGCCATATCCTCACCCAGCTGACCCACAGTTTGCCGGCTCCAGATTGTAGGACTTCGCCACTTCCGCTATCGGCCGAGACCCCTCAAGAACCTCCGCAACGATGTGTTCTTTAAACTCTTTACTGAATTTCGAAGCCGGCATGATACAGATTTTACCTCACATGTTCGAATAGACTCAGGTTTTTCGCCACTGTCCACGAAACGCCGGGCACTCCACTGGACGGAGCTGCACAGCCCGTCATCGATGCCGGAGACCGCCGAGCGTGTGGCCTACTCGCTCGCCACCGCGATGGGAGGATGGACGATTCCATTCTCAGGAGGACAGGAATGATGAAGGACGTCAGCGCGGACATCCTCACCGAGAAGACCCATCTGCTCATCCAGCCCCGCACCACCGTGGGACTCTCCCAGTGGCTGCTGTGCAACTACGCGCAGGCCTACCGTTCCGGCCGGGTCTTCGCCGTCGTGACCCGGGCCAACTCCGTACTCACCCTCGCCGCCGCGCGATTCATCACCAGCACCGGGTCATGCTGGATAGTCGACCATCCCGACGGCGCCTTTGACGGCTTCAGTGGGCTGCGGGCCAGCTGGGATGGCGTGTCATTCAAGCTTGGCGGAGGCATCCACCCCGCCTATTTTGAGGTCGCCGTAGGCGACGAACGGGCCCTCAGCATCAACGCCGAGATCCTCCACGGCTACCACGACAACCCGCAGCTCGGCCCTTTCTCACTGCAGATCCTGGCGGCAGCCGGATGCGCGCCACCGGTTCGCTTCGGAGCCATCGAGCCCCTCTACGAGGTTTTCTCCCCCACGATCGTCACCGAGCACGCACGCAGCTTCTCTCCCGAGGAGGCGATCGCCATCGTCTCCGGGGGTGACGGCGACGGTTTGATCATCTCCATCCCCGAGGCGATCGGCGTGACCGAACGGCTTGAGTTCTCAGGCCCATGCCCCCGGGACCTCACCCAGGCGTCCATCGACCACTTCCTGTATCACGCGCTCAGCGCCGGTGCCACCTATGCCCTGCTCGGCTACCGCCAGGGCCCCCAGGGCCGCATGGTCACGCCCCGCTATCGGCACGAGGTCATGCCACTGGCGCTGGCCGTCCCAGAGACCGCGATGCTCCACACCACCCTGGAGAACATCTTGTCGGAGGTGAGGCGACTCGGCGCAGATGAGGCGAGCATCATCGACTCCAGGCCGCGGGGCATAGGGATACGCTTCTTCCACGAGAATACGACGATCTCCGACCTGACCAGCCGGTATCACTCGGTGTTGCGGGCCATCCTGCCGCCGAAGGAGATCCAGGACATCAAACCCTGGTATCAGCGCGACGACGACTGAGTGGTTAGCGGTAGCCGTCGATGATGGCGGCGGCGACCTCAGCCCAGGCCTCCCGGGTGCGCTGATGGACCCGCTCCAAATCGATGCGGTCGCCGTCGGCGACGGTCGGGTCATTCGGCACCACGAACACCTGGCGGCTGTGACTCGCCAAATGCGTACGAACCATGTCCTTCTGCACCCGCGACGACACGTCGTCCTTGTCGGTGAGCACGACGATCGCCTCCTGCGCCAGCCTCTCATAGCCGTGCTGCGCCAGCCAGTCGAGGGTGCTGACAGCCCGCTTGGCCCCAGAGACCGCATAACCCGCCGAGATGACCACGCTATCGGCCCTTGAGAGAATCCCCCTCATAGCCTTCTGGGTGACGCCGGTGCCGCAGTCGGTGAGGATCACGGAGAAGAAGTGCCGCACCAGCTCGTGCGCTCGCGTATACCCCTCGGCGGTCAGGCTGTCCGACACCTTCGGGTCCTGCTCACCAGCCACAACATGCAGCCGGTCGACCTGCGTTATGTAGCCGGTGAGGTCGGTCCAGGTCCGCACCTTCGAGATGTCCCGCGCCAGATCCGTCAGGCAGCGCGGCTTGGCGCGCATCAGCTCGTCCTCGCCGAGCAGCCGCTCCGCCAGGTCGCCTGCGTCCGGGTCTGCGTCGATCGCGATGGGCGGGGCGCCGCGCAGCTGCGCGAGGATCAGCCCCACCCCCACCGTGGTTGAGGTCTTGCCGATCCCGCCCTTGAAGGACAGGAACACGGTGCTGTAGGGGCGCTCCAGCGGACGGGCGATCCGCGCGCCGCGCTCAGCGAGACGCACCTGCGTCTGGCTGGGCCCAAGATTCACCCGGCCCGCCGTCAACCGGTACATCGCCCCACGAACCCCGCCCTGGGGCACCGCCTTCGGCGGCCGCACGAACAGCGACGACGGTGGCGGTGGCTCCAGCTGGGCCGGCGGCGATGCCGCTGGAACGTTCACGTTCATCGAGATCGACCGCAAGGGCACGTCCGGCGGCACCGGCCGCGAGGGCGCCTTGTGCGTCGCTGCCCGCGGCGGCGGAGCCGACGGGACCGACGGCGGAGGCGCGTCCGGCGGCACCGGGGAGGTGGTGGCCTCCTGGGGTTCGGAGGCCCGCGCCCGCGCCGGGGACACCTGCTGGCGAGGTTCGGAGGCCTGTGGCTCTGGTTTCATGAGGGCCCGGGCGGGAGGTGGTTCGATGGCCTCGCGCTCAGGTTCCTCGACCATCGGCTGCGCGGGCGCGCGGCGCGGCCTCGGCGGGGTCCCGTTGGGTGGCGGGGGCTGGCTGTTGGACGGGGTCACGGATGCGGGCGATGCGGCGAGGGCCTGCCCGTTGGCGTCCACGGTGAACCAGGCCACCCGGCCGCCCTTGGTCTCGTCCACGCCGCGGGCCAGCACCGGACGCCCCGCTTGGCGCGCCACGGCCGCCAGGTGTTGGAACACTGACGAGTAGACGTTGGTCGGCACCACCATCTCGACTGGCACCCCGTTGACAGTCGCATCACTACTGCCCGCAATGGTGACGTTCCAGTAGGGTGACTTCACAGGTCTCCTTCCCGTCGAGAAAATTCCACCGAGCCTAAAATTGCCCGAACGTAACTAGGCTAACGCTTGCGAGAGTGCAGGCCAATCTGCTAGAGACAGCCTCCCGGAGCCCGCAAGCTGAGAAACCCTAAGGTACAACGACCCATACCGCCCAGCCCGGAGGCAGCCATCCCGGCCGTGCCGTGTCGGCCAGCCACCGGCGCTCAGCCGGGTCAGATCGCGTCGGCAATGTTGGCAGGACCTGACGGTGTCGCGTGCCGGAAGTTCATCATTCAGAAGTTCATTGAAGGAGGCGACCCTAGGGCGGATGCCACGCAAAGCAGTCAGGCAAAACGCCCAAGTCCTACCGTGCACCAGCGGACGACGCCAGGCACCGCCCCTGGGAGCGGGAAACACCCAGCGATATGACGACTAGGCTGGCGTGGTGACAAATCTGGGTGATGTCGGAGGCTGGTTCCGCACTGCGACCGGCGTCGCCACACCCGCCTGGGGCCCCGGGGAGGGCGGTTTCGGACGCGTCTCCCCTGACGCCGACCTGGCCGCCGCGCTCCACCTGTTCCGGGACCGCCCCACCGTCGTGCTCACCGGCGCCGGCATGTCCACCGGGTCCGGGCTGCCCGACTATCGCGGCCGCGACGCCGTGCCGCGCTCCCCCATGACCTTCCAGGAGTTCACCCGCAGCGACTTCAGCCGTCGCCGCTACTGGGCCCGGTCGACGGTGGGATGGAGCTGGTTCACCGCCGCCCGTCCTGGCATCGCTCACCTGGCGCTCGCCGAGCTCGGGCGTCTCACTCCGCTGACCGGCGTCATCACGCAGAACGTCGACGGCCTGCACCAGGCGGCCGGATCCGCCCCGGTCGTCGACCTGCACGGCAGCCTGGCCCGCGTCGTCTGCCTCGGATGCGGCGTCCTCTCCAGCCGCGCCGGCCTCCAGGATGAGCTCTTGGCGCTCAATCCCGGCATCACCGCCCGTCTCGGTGAGCTGTCCGAGCAGGCCCGCACCGCCCCCGACGGTGACGCCGAAGTCGAGATGGCCGACTTCACCTACCCCGCCTGCCCCCGGTGCGGCGGCATGCTCAAACCGGATGTCGTCTACTTCGGCGAGAGCGTGCGCCGTGACGTGCTGGACAGCGCCGTCGCCCTGTCCGAGGCCGCGGAGGTCCTCCTGGTGCTGGGATCGAGCCTGACGGTGATGAGCGGACTCAGGTTCGTCCGTCAGGCCGTGCGGCAGGGCAAGGATGTGATCATCGCGGGCGACGGCGTCACGCGCGGCGACGACCTCGCGACCCTGCGCATCCACGGACGGCTGGAGCAGGTCCTGCCCCGCTGGGTGGCCGCGCTGGCGTAGGTCAGCGCTGCGAGTCGTCGTCAGCGGTCAGATCGGCGACCGTGGCGTTAAGGGCTGCGATCATGTCGTCGGCCAGCAGATTCACCCCGACGCCGTGCGCGCCACCGCCCATGGAGATGCGCCTTCCGGCGATCGAAGCGTCGGCCAGCACCGGCCACGGACGGATCGCTCCGAAGGGAGTGATGGTGCCGCGTTCATACCCGGTGACCGCCTTGGCGATCTCGGCGTCGGGCATCGAGAGCCGGGAGGTGCGAAGAAGGGCCCGCAGCTTCGGCCAGGAGAACTCGCGGTCCCCGGGCACCAGGACGAACACGTAGTCGTCGCTGGCCCGGCGCACGACGATGGTCTTCACCAGGTCCCGCACCTCGATGCCGCGCACCGCCGCTGCCTCCACGACCGAGCTGACGGGCCCGTGCCTCACCACAGTGTGCGCGACGCCCAGTGCCCGGAGCTGGCGGAGCGCGGGAGTGTCATCCATGATCCCGAGTCTATGGCGGGCGGCGGCGTATGGCAGGAGACGCGAAGCGGCCCCGACTCTCAGGTATCGGGGCCGCTTCCCGGGTCTGGCTCAGCCGGTCAGGAACCGGTCCTGGGCAGACCCGGCTTCACCGGTGTGGGTGTAACCGGAGTCTGGGTGCCCGGGGTCGGGGCGACGGGGCCCAACGACCTCGGAGCCGGCGTGGAAGCCGGGACGTTCGCAGACGGCGCAACCGTGGGCGACGTGGTCGCCGACGGAGTCGGGCTGGGAGTGGGTTATGGGCAAATCGGCTGGTCTTTGGTGGCGGTGAAGGTCGCGGTCCTGCCGTCCAGCCGCTTCCAGCCTTCAGGGACGGGGCCGCCCAGCTGATACCCGTCCTCGACCGTCGCGGACATGGTCACCGTGACTTTCCCGTTCACGATCTCAACCTGCGGCTGGCTGTAGGTGAGCCCCGCGGTCTCAGCCGGCTTGACGACGGGGTCCGATGGCTGGGCCGCGCCCGGGGCGCACGTTCCGAGCTCGATGCCCGGCGAGACCGGCACCGCGCACTTGGTGCGGGGGACAGTCCTGACATAGGACACCGTCCCCTCAAGGGCCAGCCAGCCATCTGGCAGGTTCCCCTCGTCGATGTGGTACCCCGGCTTTGCCGTGGCGGTGACCACCACCGTCACCTCATCGCCGTTCACGGTGATGACGGGCTCGCTGTAGTCGATCTCGGCGGTGTCTTCCACGCCGGTGACGGTCGGCTGGCTGGGCGTGGTCGAGTCGGCGGGGCAGATCCCCGGGTTCACCACCGGGATCGCGAGGACGGCAGTCCTCTGGCACACCGGCTGCGTGATGGTGGTGGTGAAGGTGAAGGAGCCATCCCCGTTCGATACCCAGCCCTGCGGGAGGTTCTGGTCGTCGATCTGTTTGCCAGCGACCGGGGTGGCCTTGACCTTGATCGTCACCTGGCTCCCTGACGTGGTGATCTCCGGTTCGGTGTAGGTGATCCCGTCGGTCGGCCCGACCTCCACGGCGGGCTCCAGTGGCTCGGCGGCCCCAGGGGCGCAGACGCCGGGGGTCACCTGGACGGAAGCCAGCTTCGGGTTTACCGGGTTCACCTGATTGGTCAGGGTCACCTCCCTGGTCTTCAGGCCCTCGACGGCGACCTGGGCGCTGGTGGCGTTCGGGACGCCGTCGGTCACGCCATCGCCGGAGAAGGCGGGATCCCCGAAATCGACCCCGGTCACGGACGGCACGTTCTCGGTGAGAGTCACGACGGTGCCGTTGGGAATGTTGCTGAGGGTCTCCAGGGTCCCGTCACCCTTGACCGACAGCTCACCCTGGTGGGTGGTCCCGTTGTAGTCGTAGGACCAGGCCACCGGGTAGACGGTGTCGGAGGCGACGTCGCCGCCCGTGACGACTTTCTTCACCCCGATGTGGCCGACGGTGTCACCGGACCCGGTGCCGCCGCCCGAGGTCTCCTTCACAGCGGTGGCGGAGCGCACCTCGTTGTCCACAGTGGCTTGGTTGGTGTACCGGGAGCCCGCGAAGATCTTGCTGTCGCTGTCCACCAGCAGGTCGACGATGTAGATCCGGTCGGCCTCGAAGTTCTGACCCTTGTTGTCGATGACGACTTTGACCGTGTCGCCGTCGTTGTCGACGGTGACCTCAGACGACGGCGTGCTCGATGTGGTCAGGGCGTTGTAGCAGTCGGCGCTGCTGATTTCATTCCAGCATTTCGGGGTGCTGGGAACCCAGAAGACACTCGGGCTGTCCGCGGCCACGGTCAGGTCCACACCTGCCATCGCGAAATTGTCGGTGATGGTCATACTGGAGCGATCGGACACCTTCGACCCGGGGACCACGATGCGCCATTGAATTTTCTGATCGGCACCGGGAAACCAGCCGGACTTGTCGATTTCGGTGGGCACATAAGGCTTGTAGCCAATGCCGCTCTGCCCGTCAGGGAGGGGAACATCCACAGTCACGCCGTTGCGCAGGCCAAAGGTGAGTTTGTCGGCCTCGGTCAGTGCCCCCACCTGCGTCTTGACCCACAGCGAGCCGCCGACGTCGTTCTTGTTCTCGACGTTCTCATTCAAGGTGCAGACCACCTCGGACTTCGTCACCTGGCAGGTGCCGTAGGCGAGCGGGTCGCCCTCCTTCCCCTTCAGGTCGAAGCTGCCCTCAGAGCCTATGAGCTCCTTGGGCAAAGTAAGCATGAAGGTGTCTCCGGCTCTCCCGGTGCCGTTCGGGACGCGCCACGTGGCGTTGACCCGGACCGCGCTCCACATGTAGATGGCAGCCTCGTTCGCATCCATTTTCTCAAGATGGATACTGGACGACTGAATGCCGTTCACCTCGGTCGCCTTTGCCACAGAGGCGCCGGATACGAAACTAGTCAAAACAATCAACAATGCGACGAGGAGCGCCACCGGCCCACGCCCCCCAGAAAGCCTGATCATTTTCAACACTTCCCCTCCTTCGTCACGGCATTGTATGTCGCGATCTACTTTCCCGACGACTCGCGTTTCTGAAATTGTCGAAGGTCAGTATGATGCGATAAAAGAAATCACCTATCGGCCAATTGAGCACACAGAATCGGCATCTTTCGGCAAGACGGAAACCGATGGCCCTTCACCCGGGAACGCCCGCCCCTTCTGGAGAAGGCATCCGTGCAGCCAGGCGGTCGCAGCTGCCACAACACCTGCGAAAGAAAAGTGATCTCTGGAGTGATCGCCGCCAGGGTCTCGGGCAGCTCTCGTCTTTTAAGACGCAACTCGTAGCTCACCTGGAAGTTCATCCAAAACTCCCGGAAGTACCGCAGTAGCGCGCCACACGCGTCACGGTGCATGCGGCGGGGCAGCCTACGAGGCCCTAAACAGCAGTGCCAACCGGGAAGTATACTCTTGGGTATGACTGATATGGCAACTATCAAGGTGCCCCGAGCCTTGCGAGACCGGGTTCGTGACGCAGCTCGCGATGCAGACCTCACGCAGGGGCAGTTGATTGAGCAGATGCTTGTCCAGCGTGAGAAGGCCCTATTCTGGGAGAGGCTAGAGCAAGAAGCCCCAGACCAGGAGTATCTCGACGCGCTCGAAGAGACAGACACCGCTTTCACCTCGGATTCGGAAGAAGCGATTCAACGCTTCGAGGCAGACGAGTGAACCGCTTGCCGGAGCGCGGCGACGTCATTTGGGCGAGCATGGACCCTACGGTGGGTCGCGAACAGGCAAAACATCGGCCTTGGCTCGTGCTTTCGGAACGCGCGCTCCACAGAGCGCGCGGCCTTGTCATCGCCGTTCCACTCACGCATGCAGACAAAGGGTGGGTGACCCACGTGAACCTCGCACCGCTCAGCGATGAACCCACAATTGCCATGTGCGAGCAAGTAAAGTCGATGTCAACCTCCCGGATTACGCGTATTGACCCCACCCCTTATCCCAGGCACCTCGTGAACCAGGTTCACTCCGTTCTGACACTGCTAACCGAAGGTCGCTAGTGTCGCGTTTCAGGTGTGTCAGAGAAATGGTGTAAGTGACTACATCGCCCATAAAGGCAGGAGAAATCACGATGACCAAGATCACCACGAGAATCTAGCCGTGCGTGCTCTTCGCCCCGAGCGCCCTGGGGGACCCCCGTGACTTCCTCGCCACTGTGAGGTGAACCGCTGCCGCGCATTCAGCTGGGAAGTCATCTCGCTGGCGCAGCGTCAGGGCCACGCGATTCTGCGGGCCAGCCACAATATCTCAGAAATCGGTAAAGGACTCACGGGACAACGTGAAACCATGGCCTGTGGTGGCGTGCCAGCAGGTCATCCCGGTACTTTCAGAGGTACAGGCAAAAGCACCGGAAGCAGTCGATTGGCCATATTCCAACGTCATCAGATTATTTCCCATTCTGACGGCACTCCTGGGCCGCACTTGCCTACGACGCCGTCGAGCCCCACATACATATCGAAGCGCGGCCACCCACAGTCCTGATAGGAGAACTTCTGAATACCGCAGGAGACATATTCGCCCTGCAGATGACACATGATGTTCCCCGAGGGGCTAGCCACCATGTCATAGGAGAAGGCTCCCTGCGGCGCAGGCCGAGCTGGCGTGGCCATGACCTTGTGCAGCGTCGTATTTACTGCAGCGGTGGCCCCCAACCGCTCGGCCATCGTGGCGACCTGCATCACGTAGTTCCTACCGCAGGCCTGTTGCAAACGAACGATCTGCCGTTCCAGCTGGCCCTCCGCGTGAGCCGTGCCCCAGCCGCTACCATTGGAGTACTCCGATCCGTAAGCCACCAGCAGGCCGGCATCTTCCGCTGCGGCCGCACAGCCGCTGGCACCCAACGCGTCCAGGGTGACCGGTGGCGTTGTTCTCTGCGACGGGGCGGTGGGCTCAGTCGCCTGAGTTTGGGCCACCGTAGCCTCGGATTGCCCCGGCTGGACGGACGCATCCTGCATCGCAGCCCCCTGCCCAGCCCCCGGAGCGGTGGATTCTGCCCGCGGGGACTGCCCACCGTACAGGACAACGACCGTCACAGCCAGGAGCAGCACCAGCGTCACGGCCAGCGTGAGCACCACCAGCATGGGAAACCTCTTGCGCCGGCCCCGAGCCCCCTCATCCCCGGAGGAGGCCACCCCCCAAGTCGTCGGCGGGGAACCCACAGCCACGCTGGACCGCGCCTGCGTTCTTTCCAACAAATTCGCACGTAGTTCCTCGGGAGCCGCCGGATTCATCGCGATCACCGGACGGAGGTCCGGGCGGTCCAAGGCGAGACGCCACAGTTCTTTCTGGGAGGTCGCCGGATCGGCGGCGGCCCGCTTGTCATCGGGGGCGCAAGAATACACGGCGAGATAATACAGCATCCCCTGCCGCATGTTAACTCAACCTTAAAAACTACCATCGCATAACAAAAGATGATTATCGTATTTGAGAGTGTGATCTGAGTTTGAATGATCCAGCTTCAAGGAGGGAATGGGCGATGTAGTTGTAGCTCGCATTTAACAAAATCTAAATGTTTCCCTGATTTTCAGGCCCATGCAGCAGGGGTTTGGTGCACCCAAGACGGCAGGTTTTGTTTTAAGAGGGCTATATCACCACAAGGCCAGGGCGAGACCCTGGCCACCCAGGCTGCGGCACGAAGGTCTCCCCCTCATCTGCTTCTTGCCCCAGACTTCCGCCTGCGCCATGGAGACGGGGACTGTCCCTGCACGTTGGTAGCCTACGAAGAACACGTTGCAGATCTTGGAACCGCCCCCGTCGGGCAGGTAGCTCACTGGCCCTACCATGTCCGAGAGGAGCCGATAATGAACAATTACCCTTCGCCCAACATGAACCAGCCACGCGGCCAGTCGCCACGTAAAGGAAGGGTGATCTCATGAGCGCACGGATGGCGATCCTCCTTCGCGGCCTGCCGGGAAGTGGGAAGACGACGACAGCGGCACTGTTGCGAGACGCTCTCTCCCCGTCGGTGCGCGTGTCCGACGATTCAGTCAGGTATATGGCCCATCCGCGTGACTTCACCGCCCTCACCCTAGAGGCATCCGAACGCGCATGCATAAAGTTAGTGTCGCGTGCCGGACATTCATTGAGTGTTTTTCGGTCCCGGATACGGCGCCTCGCTTCGTTCACCTCGCTCACGGTACGGCCCGGTAGCGTTTCACTCGGCTGCCTCGCGATGCATCCGCCCCGGAACCGCCTCCCACTGATGAATCTCCGACACACGACACTGGCGCTGTCGTACTGCGACAGCGGATTCCTTCCCATCATCGACGGCGTATTCATGGATGCTGGATTTCTCATCCACCAAGTCCTCCGGTTCAGGCGATACGGCTATCAGCTCATCGTGATCTCGCTCGTCGCTGACATATTGGACCTTATAAACCGCAATCTAAGCCGCGACCCATTTGCACAAATGGACGAGAAGCGGATCCGTGAGTTGCACTCCACTTTCTCACCTGTAGGCTTCCCGCTTGGAATCCGTGACAAGCTGCCAGAGGAAGTCCGCGACGACATATTGACGATCGTCGGATCCCAAGAGACAGCAGGCCAGGCGGGCAGCCGCGAAGACGAGGTCGACTTGCTTTTCCTCCGCCATGGCACGCCAGAATCCCCGCAGGGAACCCCCGGCGCATTTGAGACGCCGCTCTCACCACAAGGCCGGGGCGAAGCGCTGGCAGCCCGCACAGCGGTGCGACGATTTGCCCCTGACGTGGTTTTCTCCTCGGACTCCGCCTGCGCCTTGGAGACGGCTCGGCTTGCCTGCGATGAGCTGGAGATCATCGTCGATCCCGCCCTGCGGGAATACTCGCCCCTGGGACTCACGGGCATGCCATCTGACGAGATCCGCCACGCGTCCGGACGGCAGGCCGCAGAGACAGAATCCGGCAAAGGTGATGCAGTCGGTGTTCCGCCGGGCGATTCCTACGACGACGCCCGCAAGCGGGTGCGGTCGTTCTTCAACGGCCTGACAGAGGCTCACCGGGGAAAACGTGTGCTCATCGTGGGGCACAGCGACCAGCACGCATGGCTCATCGAGCGGGCCATCGGGACGGAACTCAAAGCTGCCCGGCTACCCCGCTGGGACACCGGCTGTTTCAGCCGGTTCACACTGTCGGCTCACCAGACAAGACTGGAGGCCATGAATACCGGGCCTGAATCGGTGGTCCGTGACTTGGATCCCGGACCACCACCTGAGAATTTCACGCAGAACTGCAGGACTGAGGCGGACTGGAAGCCTCGTCATCATCCATAGCGGCAGCTGACATGACGAGATGCCCCCAGCCTCGTCGCGAAAGCATCGGGCCGCGACTCCCTGACGCACGACCACGGAGCACGGCCATCCCCCAGAAATTCCGTCCCAACGGCCGGGCAGCTCCCAATAGCTCTAGGCCAGGACTGCCCCTGCACGTTGGTAGCCTACGAAGAGCACGTTGCGGATCTTGGAAGCGGACCTTGGAACCGTCCCCGTCGGGCAGGTAGCTCACTGGCCCTACCATGTCTAAGAGGAGCCGATAATGAACAATTACCCTTCGTCCAACATGAACCAGCCAGGCGGCCAGTCGCCCTGGGGTGCCCAGCAGGGGGGCAGCCAGTACCCCCAGCAGGGGCAGCCCTGGCAGAACGCCCCTCAGCAGGGATATCCGCAACAGCAGCCCCAGGGGTACCCGCAGCAGCAACCGGCGCCGGGCTATGGTCAATATGGCCAGCAAGGGTACGGGGGCCAAGGGCACGGCCAGCCCGGTTACGGCTCACAGAACTACGGTCAGCCCGGCTACGGGCCTCAGGGTTACGGGCAGCCACCGACGCCACCCAGCAATAAGAGCACGCAGTGGCTGATCATCGCGCTCGTCGCCGTCCTGGTGGCCACGCTGGGGGTGGGAAGCTGGTGGTTCCTGGCGCGGAACCCGTCCGGCTCTGGCTCCGCCACACCCACCCAGTCGACGTCCGCGCCCGAGAAGAGCCCGTCGAAGTCGAAGAGCCCCTCCAAGAGCCCCACCCCGTCGAAGAACCCCAGCAAGAGTCCCACCCCCACCGAGACCGAGAGTGAGACGAGTACCGCCCCGGTGATGCCCAAGAGCTTCGACGAGTACAAGGCCGTGAAAACCCCCGACAACATCAGTGGCGTCTACGACTCAAAAACCAAGAGGATCTCCGTCAGGAACTTCGTGGGAGGGAATCTGAATATCTTGAAGCTGCAGCTGACCGATCCGGTCGAGATCGACGGTCTCTCCTGTGGCATCGCCACCGACTCCAAGGAGGGCACCTCCGTCATGGTGTGCCTCGCCACGGCCTACGACGGGGTGGTCGGGATAGGCTCCACCGAGGACACACCTGCAAAGGACATGGCCGCAATCAGCAAGAAATTCATCGAGGCCTGGAAGTGACGGATCTGCGAGACTCCGCGTGCTGAGGAGGACCACCGGGCAGTGGCTGACTGACGCCGGGACCTTCGTCCTGCCGTCGCTGGTGGGGGCCGCGATCTACCTTCCCAACGGCCTGCTCATGCCCTCCCGGCTGGTGATCCTGGCCCTGACAGCGACGGCCGCCTGGCGGTTCCTGCGCCGTCCCGCCAGGAACCCGGTGCTGGCCGGGGTGGTGGCCGTCTCCGCGGTGTTCTTGATCTTCGGGCTGCTGGGCGCGGTGCGTTTCCCCGAGGGCGTGCAGCTGGCGTACGGGGCGGTCCTTGGATTCGCGGCGCTGACCTGCCTGGCGTTCAGCGTCCTGGGCGCTGAACGCCGCACGCTGCACGCCGCGGTCTGGGGCTGGCTGGCCTCGCTGGTGACCACGGGCGCGGTAGGCACCTGGGAGATCCTCACCGACCAGTACCTGCCCGGCAACACCCCGGCCGTCTACTGGAAACCGCTGGACTGGACCTACAACCTGATCGCCTCCACCTACGACAACCCCAACCTGTACGCCTACCACATCGTCGTCGGGCTGCTGCTGATCCCCCTGGCCTGGCGTCTGGCCCCAGGCTGGACACGCTGGCTCCTGCTGCCCTTCGGGCTGTGGCAGATCGTGCTGCTGCTGCGCACCAGCGGACGGCTCGCGCAGATCGCGCTGCTGGTCGGGGCGGTGGTGTGGCTGCTTAGCAACCGTCGCACCCGCCTGGTCACAGCCGCGGTCCTGGCGCTGGTCGCCGGCACCATGGCCCTCGGACTGCCGCCGGGCAGCCAGGCGCTCGAATACCTGCACCTCGACCAGGCCGCCGCGCCCGGGTCGTCGATCTGGGTGCGGCTACTGCTGCTCAGGTCGGCGCTGTGGATCCTGCCGCACACCGGCTATCTGGGCACCGGTCCGGGCGGGTTCGAGTACTGGGCGCTGCTGCCGGACAACCCGCACCAGTTCTACGGACTCAACAACGCCCACTCCGGCATGACGGAGGTGCTGTCCGAGTACGGGGTGGTCAGCTTCGCCGTGCTGATCGCGGCCATGGCGCTGATGGTCGTCTGCGCCTGGCGCTGGACCCGCGGCACGAACGACCCGGTGCGACGTGCCCTCGGGGTGGCGGCGACGGCCCTGACCGTGACGATACTGCCGCTGTCAACAGCCCACTCGACCTGGCTGAACCAGCCGCTGATGGGGGCTCACCTGGGATTGGCGGTGCTGCTGCTCGCGGCCTGCCGGTCCGGCAGCGAGCAGACCGCGACAGCACCGGCGGCCAGCCACCACCAGAAGGCGTTGCCGGGCTCCTTAAGCAGGTAGGTGTCGAAGAGGAACGCGACCAGCCCCGCGACCAGCGCCAGCGCGAGCGGCGCGGTGAAGCCGTCCCTGCGGGTCCTGACGGCGAGCCAGCCGAGGGCGGCGACCATCACACCCGCCAGCAGCGCACCCACCAAGCCCAGTTCGACGACCACCGCCAGCAACGTCGAGTGCGGGCTGAGCAGCACCTGGCCCGCCGGGGTCGGCACCATCCGCTCCCCCGGCGCGGCCACCAGCCCGCTGTCGATGGCGAACCAGGGCCACACCTGCCCGGACCCAGCGCCGAAGACGACCGTCTGCCAGTCCCGCGTCCACCAGCTCAGCGCAGAGATCAGGTTCTGCTCCCGCAGCGGATCGGACAGCGAGACCAGCCGCCGCAGCGACGGGACCAGAACGACGACCGCCACCCCAGCACCGGCCAGCGCCAGCCACGGCCACAACCGCCCCGGGCGGCCCTGCCTGCCGCGGGCTCCGGTCAGCAGGCTCCGTCCGACGAGCAGCACCACCCAGGCAGCGAGCGCCAGCATCCCGCCTCGCGACCCCGTCGCCAGGATCCCTGCGACTCCCAGCACCGCCAGGGCCAGGCCCGGCCACGCCGGCCAGGACAGCGACACCGCGCGGGACGGCTCCGCCATCTCCTCCCGAGACCGCAGATACCAGCCCAGGCCGACGGCGGCGACCAGAAGGAACACCAGGTGGATCGTCGCCGACCCGCCGAGCGCGGTGGCGAGCCGCACGGAACGATGCACCGGCGCCTGGCGCGGCCACGCGACAAGACCCGCCCCGAGCAGCGCAGCCGCCGACCAGGTCAGCACCACGGGAAGACGCCGCCTATCCGCGGCCAGCGCCAGTCCGAGGCCCGCCGCCATCGCGGCAAGAGCCGTCACCAGGGGCACGACCAGATAGGTCTTGGGGACGGTCGTGAACAAGGAGGTCTCGACCACGGGGCTGGCATGCCACGCGATGGTCGCCAGGGCGTATGCGACCAGGGCGGCGAAGGCCCCGGCCAGCACCTGCACGCACCTATCCATCGTGCGGATCCGCACCCACGCCCAGGGCGCGGCGATCAGCGCCAGCAGCCCAAACAGCGGCAGCTCAAGCGTCATCGTCACACCCCCGACGGTGATGGGACGCCGCAGCCACACGAGCTGCATGCCGGCCGCGAGGGGCACCAGCAGCCATGAGAGCCGGTTCCCCCACCGGGAGAACCGGTCGTCGTCCGTGTCGCGCAGCGTCATCTCACCGGGTGTCCTCCAGCCCCGGGTGCGGCGTCTCGCCTCGTTCACCTCGCTCACAGTACGACCGGCACCGTTTCACCTGGCCGCTTTGACGCAGCATCCATCCCGGAACCGCGCCCTTTGGCTAACTTCCGCCACATAAGACTGGTTGTCATCCAGCCGGCACCAGGTCTTTTTCGCCCTCATCCGACCGCTCAACCAGGGTGCGGCGAACCACCCGGAGCCGTTCTGGCACCTCCGGCCTGCCGTCCTTGGCCCACTTCGGGACGGGACGGGCGATCTTGCGGTAGGCGCAGTAGAAGGCGAGCAGCGTCGCCACCTGGGTCCAGGCGATGGGAGAGTCCAGGAAGGTGCTGTCCCCGAAGGAGAGCACCGGGAGGGTGATGGCGGTGATGGCGATTCCCTGCCGGATGATCCGGTCGGCGGGATCCTCGCGGCTCTTCCCGATGCCACGCATGCTGCGCCAGGTCAGCGCCACCAGCGCCGCCCCCACCATCGCGGTGATGAGGAATCCGTACTGGCTGAGGATCTCGAAGACGCCGCTGTGCGGGTTGACGGCCTCGGACGTCGTGTACGGCACCTGCCTGCTTTGTATCGTCTTCTCGAACATGCCGGAGCCGATCCCGGCCCCGTAGGTCGACAGGAACATCCAGATGGCGTTGAGGTAGAGCCTCAGCCGTTCGGATCCCGAGCCCTCGAACGACTCCAGGATCCGGCTCATGACCGCCGGGGAGCAGATCAGCACCATGGCCACCGCGACGGCGAACGCCACCGTGACCGCTGTCAGCTGCCGCAGGTAGGGGCGCACAACCTCACGGGTCGCCACCATCCACAACAGGAACACCAGCGACACCGCCAGCGCCAGCCGGCCGTTGGTCGGATAGATGATGACCGGGCTGATCGCACAGCAGGTGAGCATCACGTTGCGCAGCCGCCGCTCCTCCAGCGCCGAGGACATCACGAAGATGGCCATCGACGCGCACAGGAAGTAGGCGAACGGGTTGGGGTTGACGAAGTAGGAAGCGACGTCGTCGGAGGAGGCCCGCACCCAGTCGGGCGAGCTGGACAGGTAGTTGGGCAGGTGATTGCCGCTGGCGATCTCGTAGATGGCCGGTATCACCGCAACAAACCACGCGAACAGCCAGGCCCGGCCGAGGAGCCGCAGCCGCTCGCGGGTCCAGGGGTAGAGGACGAAGGCCAGCAGGCTGGCCAGGCTGAGGGCGATCGAGAACAGGCGTTTCAGCGCGTCCATATCGTGGAGTGTCACCAGGCCCCACACCAGCCAGCAGACGATCAGGATCACGATCCACAGCGACACCCGGCTCAGGCGCGGCGCGACCGCGATCGTCGCGACCACCAGGACAGCGGCCAGCGGACGGGCGGCCGCGAGTCCAAACACCGAGACGACCGACCCGAGGGAGGCCACCACCGGCATCAGGAACAGCAGGAACGAGGTGAACCCCAGCAGGCTCCCCGTGGATCGTGACGCGTTGGATCGTGGCGCGGCGGTGCTGCTTCTCACCCGTCGTGCTCCGCGAGGTCGCTGACGTACTGGACGAAGTCCGGGTAGTTCTGGTCGGCGTTGTAGGAGCTCAGCGCGTGCTCCCGGACCTGCTGCCGGAAGGCGGGGTCCTTGGCGCGCTCGTGGTAGGCCAGCACCCGGTCGGCCAGGTCCTGCGGGGTGAGGTCTGCGGGGAGCAGCAGCTCGGGCAGCACCACCTCGCGGATCGCGCCGACGTCGGGGGCAACCGTCGGCACCCCGCGCACCATAGCCTCCATGATCGAGACCGGCACCCCCTCCTTGGAGCTGGAGTTCAGGAACAGGTCGACCTGGCTGTCGGCGTACAGCTGCATCAGGTCGGGGTTACTGATGTGCCCCAGCATCTCGCAGGTCAGGTTGGTCACATCCCCCAGCCCGTTGACCAGCGCGTGGATCTCGTCGCGCATTGGCCCGTCGCCCGCGTGCCGCCACACGACCTGCACATCCGGCAGCGCCTGCGCGATCAGCCGGATCGCGGCGACCATGATGTGAAGCTGCTTCAGCTTGCTCAGGGTACTGACCGACATGAGCTGCAGGGTGCCGGGGCCGGAGGGCTCGCACATCGGCCCGTCCGTGACGCCCAGGCGGCACACCTTCACCTGCTCGGGCCTGAATCCGTAGTTCTGCGCGTAGTCGGCGGCGTGCTGGGAGATCACGGCCAGGGTGTGGATGCCGGGGACGAACTGCCGCACCAGGGCCGTGTATCCCTCCGGGCGGGCGTCCTGGTAGTACTCGCTGTTGTGCGCCCTGGAGATGACCCTCCTGACGATGCCCTCCCGCTGCGCGAGGACCGCCGCGCAGGTGCCGACGGAGAACCAGTAGGTGTAGACGACGTCGATCGGCCGCCTGAGGCTGGCAGCTATCCGCCTGAGGTGCTGCAGCTCCATCTGCACCCGCACCACGGACAGGAAAGCGTGCTTCAGCTTGTAGGCGCTGACCTGCCTGGTGCTGAACAGGTACTTCAGCTCACGCCAGAGGACCGGGGAGAAGAGGGCGCGCAGCGAGTTCCTCAGCTGCGCGGAGCGGCGGTGCCAGTCATGCAGCAGTCCGGTGTCGACCTCCACCTCGGGAGGGGTCGGGCGCTTGCCGCGGCCCATGTGATTCTCGGGCAGGAAGATCACCCGGCCCTTGAACTCGGCCCAGTACGGGACCTCGGTCTCGATGAACTGCTCACCGCTGCCATACGGGAAACCCGACGTGATCCACACTACGCTGGGCTGCACCGGCATGCTGTCCTCCTAAAACTGGGCAGGCTCAGTCTACGCAGAGTTGCCGCTAAGCTGTTGGAATCGTCACACGTGGAAGGGTCCTTCTTGATGTCAGTGCGATCGTATCTCAGGCTGGTATCCCGCTATTGGCTGGGCGCACTGCTGATAGGTGTCCTGGCGGGTGTCCTGGGTGGCCTCGTCGTCCAGTTCATGAACAAGCCGGAGTACACGGCGTCGGCCACCATCGCGATGCACGTCGAGGAGGACGGGGCGTCGCAGGGCACCGTGCGTCCCAACATCGACCAGCTGGCCGCGTCGGCCCCCGCGCTGCTGACCTCGCCCAGGGTGCTGATCCCAGCGGGCAACTCCGTGAACCCGGCCATGTCAGCCGACCAGCTGCAGAAGGTCCTGAACGTCAAGACCCCGTCGCAGTCGCTGGTGTTCACGGCGTCGCTGAGCGGCCCGGAAGAGCGCGTCACCACCGTGATGAACAAGATCGCACAGGAGTTCCAGGACGCCGTCGCGGCCGGTGAGCTGCCCTCCTACGCCGGGGTGAAGCTGACGGTCGGCTCCGTCGACGTCCGCACGGAGAAGAGCGCCGCCTCCACCATCGGCCAGCTGAGCGGGATCATGGTCGGGGCCGGGGTCGGCCTGCTGGTCGCTTTCCTGTACCTGTTTCTGCGCGTGTTCCTCGACGACCGCGTCCGCAACGCCGAGGACCTGCAGGAGCTCACCGACGACGCGGTGCTGACCGCCGCCAGTCCGGCCGACGTGGTGCAGGTGCTCAGCCAGGGCCTGCCCTACCTGTCCGCCGGGCCTGGGGAGAACGTGATAGCGGTCAGCGGGATCGCCTCCGGGGCGACCTCCCTGGTCAAGGACCTGGCCGCCGCCACCGCGAAGAGCGGCGCCAGCGTCGCCCTGGTCGACCTGGACCTGGCCGCCCATCCCCTCGGCGACTCCCACCCGGGCCTCGCGGACGTGGTCAGCCAGCGCGCATCCCTGGCGGACGTCGTCACCAGCACTGACGGGGTCGATGTCATCACTGCGGGCGGCCCGGTGCCCAACGCCAGCGAATTCCTGACCCGCAGCGGCTTCGCCGAGGCGCTGCGGGAACTCGGCTCCGGCCACGACTGGGTGCTGGTCAACACCGGCGCCCTGACGGCCTCCAGCGCCGGCGTCTTGGGCGCGAAGCTGGCCGACACCGCCCTGGTGGTCGTGCAGCAGGGCACCAGCTCCCGCCGGAACGTGACACAGGCCCTCAACCTCGTCGAGGCCACCGGCGTGAAGGTCGCGGGCCTGGTCCTCGCCTGACCCGCGACAGTCGCGGCTGAGCCGCCACCTGAGTTCAGGACCTGGTGGCGGCGATGATGCGTCGCATCGGATGGATCGCCAGCGCCAGCCAGACGCCCGCGAAGACCGCCGCCACCACGACGTCGAGCCAGTAGGAGGGCGACAGCGTCTGGGTGAGCCACGACGCCACCCCGATGAACGCAGCGCTGCCCAGCAGGAAAACCGCCAGGCGGCTCCAGCGCTGCCCGGTCAGCCGCCACGCGACCACCATCAGGCTGACGGCGGTCAGGACGAGCCCGACCCCGTAGCCCAGCGCGACCGCAAAGAGCCCGAGGAAGGGCACCGCCGCCACCCACACGACGATGGCGGTGAGCAACCCGGCCTGGGACAGCAGCATCGAGTACCAGACGTACTTGTGCTCGCCGCTGGTGATCGCGCTCACCGACGGGGTGGCGACGTTGTTCAGCAGCAGGGCAATGCAGAACACCGGCATCAGGGTGGCGGCCTCCGCGTAGCCCGCGTGGCCGCGCCCCAGCTCGTAGACCACGTAGATCAGTGGGCGCGCCGCGATGGCCAGGGCCCCGAAGACCGGGACGAGCAGCGCCACGAAACCGCGGGTCATCAGGTCGGTGTGGGAGCGCAGCTTTTCCCTGTCCCCAGCGCCGTGCGCCTCCGCGAGGGCGGGATAGAGCACCGAGGTCAGGGCACCGGTGATCATCGTCATGGGAGTGACCAGCTGCGCGGCGGCGCCGTAGATGCCCGAGGCCCCCTCCTGCGGCAGGATCCCGGTGATGATCTGGGACAGACTGAGCACGCCGGAACTGGCGATGGAGCCAGCGGCGGTGAAGGTGACGAACTTGTCGATCTCGCTGCGCAGCGCCTTCTCCGGGCGTCCGTGCGCGGTCCAGGGCCAGCACAGCAGCGAGTAGACGCCGAGCGCGAGGCTGAGGGGCAGTGTCAGCAGGAGATTGTGGACACCGAGCAGCAGCAACAGACCCGTGCCCACGATCCCGATGAGGCTGGCGATGAGGTCCACCCGGGTGCCGCGGGCGACCTGGCCCGCACCGAAGTGCACGCCGCGCGCGTAGCTGGAGGTGCAGACGGTGATCAGGATCGCACTGACGCACAGCCCCTCCCACCAAGCGCCGCCGTAGAGGAGCATCCAGAGCACCGGGGCGGCGACCGCGAGAAGGGAAGTGACCTGCAGGACCCGGACGGAAAGATGGCGGGCGACCGCGTGGACCTCGGCATCGTCCTGCTTACCGCGGGCCCGGGCAATGAACTTGGACGCGGCCGGCTGGGCGCTAGAGGGCCAGAAGGTATGGAGCAGGAAGGCCAGGGCGGTCGCATTGCTCACGACCCCGTAGACGATCCGGCCGGCAAAGCTCGCGACCAGCCAGTTGGAGATGGACCGGGTGCCGCCCTGCAGGCCGACCGAGATGATCGAGAGGACGCCCTTCTTGGCGCCTGAGGTGCTGGCCGGGGAGTTGAGCTGCACAGGGGTGAACTTCATGCTCTGTCCCCTCGACTGTCCGAAATCACCGGTTCAGGCTACTCCCCGCGGCTGACCAGTGTCGTGTGGCGGGAGGTCGCCTCGGCTGATCGCGAGCGGACGCGTGGGGGTGCACGCGTGTAGGCTCCCCTCCATGGCTTTCCTCCCGTTCGCGCGCCCTGACATCACCGAGGCCGAGATCGAGGCCGTCGTCGGCGCGATGCGTTCCGGCTGGCTGACGACCGGCCCGAACGCCGCCGCTTTTGAGAAGGAGTTCGTCGAGTTCCTGGGCGCCGACGCGCACGCCGTCGCGATCAACTCCGCGACCGCGGGCCTGCACCTGGCCTTCGAGGCCATCGGGGTGCGGCCCGGCACCGAGGTGCTCGTCCCGACCTGGACGTTCACCGCCACCGCCGAGGCGGTGCGCTACCTCGGCGGCGACCCGGTCCTGGTCGACGTCGATCCCGCGACCCTGTGCATCGACCTGGAGGACGCCGAGCGCAAGGTCACCGACCGCACCATCGCCATCGCACCGGTGCACTTCTCCGGGCTCGCGGTGCCGGACGGCGCGCTGACCGGGTTCGCGCAGCGGCACGGCCTGCAGGTGGTCGAAGACGCCGCCCACTCGTTCCCGACTCTGAACGAGGGCCGGCTGGTCGGCACCCACGGCCACGCCGCGACGGTTTACAGCTTCTACGCCACCAAGACCATGACCACCGGCGAGGGCGGCATGGTCGTCACCCCCGACGCCGACCTGGCGTCCCGGATGCGCACCATGCGCCTCCACGGCATCAACCGCGACGTCTTCGACCGGTACTCGTCCACGAAGCCGGGCTGGCACTACGACGTCGTCGCCCCGGGCTACAAGTACAACCTGACCGACACCGCCGCCGCGATGGGACGCGTCCAGTTGCAGCGCGCCCGCGAGATGGCGGACCGCCGCGCCGCGATCGCCGCCGAGTTCGACCGCGCCTTCGCGGACCTCCCAGTCACGCTCCCGGCCCACGCACCTGAGGGCTCCAGTCACGCCTGGCACCTCTACGTGCTGCGCCTGGACCCCGGCGCCCCCGTCGCCCGTGACCGGTTCATCGAGCTGATGGCCGAACGTGAGGTCGGCACGTCGGTGCACTTCATCCCGTTGCACCTGCAGCCCTACTGGCGCGACAGCTACCAGCACTGGCCCGAGGACTTCCCCGTCGCCACCGCCGAGTTCGCCAAGGCCGTCAGCCTGCCGGCCTTCTCCGCCATGACGGACGATGACGTCGCGCAGGTGACCTCGGCGGTCCGCTCGATCCTGGCCTGACCATGGTCGCGAAACGCTTGTTCGACCTGGTCAGTTCCGTCATCGGCCTCGTGGTGCTGTCGCCGGTGCTGGTGGTGGTGAGCCTGCTCGTGTGGCTGGGCGACCGCGGCCCCGTCTTCTTCCGCCAGGAGCGCGTGAGCCGCGGAGGGCGGATCTTCCGGATCCACAAGTTCCGGACCATGCGGGTGGCGAACACCGGCTCCCAGGTGACCAGCGCCGACGACGACCGCATCACCCCCCTCGGGAAGGTGCTGCGCAAAACGAAGCTCGACGAGCTGCCGCAGCTCATTGACGTGGCCCTGGGCGACATGTCCCTGGTCGGGCCACGCCCCGAGGTGCCGCGGTATGTCGCGATGTGGGGGGATGAGGCCCGCGCGGAGATCCTCAGCGTGCGGCCTGGGATCACGGACCCGGCGGCCATCGCCTACCGGAACGAGCAGGACGAGCTGGCGGCCGCCGAGGACCCCGAGGCCCACTACACGCAGGTGATCCTGCCGCGGAAGGTCGCCATGTACCGCGACTACGTCCGGAATCGCAGCTTCACCGGCGACATCAAAGTGATCTTGGGCACCCTCGCCGCCGTCTTCCGCAGCTGAGACTGCCCAGAGAGCCGCTGACAGATATCGTCAAGGGCATTCGACCAGCGTTGAGCGCACCTCCTACAATTGCCGGTGGTTTACCGGAGCCGCTTCCCTACCCAGGAGTCATCTTGGATATCCTCGCAGCTGTGTCCGCTCATGCGGCGACGACGGGTGGTACCGTCGTCCACCGCTGGCGTGATGAAGAACTCACCTTCGCCGAGCTGGAGTCCCGCTCCACCGAGCTGGCCAAGACAATCACGGTGGCCTTCCCAGGCGGCTCCCCTGTCGTCGTGCACGGTCACAAGCATCCCCTCATGCTGGTGGCCTTCCTGGCGTGTGTGAAGTCCGGGCATCCCTACGTCCCCGTCGACAGCTCCACGCCCGCCTCCCGGCTGGCTGCGATAGTGGAGAGCTCGGGTGCCGGGCTGCTGCTGGCCGTCGACCCGGTCGACCTGCCGGGCATCGAGGTGTGGGACCGCGAGCAGCTCGCCTCCCCGGCGGCAGGCGGCGACGTCCAGCTCCAGCCGGTCGGGGACGACGACCCCTACTACATCATCTACACCTCCGGCAGCACCGGGCAGCCGAAGGGCGTCCAGATCAGCCGGGCCTCCGTGTCGGCCTTCGTCGACTGGGCGCTGACCCTGATCGGCCCCGCTCCCGCCGGGGGGCATGTGCTGCTGAACCAGGCGCCCTTCTCCTTCGACCTGTCCGTCTACGAGCTAATGATGTCGCAGGCGGCGGGGGCGACGATGTTCAGCATCGACCGCGACCACATCGCCCGGTTCCGCGACCTGTACGAGGAGATCAGCCACTCCGGCGCCACCGTGTGGGTCTCCACCCCGTCGTTCGCGGATCTGTGCCTGGCATCCGAGACCTTCACCGCCGACCTGCTCCCGCAGCTGCGCACCTTCCTGTTCTGCGGCGAGGCGCTGAGCAACGAGACGGCCCGCGAGCTGCGGCGACGGTTCCCGCAAGCCCAGGTGGTCAACACCTACGGACCGACAGAGTCGACGGTGGCGGTGACGTCGGTGGTGTGCGACGAGGAGCTGCTCGACGCCTTCCCGGTGCTGCCGGTCGGCAGCGTGAAGCCGGGCACCACGATCCAGATCTGGCGTCCCGACGGCACCCTGGCCGACGAGGGTGAGGCCGGGGAGATCGTGATCGCGGGCGACACCGTCAGCCTCGGCTACTTCGGCCAGCCCGGACTGACCGCCGAACGCTTCACGACAGTGGACGGCCAGCGCGCCTACCGCACCGGCGACGCTGGTTTCCTGCGTGAGAGGATGCTGCACTTCGCGGGCCGGATCGATTTCCAGGTGAAGCTGCACGGCTACCGCATCGAGATCGAGGACATCGAGACAAACCTGCGGACGCTGCCCGAGGTGCAGCACGCGGTGGTGCTGCCGGTCAGCAAGGAGGGCGGCCCGATCACCCATCTGCACGCCTTCGTGCAGCTGCTGGAAGTCCCGGAGAGCCCGCTGCGCAAGACCGTCGCGCTGCGCAAGCAGCTGAAGGAACTGCTGCCGGACTACATGATCCCCAAGTCTTTCAGCTACGTTGAGGCGATCCCGCTGACCACCAACGGCAAGGCCGACCGCGCGGCGCTGAAGGCCACCCTGTGATCGCCAGCTTCGGGGAGCTCACCTTCTTCGTGGTGCTGGCGGCGCTGGCGCTGCCAGCCGTCGTCCTCGGCCTGACGGGACGCAACCTGAAGTACTACGGGCTGTTCGCGACCATCGCGGTGCTGGGCCTGACCCTGGCGGGCAGCTTGAAGCAGCTGGTCCTGTTCGGGGCGTTCCTGGTGGGCGAGACCGTCCTGATGAAGCTGCACCTGTGGTTCATCACGAGATACGGCAACACCAACGTCTGGGAGCGGCGCGCCGCCGTGCTGCTGGCCCTGCTGCCGCTGGTGCTGGTGAAGGTCGCAGGGCTGTTCCACTTTCCAAGCTTGGGTTTCCTCGGCGCCTCTTACCTGACCTTCCGCGCGGTCCAGGTGATCGTCGAGATCTCCGACAAGCTGGTCAAGACCCAGTCGGTGCTCGACTACCTGTACTTTGTCGCCTTCTTCCCGACGGTCTCGTCCGGCCCGATCGACCGGTCGCGCCGGTTCCTGCAGGATGCGCAGCGACGTTTCACGCCCGGGGAATACCTGGCGATCCTCGGCCGGGGACTGTGGCTGATGGTGCTCGGGGCCTTCTACAAGTTCGCCCTGGCGACGCTGATCGCGGGATGGATGCGTGACCTGCCGGATTCGCGCTGGGGCACCGTCCGCTACATGTACTACTACGGCTTCAACCTGTTCTTCGACTTCGCGGGGTATTCGCTGATGGCGGTCGGGGCGTCGTATCTGTTCGGCATCCGGACCCCGCAGAACTTCAGGCTGCCGTTCCTGTCGGAGTCGATCAAAGATTTCTGGAACCGCTGGCACATCACACTGTCCTTCTGGCTGCGCGACTACGTCTACACGCGACTGCTGATGGCGTTCATGCGCCGTAAGGTGTTCAAGGACAAGGTGCGGGCCTCGCATGTGGCGCTGCTGGTGAACATGACCCTGATGGGGATCTGGCACGGCAGCGAGTGGTACTACATCGTCTACGGCGTCTATCACGGCGTGCTGCTGGTGTTGAACGACATCTACGAGCGCAAGTCCGGTTTCTACAAGAGGCATCACAAGGCAACCTGGTATCGCCTGCTGGGCATCGTGGTCACATTCCACCTGGCGATGTTCGGTTTCCTGCTGTTCTCGGGGCATCTCGCCCGCTAAGCAACCCCACCAAGAAGCAGATCCCATCCCAAAGAGCAGATCCCATCAAGGAAAGGTATGAGTATGACGGAAGTTGAACAGAAGGTCTCCGCCCTGATCTCCCAGGTCTGCGACACCGACGAGGTACTGGCCGATCCCGACCTGGATCTGTTCGAGGCCGGCCTGATCGACTCCATGGGTTTCGTCGAGCTGCTGTTCGGGCTGGAGCAGGAGTTCGGCATCCAGGTGCCGCCCACCGAGATCGAACGCGACGACGTCTCGACGGTCAACAAGATCCTCGCCTTCGTCAACGAGAAGCTGTGAGGCGTCGCAGGGCAAGCCAGGTCGTCGGCGTCCTCGTCGGGTCGGCTCTGTTCGCGGGCTTCTTCTTCACCCCGGCGCTGCCGGCGTTCTTCAGCGCCGAGGTGTTCGCACAGGGTCCGACGGGGATGTCGAAGCGGGAGCTGTTCTACGCCACCACCATGGAACGGCTGCGCGACCCCACGGCCTATTCGCAGGCGGTGGCAGCCGCACCGGAATCCAACCGGAACCTGCTGCTGCTCGGCTCGTCGGAACTGAGCTCACCGGCTCCGCAGAACCCGGCCCGGTTCTTCCCGCACCACGTCAGCGACTTCGACCTGTTCATCTCGGGGCGCGGCTACACGCAGTCGCTGTACCAGGCGATCTCGCTGTCCGCGACCGCCTCGCAGACGCCGATGAAGAAGGTGGCGCTGATCGTCTCTCCCCAGTGGTTCACCCGCGACGGAGAACTGCCGGAGGCCTTCCAGGACGTGTTCTCCGCCGAGGACTACAACCGGATGCTGGGTGATTCCAGCCTGAGCGACGACCTGCGGCAGCGGATCGTCGCGCGAGCCGATGCCCTGCGGCAGGTCTCGTCGCAGCCGGCGGCGCGGCTGGACCGGGTGGAGCTGGCCGTCGGCGGCCGGGTGGGACTGGCCAAGTCGGCCATCGAGGGGGCTGGCTACACCGCGCCATACTCGGTCGCGGAGGGGTCGGTGCCAGCGTCGCAGGTCGACTGGGACGCTCATCTGGCGCAGGCCACGCAGGAGGGTGCCGCGGCCTCCAGCAACGACCTCAACATCGAGGACAACTACTACAAGACCTACGTCGAACCGGCGCTGGAGAAGTCGAAGGGGTCGATGTCCACTCTGGACTACTCGGCCGACTCCCCGGAGTACGGCGACCTGAACCTGTTCCTGGAGGTCGCGAAGGCTCACGGCATCGAGGTGATGCTGATCAGCGTCCCGGTGCACGGCAAGTGGTACGACTACACCGGCTACCCGGCCGAGCGGCGGGCCCAGTACTACGAGAAGATCCGGCAGCTGGCTGCCCAGCACGGCGCCCGCCTGGCGGACTTCTCCTCGCACGAATACGACCCGTATTTCCTGTACGACGTGATGCATCTGGGATGGAAGGGGTGGCTGTATGTCAACCAGGCCTGTGTCGATTTCGCGACTTCTTGACTACCTCCAGGGCCTCGGTGAGCAGCCGGCCGTGAACCCGGCCCGGGTCAAGAACGGGGAGCTACCGGCCTTCGAGCTGCCCGAGCCGAAGGTCGGTGCCTGGCTGTGGGCCCTGCTATCCGCGGTCTTCCTCGCGGCAATCCTCTGGGTGGTCCTGTTCGGTCCGCCCGTCAGCGGCGGCTTCATCTACGAACAATTCTGAGATTCCCCCAGTCCGCTGAGCCGTCCCGCTGAGGCTTCATCACATCGAAAACCCCGAAAACCCTGGCAATGTCAAGGACGTCGTCAGTGATCTGTGAGCGGAGAGACTCGGGGAGATCCTTCAACGCGGACAGCGCGGATCTCAGGTTTGCCTCCACCCCGATGACGTCGTCGAGGAGCCCGGCGACCTCGGCCCTGGTCATGCCGACGAGTACCTTTCCCAGCAGGGTCTGGTGGTCTATGGAATCCAGGATCCTGCGGGCAGCCA
Organism: Arachnia rubra; assembly: GCF_019973735.1. Classification (NCBI taxonomy): domain Bacteria; kingdom Bacillati; phylum Actinomycetota; class Actinomycetes; order Propionibacteriales; family Propionibacteriaceae; genus Arachnia; species Arachnia rubra. Next base: position 3,162,503 of record NZ_AP024463.1, read on the forward strand.
AGGGATCGTGCATCAGGATGCGCCGGGCGCGTTCGACGTCTTTGACCAGCCCAGCCACCTCCGGACTGCGCAGCTCCGCTGGGACGGTCAGCCGCCAGGTGGACCGGTACCCCTCCTGTGCGTTGAGTAGAGCACCTTCACCCAACTCCTCGACGAGGTGGCTACCTGGCTCTGGAGCGGATGGGATGCCTACCAGGTGGACGAAAGAACGAACCGACCACAGGTCTGCGGCCTCCCGGACGGCGTCGCCCAGCATCGACGACGGACCGGTCAGCACCAGACAGCCCGCCCCAGGCTGGGCCACACGAATACGCAGCTCGTTGAGAGCGTGCAGCACCTCGATCCGGCCCCGCGGATCCCACAGGTCCAGCCACACCACGCCCGGCAAGGGCAGGGAGCGGCGCAACCAGCGATCCACGTCCCCGGTATCCGGTACAGCCCAGGCCTGCCCGGCTCTGCGGCACCAGAGCTCAGCCCTCGACCGGAGGTCGTCCAGTTGCAACCGGGACTGCGCGGCCAGGAACACCACGGAGCCGACGCCACGAATCCAGTCGAGGTGACGCCTCAGGTCGGCCCAGACCTGATCCGCGCCGACAGCAGGCAGCGGCGGTGAGGTGCCTCGCTCAGTCCGGCTCATCCAGGAGCCTGTCCAGGAGTGGGTGGACCCCATACCAGTCCACGTTCCCATTGCGGTAGCACAGCACATGTCCCAAGGCTTGAAGCAGCCAGGCATCAGATGCCTGAGCATGCGAGTAATCCAGTTGCTGAGTCCTTTTGACGTTGCGCAGGATCTCCCATTGCTCTTGCGCCAACGCAACAGCGAGCTGGGAACGCAATCGCCGCTCTACCTCGTCGATCTCCTCAGGACGGACGGGAAGTGGGCCCTCTTTGAGCAATAGGGAGGAGACCAGGCGAAAGAGCTCGCGGAACAAACCTCCGGAGGAGCGGATGATCCGGTCAGCCTCCCTACCCAGGAGCCGTTCGAGGTCGCCTCCCGGAGCACGCTTGGCAAGTACATCGCGCAGTAGGTCGATGCCCTGCCGACAGTCGCTGCCGTCTCGCTCACGCACCTTCACATTGAGCACCGGCCAGATCTGGCTATCCCAGCCGATGGGCTTGACATAGATGGGAACCGTGTAGATTACGTGCATTCGTGGCAGCGCCAGCTCCGAGGCATATTCCGAGAACAGCGCCTCCACCGATTCCTGGACCCTAGTAAAATTCGCGGTTCTTCCTCTGAAATGGTCAATAGAGTCAACGATGAAGACCGGGATTCGCCCCTCGGGCATATCCTTCACCATGGCCTCAAAGAAACTGTGCATCTCCCGCCGGAAAGTCAGGCGATTCGACTTCAACGCATGTGCGACACTGGACTGGAATGATTCGTCATCGCGCAAGGCCATCTTGACCTTCAGGCTCACGGGGCCTGCCTCGGTAGAGATGTTGGGTTCCACGCTGAGGTCAAGGCGCGAAAGCAGATCCCGCATCCGCTCGCGCAGGCTTTCTCTAGGCACCTCTGCGGCTTCACAATTGTCCACAAAACCAGCGGCCAATCCTATGAAGAATGCCCCAGCCTCAAGAGGCAGCTCCGTATTGAAATAGTCTTCGACATCACAATAGACGGGCACGTAGAGATTACGATCCAGTTCGCGTTCCAACCTCAGGAGCTCAGTGGTCTTGCCCGCCCCACGATATCCCGAGAGCAGCTGGACCGACCCGCCGGTGGTGAAGTCAATCGCCGTGGCCATCTCGCGGACCAGATCCGGACCCGCTGGCCCGTCGGGCTGGTCGTAGATCGGCACATAGTACCGGTCGTACTCCTCCTGCTCAGTTAGCTTTTGCGCACCCTGATGTAGGTTCAAGGCCCGGTAGAAGGCCTTGCGGCACTCCCGGTCGGTCTCGCCCATGCGGCGATTCTATCTGCTGGAATCGCACAAAAAATCAACCGAGCTTCCGCAACTGACCTCTCTACGAGGCCGACCCCATGCACATCCCAGACGCACAGAGCAGGTAGCCATCAAGCGAGGAGGCGCTGGTAGGCCTCAACCATGGGGCCGATACCCTCCTCCCAGGTGGGCAGCGGGGCGAGTTGCTTCCGGTAGGACAGTGCCGCCGGACGGTCCAGCCGCGCCAGGAAGGCTCCCAGCTGGTCTTTGGGCGAGGTGAGCACCAGGTCCCCGGCGAGAGGCCCCAGGCGGCGGCGCACCTCGGGAACGTCGGAGGCCAGGACCGGAACTCCCGCAGCGAGAGCCTCGAACAGCTTGTTGGGCGAACCCCATGCATAGGACTGTGACAGAGTCTCGATCAACGCGAGCGACATGTCAGCGCCCGCCACCACCGAAACCACCTCATCGGGTGGCACCGGATCCATGCGGTGAATGAACGGCGACCGCGCCGCAGCCTCATCAACCAGGGACTGCATGTCCCCCGCCCCCACGAACAGGACGTGATGCCTGGCCCCTGCCGCGAACTCCTCAAGAATGAGCGGAATGTTCCGTCCCTCGGTCAGGTGACCGGTGTGCACGAACAACACCTCGTCGTCACGCAACCCCAGTTCGCCCCGCAGGTCACGGGCGGGGCGCCCACGAGTCACCTTTGCCGGATAGTTGACCACCACCAGCGGCCGCGCGATCCGGTAGTGGCCGGCGTACCAGTCGGCGATCTCGTCGTTGACGGCGGTCACCACCTGGCAGCGACGGATGAAACGGGCCTCCACCTGCTCGGCGAGGGTCTTCTTCACCCCGGTCATGGTGGGGGTGCGGGTCTCGAGTTCGTGGGGGTTGTAGACCAGCGGGGCCTTCGCACGTTTTGCGAGCGCCCACGCCAGGGGCAGCGCCCAGACGGCGTGCGCACTGACGACGGCGATGTCGGCGTCGCGGTAGCCCCGGTAAACCTCCTGGAACCAGCCCCCGACCTTCTGGAACCGGCTCACGAGGGTGTCGTGTTTCGGGGTGGGGCTTCCGACCCGGTCGATCACGATGCCGGGTTCTACCGGTTGCAGACCAGAACGTTCATCCACCTGCAAGCCCACCAGCCGGACCTGAACGCCGAGGTCCGCTGCCACCAGGCTGCGCGCCATCCGCATCAGCCTGGACTCGTTGTCCATGGGCGACTGGTAGAGATGCAGGGCGAGACTCACTTCGGATACCAACCTCTCTTGCGGAGCACGTTGACGCCGTTTCGCAGGAATTGCACGAAACCATAGGAATTCTTGTAGTCGCGGAACGACTTCACGGGCGCGGCCATCAAGTCGTCGAACTCGCGATCCGTGAAGTTCAGCTTCTTGCAGAAGAACTCCCGGTCGCGGCGGATCAGGTCCTCGGTGTAGTCGTTGTGCTCGATCTCCTCGAGGGCCTGTTCGCGGGTGATCTGGCCGGAGTTGATCAGGTCCGACAGGTGCCCGCGGCGCTTGTCGATGTTGAACTTCACGGGGAGTATGTAGCCTTGGAAGAAGCGGGTGAAGATCGACTCGAAGTGCTTGCCCGGGTAGGGACGCCAGTCCAGCTGCTCCTGCATCTGTTTGACCGCGGCGGCCTTGTTGTACTCGAAGTAGTTCAGGATACTGACGATCCGCACGCGCGCCACCGTGTTGGTGTAGCCCAGCTCCGTGAACCCGAAGTGCGGGTAGGTGGTGAGTTTCTCGCGCCCGAACTTGTCGTGGACGGCCTTGATGTAGCGCCAGTCGGAGTGCCCGTAGGACCACGACGGGACGCTGATCGCCTCGGTGCGGAAGTTCATGCCGGAGATGATGTACTTGACGCCGTACTTGCGCGCGAACTTCCACATGCACGCCTGGATGGCGTGGTCGGCGGGCACGTCCGCGTCGGGGGTGGAGGCCAGCAGGAAGGCGCGCTGGAGGTCGTAGAACTGGCGCAGGTCGAGGACCTCGGTGACCAGGTCGAGGTCGAGGGCCTTGACCGTCTTCTCGACGTTGCTGACGGCCAGTTCCGTGTTCCAGCCGTTGTCGACGTGGAACGCGAGAGGTCGCAGCCCCAGCTCCTTGACCTTGACCGCAACCGACGTGGAATCGACGCCGCCGGACAGGCCGATCAGGCAGTCGTAGCGCTTCTTCGCGCCGGCCTCCTTGATCTCCTTGACGATGGCGGACAGTTTCGCCTCACCGTCGGCTCCCGTGAAGACCCTGCTGGGAAGCAGCTCCTCGTAGCGGCGGCAGTGGTTGCAGACCCCCCCCGACCAACTCCAGGGCCGGGTCGTCGACGCTGCGCATGATGCAGTGGCTGCACTCCAGAACGGTCATCCTCAGCTCCTGTCAGTCGTTGATCTGCGGCAGGACGGCATCCAGTTCCTGCTCCGTCGGGTAGGTGATCAGAACCGCCCGGTGCGGGCCGTAGAAGGTGAACATCGACCCGGCCGCGACGGCGGCGGCCCCCGCGTCCAGGGCAGCGGCGAAGTGCTCGACCCTGCCAGCCCCGCCGTGCGCGATCACCGGAACCGGCACCGCGTCCGCGACGCAACGCACCAGGTCAAGGTTGTAGCCGCCCATCTCACCTTCGCGGGCCATGTCCGTGACGATCAGCTCGCCCGCCCCCAGCTCACAGGCCTGCCGAGCCCATTCGGCGGGTTCGAGGTCGAGGGGCCGTCCCCCGCCGCCCGGGAAGGGGCGGAACCGCTGCTGGTCGTCGACGCCGACGTCGATGGCGCCGACCACGGCCTGCCTGCCGTAGTTCTGCGCGGCCGTCGCGACGGTGTCCTGCGCGTCGAGCAGACCGGAACCGAAGATGACCTTCTCGACTCCCGCGGAGAGGATGTCGCGCACCTGGGAGTAGGTCTTGACGCCGCCGCCGTAGGCGAGGGGCATGAAGGCCTCGGTGGCGATGTCCTCGATCTGGGCGGGAGTCACCACCGGTTTTCCGCGCCGGGCGGAGATGTCGACGATCACCAGCTCGTCGATGCCCTTGTCGTTGAAGATCTTGACCGTGTTGATCGGATCGCCGATGTAGGTCGTCCTCCCGTATCCCCGGGTCTTCACGACGAAGCCGTCCAGCAGCTGCATCGTGGCTATCACTCGTGCTCTCATGCTCGCCATCCTGCAAATTCGGTCAGCACCGCCATGCCGAAACGGTGGGACTTCTCGGGGTGGAACTGCATTCCCACCACGGAGTCCCGGCCCACGACCGCGCTGAAGCCCACCCCGTAGGTCGCGCGGGCCCAGGTGATCCCGCCTTCGTCCAAGGGCGCGAAGTAGGAGTGGGCGAAGTAGAAGCGTCCCGGATCGGGAAGGGCGAAACCGCCGTTCTCGACGGAATGGACGTCCCTCCATCCCATGTGCGGGATACGCCGGTTGGTCACGTGATCCGCGAACGCCTCGCAACGTCCCGGTATCAGACCCAGGCCGGGGAGTTCGCCCTCGGAACTGCCCTCCAGCAGCATCTGCATCCCGAGGCAGATTCCCAGGAGGGGTTTCCCGGCGGCCGCATGGTCCAGGACCGCGTCGGCCATCCCGGATTCCCGCAAACCGGCGATTCCCGCGTCGTAGGAGCCGACCCCGGGAAGGATCAGGTGGTGCTGAGCCGCCACCTCCTCGGGGGTGGAGACCAACACCGGGACGGCGTTGATGTAACGCAACATGTTCATCACGGACCCTAGGTTTCCCACACCGTGATTGACCACACCGATGGCAGCGGCCTGCGTCATGTACTGAAGCCTTTCCAGACCGGCGGACGCCCGGTCCTCCGTAAATCTACCACTGTGAAGCGACGACCTAGCCCGTCATCGCGGGGCTCAGAACCGCCCGCCCAGCACGTCCAGGAACTGCCTGGCCAGCACGGGCATCGCGTGGTGTTCACGCACCCAGGCCACGGACAGCTCCCCCAGCCTGGTTCTCTCCTCCGCGGGCAGGGCGACGGCCTGCCTGATGGCGCGGGCGATGTCGGCGGGGTCCTCACCACGGGCGCGGATGGTGGAGCCCGCGTAGACCATGGGTGAGTGCTCGGACGCGAAGGCGTTGATGATCGGGACCCCGGTGGCCATGTAGTCGAAGATCTTGTTGGCCGAGACCCCGAAGGTGTACAAGGGGCTGGTTTTCGATCCGATGTAGAGGGCATCGCACAGCTTCAGCGCCTCGTGCACCTGCGACTTGGGAATGCTGCCCGCGAAGATCACGTGCGCCCCGGAGTCCCTGGCCTGCTTCTCCAGGTCGGTCCGGTACAGGCCGTCGCCGAGCAGCAGCGCGGTGACGGGTTCGTCGCGGATCAGGGCCATCGCGGAGACGAAATCGTCCATGGCGTTGGCGTTGGTCATGCCGCCCGCGTAGCCGATGACCGCGCGCCCACGCTCGTGGAGGTCCTCGACCTGCGACGCGAAGGACTCAGGCGCGGGCTCGTGGGGGGCGTCGCTCTCGATGCCGTTGGGAATCGGGATCACGGGGGTGATGATCCCCAGCGACCGGACGTGGGGCTCGGCGTTGGGCAGGATCGACACGATGGCGTCGCTGTTGCGGTAGGCCGACTTCTCCGCCTGCGCCATCGCCCACATCAGCGGATGCCTCGGCGAATGGCCGCCGAGTTCGATGGGGGTCAGCGGCCACAGGTCGTGGATCTCGTGGACCAGCAGCGCTCCCGACGCCTTCGCGATCCGCTGCGCCAGGTAGGTGTCGAAGGGGTAGGTGGAGGACGCGATGACGGCGTCGGGCCGGACCTCGCGGGCGATCCGCCGGGCGGCCAGCCAGCCGCGGCCCGCGAAGTCCACCATGCTCAGCACCCGGCCGATGCCGTTGCCGTCGTAGGTGCGGGTCCGGATGAAGCGGAACTCGACCCCATCGATCTCCATGGGCTTGAGGGGTTCGGCGTCCGGGAAGTTCTTCTTCCGCAGGTGGCTGTAGGTGCCCGCCAGCAGGACGGTTTCAGCGCCCAGCCTGGCCCACTGCGTCGCCATCGCGTGGCAGCGGTACTCCATCCCCAGGGTCGGGGATCCGGCGTAGTGGTCGATGTAGAGGATGCGCATGTCAGGACTCGGGACGTTCCAGGTTGATTCCGTCGAGGCCGGAGTGGGCCAGTTCCTCCGCCAGCCGCGCGGCCTCCTCGGCGTTGCGCTGGTGGGTCAGCTTGGTCAGCGACTCGGGGTCGGAGCCGTCGACGGTCGCCAGGAGCACCGGGTCGAGGGCGGGGACGCTGACCCGGCTGATCATCTCGTGCGAGGTCGGGGTGCGGGACTCGTCGTCGCTGAACAGCACCTCGTGCATCTTCTCGTTGGGGCGCAGGCCCGTGAAGATGATCCTTACGTCCTTGCCGGAGCGCTTGATGAGGTCCTTGGCGACGTCCAGGATCCGCACCGGCTCGCCCATGTCCAGGACCAGGACGTCGGCGGGCTCGCCGATGGCGCCGGCCTGGATGGTCAGCTCGCACGCCTCGGGGATGGTCATGAAGTAGCGCGTGATCTCGGGGTGGGTGACCGTGACGGGACCGCCCTGCTCGATCTGACGGGTGAAGGTGTGCAGCATCGAGCCGCGCGAGCCGAGCACGTTGCCGAACCGCACCGACAACCAGTTGCGGCCGGTCTTGCCGGCGTAGAAGGCCGTCAGCTCCTCGGCGAGGCGCTTGGTCTTGCCCAGCACCGACGTGGCGTCGGCGGCCTTGTCGGTGGACACGTTCACCAGGCGCTGGACGCCATACTTCTCGGCGGCCTGCAGCACGTTGAGGGTGCCGACGGTGTTGGTCTTCCAGCCTTCGAGGGGGTACTGCTCCAGCATCGGGAGGTGCTTGAGGGCGGCGGCGTGGAACACCACGTCGGGGCGGTGGTCGGCGAAGACCTTGTCGAGGGCCTCGACGTCGCGGATGTCGCAGAGCACCATGTTGGGGGTGTCGAGCAACCCCTGGTTATAGATGGATAGCTGGGTGCCGTGCAGCCCGGACTCGTCGCGGTCCAGCATGACGAGCTCCTTGGGCCCGAAGCGGTGCACCTGGCGGGCCAGCTCGGAGCCGATGGAGCCGCCGGCCCCGGTCACGAGCACCACCTTGCCGGACAGGTAGTCGGCGATCTCCCCGAGGTTGGTCTTGATCTGGGCGCGGCCCAGCAGGTCGGTGACGTTCAGCTGGTGCAGGTCGCCCAGGCCCACGCGTCCCGAGACGAGGTCCTTGGTGGACGGCATCACGAGGGTCTCCAGGCCGGCCCCGTCGGCGAGCTCGGAGATCTCACGCATGAACGTGCGGTCCGCGGTCGGGATGGCGACGATGAGCTTCTCAACGCCGTGCTGGCGCGCGATGGCGACGATCTGCTCCCGGTTGCCGAGGACCTTGGCGCCCTGGATGTGCAGATTGCTCTTGGCCGGGTCGTCGTCGATGTAGCCGACGATCTCGTACGGGGCGTCGGGGTCGTAGGCCAGGAGACGTCCGAGCTGCTGGCCCGCGTTGCCCGCGCCGTAGACGAGGACCGGCTCGCCGTCCTCGTGACGCTGGGCGGAGCGGCTGACGGTGCGGAACAAGAACCGGCCCGCAGCCATCAACACCAGCGCCGCCAGGGGCACGGTGAAGGTGACCACCCGCGGATAGCCCGAGGGGGCGAAGAAGACCGAGAAGACACCGAGCACCAGCCCGATCCCGAGGGTGATCAGGGCCAGGAGGGCCGACTCCTCGAACGAAGCGATGACGTGACGGCCACGGTAGAGCCTCGTCAGCAGGCCGACGACAACCTGCAGGACGACGGCCGCGACGGCGTACTGGATGACGAACTGCGTCTCCGGCCGGGCCAGCGTGAAGGTGTAGCGCGCGAAGACAAGAGCCATCGCGGCGACGCACCAGCTCGCTCCGTCCCACAAGGCCAGTCCGGCTCGGAGGAGACCGGTTCGGGTGGTCATGGTTCGCAAAACTCCTCCTGAAGGACGGTCGACGTGGCTGAAGTCTAGCGCTGCACCCCCTCGCACCTCCCAACCGGCGGAGCCGGGAAACCGGGAAGGCCACGGTGCCAGACCATCATGGTCCGGCCGGCCGGTGCGACCAAATTATTGGACGGTCCTCCTTATCAGGGCGCTTTCGTAATAGGTTTCAGGCCCTAAGTAGTTTTTATTACCCGGAGCTGGATCCAATGGAAAAGCGTGCGCCCAAGCAGGAGAGCTTCAACTCCCGCAACTATTTCATCCTGGCGGCCATCGGGTCGGCCGTGGGGCTGGGCAACATCTGGCGCTTCCCCTACGTGGCCTATTCGAATGGCGGCGGGGCCTTCATCCTGCCCTACCTGATAGCGCTGCTCAGCGCGGGCATCCCGCTGCTGTTCTTCGACTACGCCATCGGGCATCGCTACCGCGGCTCGGCTCCGCTGGCGCTGCGGCGGCTCGGGAAATGGACGGAGACACTCGGCTGGTGGCAGGTGATGGTGTGCTTCGTCATCGCCCTCTACTACGCGGCGGTCGTGGCGTGGGCCGGGATGTACACCATCTTCAGCTTCACCCAGGCCTGGGGCAGCGACCCGAAGACCTTCCTGATGCAGGACTTCCTGCACGTGGCCGAGACCCCGGGCGTCGGCTTCGACTTCGTGCCCTCGCTGGTCATCCCCATGGTCGTGGTGTGGGCGGTGACGCTGATCACCATCGCGCTGGGCGTCAACAAAGGACTGGCCATGGCCAACACCGTCTTCATGCCGCTGCTGGTGGTCATGTTCCTGATCCTGGTGGTGCAGTCGCTGTTCCTGCCCGGCGCAGCCGATGGGCTGAACGCCCTGTTCACCCCCGACTGGGGCGCCCTGGGCAACCTAGGGGTGTGGGCTGCGGCCTTCGGGCAGATCTTCTTCTCCCTGTCGGTCGGTTTCGGCATCATGACCACCTACGCCTCCTACCTGAAGCGCCGCACCGACCTGACCGGCTCCGGGCTGGTCGTCGGCTTCGCGAACTCCGGTTTCGAGCTACTGGCCGGCATCGGCGTCTTCGCGGCTCTCGGGTTCATGGCCCAGGCCTCGGGCCTGGGGGTCAATGAGGTCGTCGACAAGGGCCTGACCCTGGCTTTCGTCGCCTTCCCGACGATCATCTCTCAGGCACCCCTCGGACCGCTGATGGGCGTGCTGTTCTTCGGCTCGCTGACGGTGGCGGGCATCACGTCGCTGCTGAGCATCGTCGAGGTCCTCGCCTCCGCGGTGCGCGACAAGCTGGGCATCCCCAAGGTCCGGGCGACGCTAGCCATTGGCATTCCGCTGGCAATCATCTCGACCGCTCTGCTGTCCACCACCACGGCGCTGTACTTCCTGGACATCACCGACGAGTTCGTGAACAAGTTCGGCATCCTGGCGGTCGCTTTCGCCTGCGTGATCGCGGTGGCGTGGATCGTGCGCAAACTCCCGGTGCTGAGCCGTCACCTCGACCGGTTCTCCAGCTTCCGGACGGGTAAGGCGTGGGTGGTCTTCATCGGGGCTATCGTGCCCGTGGCGCTGGGGTCCATGCTGGTCACCGAGTTCCTCGACAAGATCGGCAAGCCCTACGAGAACTACCCGCTGTCGCTGCTGGCAGTCTTCGGCTGGGGCATGGCCGCGGTGCTGATCGTCGCGGCCGTGGTCCTCACCCTGATCCCCTGGCGGCGCAGCATCACAACCGACTTCGACGAGCACGACAACGAGCACGAGGTGTCCGAATGAGCATGCCAGCCATCGTCATGATGATCGTCGCCATCGCCGCCCTGTGGGGTGGGCTGGTGGCGGCCACTGTGAATCTGTTCCGCCGCCCCGACCTGTCGGCCCAGGACGACGAGATCTCGCAGGGCGCGTGACGAAAGAGGACTACCCCCAGACTCACGTAAACTTTGGGCCATGAAGACGCGGGAGCCGAAGAGCAAGGCCTACTCGATTGGGATGTTCCTGGCCATCAGTGTGCTGTGCGGGATACTTATGTCCGGGCTGGCCTTGCCGCTGGTCGCCCTCGTCGGAGGCTTCACAAAGACGGCCGCCGACTCGATGCAGTACCTGCCGGCCGAGTTCCAGACCCCACCGCAGTCGGAACGCTCCCGCATCTTGATGTCCGACGGGTCGGAGTTGGCGACCTTCTTCGAGGAGAACCGCACCTATGTCTCCCTTGAGCAGATCTCCCCGCTGATGCAGAAGGCGCAGATCGCCATCGAGGATCACCGCTTCTACGAGCACGGCGCCATCGACATCCAGGGCCTCGGACGTGCGATCGTGCGCACCCTGTCGGGCTCCACCCAGGGCGCCTCCACCTTGACGCAGCAGTACGTGAAGCTGGTCCAGGTCGAGACGGCCAGGGACCGCGGGGACGAGGCGGGCGTGCAGGCAGCGCAGGCGGTCAGCATCGAGCGAAAGATCCGCGAGATGCGCTATGCCATGGCGGTCGAGGAACGGTTCAGCAAGAACGAGATCCTGGAGCGCTACCTGAACATCGCCTACTACGGCGACGGCGCCTACGGGGTGGAGGCCGCCGCGCACCACTACTGGGGCATCAGCGCCAAGGACCTGAGCCTCGCCCAGGCCGCGATGCTGGCGGGCATCGTCCAGAACCCCGTCGCCTATAACCCGGTGAAGTTCCCCGAGAAGGCCATCGAGCGCCGCAACCAGGTGCTGCGGCGGATGGCCTCCGCCGAGGTGGGCGCGGTCACGAAGGAGGAGGCCGACGCCGCCATCCAGGAGGGCTTCGACGCCTCCAACGTGCAGGCCACCCCGAACGGTTGCACCGCCTCCCAGTTCCCGGTCCTCTGCGACTACGTGGTGCGCACCCTGGTCTCCGACCAGATGGCATCGCTGGGGTCCACCACCGAGGAGCGAACGAACCGGCTGAAGCGCGGCGGCCTGACCATCAACACCCTCATCGACCCAAAGGCGCAGCAGGCCGCGGAGGACGCGGTCGCGAAGACCGTCGGCCCCACCGACCCGGTCTGGGGTGGTTCGGTGCTGATTCAGCCGAGCAGCGGGCTGATCGTCGCCATGGCGCAGAGCCGCACCAAGCTGGGCAGCGGCGAGGGCGAGACCTGGCAGAACGTCAACGTGTCCACGCAGTACGGCGGCATCGAGGGCTTCCAGGCTGGCTCGACGTTCAAGCCGTTCGTGATGGCGGCTGCCCTGAAGGACGGGGTGGGGACGAACACCACCTTCAACTCCCCGAAGCAGATGCAAGTCAAGGGGATGAAGTTCAAGAACTGTGAGGGCACGTTCACGTCAGGCTCGTGGGATCCGAAGAACTACGACGGGGACTACGGCACCATCGACATGCTGAAGGCAGCCCAGAAATCGGTGAACACCTATTTCATCCAGCTGGAGGCCAAGGTGGGCATCTGCGCCTCCATCGACATGGCCCAGCAGCTCGGGGTGAAGCTCGCTGACGGGACCGACATGCGCAGCATGGCGAGCTACCCATCGTGGGTGCTGGGCACCTCCTACGTGACGCCGCTGTCGATGGCCGAGGCCTATGCCACCTTCGCGAACCGCGGCACGCACTGCAACCCGATCATCCTTGAGAGCGTCCAGGCCAAGGACGGCAACAAGATCGAGGTGCCGTCGGCCGACTGCAAGCAGGTGCTCGACCCCGAGGTAGCCGACGGCGTCAACTACGTCCTGTCGACGGTGATGACCCAGGGGACCGGCCAGCCGGCGCAGCTGGCGGACCGCAGGCCCACGGCGGGCAAGACCGGCACCACCGACGACGCCATGTCGGTGTGGTTCGCCGGGTACACCCCCGACATGGCGGGCATCTCCTTCATCGCCGTCGACAACATCAACTCGTACTATGAGAACCACAGGAAGAGCCTGGACGGGCAGCGGATGTCGACCGGCAGAGTCCTGCGGGGTTCAGGCGGCGAGGACGCGGGCACCATCTGGCGCACCGCGATGGGCGCCGCGCTCCAGGGTAAACCGGCAACGGAATTCGGCGCCCCGAGCCAGCGGGTGCGGGAAGGCGACAAGGTGCAGGTGCCCAACGTCACGGGCATGGAGTATGACCAGGCGAAGCAGACCCTGGAGGATGCCGGCTTCACCACCGCCGACCAGCCGGTCTACAGCGCCTCCCCGGCGGGGACCTACCTGAAGAAGATCAGCCCGTCGGGGACTGCGCCGAAATCCTCGACCATCTACATGTACGTCTCCCAGGGTCCGCAGCCGACGACCCCGCCAACGGTCGTGCCGCCGAGCGCGGCCCCGTCCGATCCAGGAGCCCAGCCGCCCGCCCCAGCTCCCACGGATGGTGAACGTTGATCCCCCCTTTCCGGGTGGCGAAGGGGCTCGCCGCAATCGCGGCGGGCTGCTTCGCTTGGGGGCTGGTGGAGGCCACGCGATTCCAGGTGCGTCACGTCACGGTGCCGGTGCTGCCCGCGGGTGGCTCTGAGCTGCGGGTGCTGCATCTCAGCGACGTGCACCTGCTGCCCAGCCAGCAGCTGAAGCTGAACTTCCTGCGGTCGCTGGCGGAGTTGAAACCCGACCTGGTGATCAACACCGGCGACAACATCGCCAGCGACACCGCCATCGTGCCGCTGATGTCGGCGCTGGGCCGGCTGCAGGACGTGCCGGGCGGGTTCGTGTTCGGCTCCAACGACTACCACCGGCCGGAGTTCAAGAACCCGTTGCGCTACGTCACGCGGGGGCGCTCCGAGGCTTCGGAGGCACCGGAACCTCTGGCGACGGAGCAGCTGCGGGCAGCGCTGACCCGCAGCGGCGCGTGGCATGACCTGAACGACCGGCGCGCCATCGTCGAGGCCGGCGGGTATCGCATCGAGATGCGCGGCACCGACGACGCCCACCACGACCTGGACCACTACCCCGCTGTCGCTGGACCGCCCAGCAGCGGCGTGGACCTCAGCCTCGGCGTCACCCACGCCCCCTACCGCCGCATCCTGGATGTGATGACGGCCGACGGCGTGGAGCTGATCCTCGCGGGCCACACCCACGGCGGCCAGGTCTGCGTGCCGGGTTTCGGGGCGCTGACCACCAACTGCGACCTCCCAGCCGACCGCGTCAAGGGGCTGTCCGAGCACCACACCGAGGGACACCACGCCTGGCTGCACGTCTCCGCTGGGATCGGCACCTCGCCTTTCGCGCCGTACCGTTTCGCCTGCCCCCCGGAGGTCACGCTGCTGACCCTGGTCGGGGCTCAGGGGTCCGGCAGCTGAGATCCCATCGGTAGCCGCCGCAACGCACCCTTCGACAAAAATCAGGCATGACGGCTCTTTTTTATCCATTTTCGGGAGAATTTCTTCCAAAACAGCCCTAGTTCGCATACTGTTGGTGCATGCTGTTGTCGTTCACCGTCGAAAATTTCCGCTCTTTCGCAGAGCCTGCCACGCTGGCGATGACGCATCTGAAGACCGTGACGCCCCGGGCAGGCACATCCTGGGAGGATGCGACCGAGCGTGTCGCCGCGATCTACGGCGCCAATGCCTCTGGCAAGACGAACCTGCTGGATGCGATCTGCATGCTCTCGCTGGCATTGCGCTCACCCGGCGTCCCGTCGCTGTGGCAGCCGAACGCCGCCAGCTCAAAACAGCCTGTCACCTACTCCATCGACTTCCTGGCGGACGGGATCCGCCACAGCTATGAGCTGGAGGTTCTGGACTGGGGGATCGGCCGTGAGGTCCTCTACTCCTACCCAAAGGGCAGCCGACGCTTGGTCTTCGCGCGCACACAGCAGGAAGGCGAAGAGGCGGGCAAGCTTGAGAAGGGGGCATCCCTGACGGGCCCCACCGCATCGGTGTGGCGCATCACCAAACCCCGCGCGCTTTTTCTGGCCACCGCTCGCAAGTATGGCCACGATGTCCTGGCACCGGTCGCCAACGCCCTGGCTGCCAGCGTCGGCATGGATTTCATCGCCTTTCGCGACCGCCAGGACGAAGATGTGCTCCGTCGCGCCCTGTACGAGATGCTGGAGGACCCAAGCCAGGCGGACCTCATCTCAGCGCTCTTGCGCGCCGCCGATGTGGGAATCCAAGGCATTGCGATCGAGGCCGAGGAGGTGCCATCTGAGGTCATGCAGACAGTCCGCCGCCTCATCGAGGCCTTCCGAGAGGATGATGAGCCGCTGCCAGAACTGCCGCCCAGCACACGCGACGTGGTCACCTTCAGCCACGAGGGCGAGGACGGAAAGACATTCTCGCTACCCATCCGCCGCGAGAGCGCCGGGACGATTACCTGGCTCACCACAGCCTGGCACGCGCTCAATGTGCTACGCCACGGGACGTTGCTGTTGGTTGACGAGCTGGACGCTAGCCTCCACCCGGGATTGGCACGCTATCTCGTCCAGCTTTTCCTGGACCCCCAGATGAATCCTCACGGTGCGCAGCTGATCTTCACCACTCACGATGTCTCGCTGCTCGGCAACTCCCCCACCCGGCTGCTGGAGCCCCGCCAGGTCTGGTTCACCGAGAAGGACCGCTCGGGCCGCTCGGAGCTGTTCTGCCTGGATGATTTCGATAACCGCGCCCAGAACAACAATGAGCTGCGCTATTTGGCGGGCAAGTTCGGCGCCATCCCAGTCATCGATGAAGTTCCGCTCCTCAACTTCATCGAATCCAACCTTGTAGCAGCCAATGCCTAAAAACCGCAAACAGCGGTCCACAAAAAAGACCGTGCTGATCGCCACCAATGGCCTGGTGACTGAACGCACCTAAGAGTGAAATGCAATTCCTATTGAGGATCTGCCGCCATCTCCTGGAAGCGGGATGCCCCACCTTGTGAAATCACTCGGCCTGATCTAGCAGGTCTCCGACAAGACGTGGATTGCTGGCATCATTCACCTCGTGGCTGTGATGGCAATGCACTTCAATAGCACCGGGGTTGATCACTCGTAGATGAACGCGCCTTGAGGTGTGAAGAAGGTCAGGAGGATCAGGTCTGAGCCGCCGACTATCTCGCCGACGCAGCCGCCTGGCAGCCGCCAGGTGAGGGTGGGGTCCTCATTCAGGTCGACGTGGAACGGCCTGCCCCATGCCTGGGTGCCGGCGGCCTCGTAGGAGGCGAACAGGTCGTTCAGCCTGGCGGTGTTCTCCGCGGACTCGGTCTCGGGCGTGAATAGGGGGAAGGAGATGTTGTGGATGCCGCCCGACTTGCCGCCGAACAGCACCACCCGCCTGGATCCGGCCGGGAAATCGACTATGAACTCCCAGGGCCTGTCGGTCGGCAACCATCCGAGCCCAGCCGCCGCGTCCCGGAACCCGTCGAGGTCAAGCGGCCAGGACAACCCGGCTAGCTGATCAGCCCACGCCACGAAGTCTTCAGCACTCAGCGGGTTCATGACCCCTCCTTGGGACCGGACAGCCAACCACGACGCCCCCTGCGCCACTGTATCTTGACCAGGGCGTGTCCTTACACTGGTTACATGGTCAAGTCGACGTCTCTCTTGAATCATGATCTCCTCGTCGTCCAGCAGACCCGCGCCGGTGCCTCCACCGAATTCAACATCGAGGATGCCCAGGGAGCGCTGATCGGCCTGATCAGCTGCACGCAGAAGAGTGGTGTCCGCCAGTTCTTCGGAGGTGCCCGGGAGTTCGACCTGCTGGAGGCCGACGGTACCCGTCTGGCACATCTCAGCGACGACCGAAAGATCTGGCGGGACACCTATACGCTGCTGCGGGCGGACGGCTCCCAGCTGGCGACCGTGAGCAAGCAGGCAAAACTCTTCTCCCGCCGGATCACCACCACGCTCACCACCGGAGAGGAACTCCTGGTGGAGAGCAAGGGCAGCTTCTCCGATCGTGAGCTCAATATCACCAGCAACCGCAGCGGGAACGTCGTCGCCCAGGCCAGCCGGGAGCGAGTCGGCTTCGCCGAGGCTCTTCGCGGACATGACCGCTACGTCCTCCACGTCCCATCGCTCTCCCCAGAGCTGCGACTGGCCATCCTTGGAACGGTGGTGGCGCTGGACATGATGCGAGCCAAGGAAGAGGCAGCAGCAGCGAGCAGCAACTGACAGCTGGCCTTTCAGCCACCATGGGAAGACGGGGCCGCGGAGGTCCTGTCAGTGGACACCGGCCGGAACTTTGGCCGGAAACGGTGGATACTGGGACAGTGAGTGATCCGACTAACATCTGCCCCTGCGATACCGGCCGCCCCTACGAGACGTGTTGCGGTCCGATCCATGAGGGCCGGCCTGCGGCAACCGCGGTCGCACTGATGCGATCACGGTACAGCGCCTACGCACTCGGCCTGACGGACTACCTGCTGGAGACCTGGCATCCGAACACCCGACCCGAGACGATCGATCCTGAACCCGACTTGCGATGGACCGGCCTGATCATCGAGCACAGCGGAGCCGGCAAAGCCTGGGACGACGAGGGCATGGTCTCGTTCTCCGCCAAATGGCGGGAGGACGGCCAGATCGGCGTGATGCGTGAGGTCAGCTCCTTCCTGCGGGTCGACGGCCGCTGGTTCTACGTCAACGGCATACCCCACACCTGAGATCCCCTTCCCCGCCGGCACCCCACCGATGGGCGGCCCGCCACAGCACCCCCAGGGGAAGACGAGCCTTTGACGGATCCCGCCGATGAGGGCGGGGCCTCTACAGGGGTGCGGCGTTGATCTCTCGCGCCCACGCCACCACCGCCGGCAGCGGATGAGAGCGGGCGGCCCGCAGCCGTGCCCGCCACATATCGCCCCATCCCGACTCACCGCCCGCGTGCCTCAGCAGGGCCAGCGCAACGGCACCGCCGACGGCGTCGCCGCGTCCCAGCAGCTCGTCGATGACGACCGCGAGGTCGGCCCCCAGCTTCATAGCCTGCAGCTCCGTCACCACCTCCCAGGTGATCCTCAGCACCTCGTGGGCACGCAACGGATCGGACACGGCCCCGGCGAGGGCAGCCAGGTCGGCCAGCGGGTCGGCCCAGTTCGTGGCGGCCAGCAGCACCCGCCAGTGCTGCTGGGCTGCATGCGGGAACGGCGCCAGCACCCTCGCCAGCTCCTTGAGCTGGGCTCTGTGCTCCATGCTGCGTCGCGGCCTGCCGGAAATGAGCGCGGAGATCACGTCCTCCAGCAGGCGCTGGTGGGCGAGGTCCTCCGTGGCGGTGTCCGACTCATCTGCCGCGGCCACGGCGATCCCGGCCACCGCCACCAGCAGCAGGCCCCAGCGCAGCCCCGACCCCACCCCTCCCAGGGCCTCCACCGCCGCCTTGCGGACGGGGATCTCAGGCGAGTCGAGCAGCTCGACGATCCGGCTGGTCACCTTCGGGGTCCAGAACCCCCAGCCGGGCAGGGCGAGCACCAGCTCCGGATCCGGGGAGGCCGCCACCAGGACCTCGCCGAACCGGCCCCGGTGCCGGAGCGCCATCAGCGACGGGGCGATACGCGCGAGGACGAGAGCCTCGTCGCGGCCACCCGCGGCGGCCTCAGCCAGCGCCTCCCAGGCGCGTTCCTCGTCAAGGACCTCGACCAGGCTGGCGGTCGCCGCAAGCCGCACGTCGCGGTGCGTGCTGAGGTCCAGGGCCAGGTCCGCGAGAGTCTCCACGGCCCCCGGGCAGTGCAGGCGGGCGATCTGCCGCACGGCGAGCTTGCGGATGCCGACCTTCCGCCATGTGTCGGCGGCCACGACGGCCAGGGCATTGGCCGTCTCGACGGGCGGCAGCTCATCGATGACGCGGGTGGCGGCCTTCATGGCGACGGTGGCCAGGCCGCTATCAAGCAGCTCCAGGAAGTCGGTGAGCGACCACTCCACCGCCGGCGAGCGCAGCGCCGCGACCAGTTGCGCCTCCTGGATCTCAGGTTCAGCGTCACCGGGCGTGAGCACGCCGGGCACGAGCCAGGGAAGACGCCGCAACACCTCGACCGCCGCGAAACGCTGCCAGCGGGACTGGCTGCTGGTCTCGTCGGCTATCAGCCGGGCGAGGTCCAGCGAGTAGGGACGGCTCTGTTCGGGCAGCCAGCCCGTGAACGGCCCAGGCGCCAGCGCCACATAGGGGGTGTCGCCGTGCAGCCGGCCGGCGACCGGGGTCTTGCGGTGGAGGAACCCGGCCAGGTCCGGGCGGTGGCGGCAGATGCTCTCCTGAACATGCCTGAGGGTGACGAAGGACGGATCGAGCCTCAGCAGCGCCCCCAGGCGTTCCCCGCGGGTCCTGCGGGGACCCAGCCAGATCTGGGCGGCGGTCTCCAGCATCGCGCGGTCATGCGACTTCAGGGCACGGCGCATGATGCCGCTGATCTCCGGCAGGTCGTACCGCCTGGGGCCAAGGAGCGCTGCGAGTCCCTTCGCCAGCTGGTACTCGTCGCGGTCGGCCTCAGCCTTCATGGTCTCCAGGAAGCCCGCCGCCAGGATCTTGCCGGCGGCCGCCGGGATGGGCAGGGGCACCGGGATCCTCGTCCGGCCGGCGGTGGCGGAGCAGGGGTCGGGCAGGGCCTCCAGCAGCGCAATGGCCTCCTGGAGGTCCCCGCCCTGCTGGGCGCGGTGGATGACCAGCCGCCAGAGCGCACCCCGCAGATACGCGAAGGTCGCCGGCGACGTGTCCCGGGCGGCAGCCAGCATCGCCGCCAGCTTTCCGAGACGTTCACCCGCAATCCGGGCAATGATGTCGCCGCTGGCGACCGCAAGCGCCGATACGGCCGTATTGCGCACTGGGTCCTGCTCGGTCACCAGGTCGTCGATGTGGGCGAAGGCGATAGTGATCGCCTGGGGTTCACGGCTGTGCAGCGCGGCGGCGAGGATCGCATACCAGGCGGCGCCGCGCTCGTCGCTGTTGGTGGAGTTCAGGAAGGGCCCGGCGACGGCGAGGGCCTCGCCGGGGGCGAGGTGGGCGGCAAGCCTCAGCTGGTCCTCCCAGCCCTGGTTGGTGGGCATCGCCGCCATGCGGGCCGCCTCGGCCTCCCGCAGGTCCTTGGGCATGACGTCGAGCAGCTCCCCGTCCCATTCCCGGTTCCGCAGCTCGACGTCCTCGTAGGCGTCGGCGAAGGCCTGGGCGCGTTCGCTGGGGGCCAGCGCCCGCAGGTACGCCGCCATCGCCTGGTCGTCGGTGCGTTCGGCCCGCAGGATGGTGGCGCGCTGCTCCCGGTTTAGGAGTTGGAGACGCCTGCCCACCTGCCGGCGGAGACGCTGCGCATCCCAGGGGTCATCGAAGACGGTGGCGGCCAGGACCTGGACCATCTCGCCGGGGGCTGCGGCCAGCAGCGGCCCAGCGACGGCGTAGAACGGCTCGGGAAGCCCCTGCGACCTCTCCACCTCCGCGAGAAGCAGCGCGAGCTCCCGGGGCCGGCTGTGCGTCAGTCTCCTCAGGGCCGGAGCAGCCCACCGCCAGGCAGCGGCACGCCGGTCGGCCGGGGCGTCGGTGACGCGGCGGCGCAGCTCGGCGAGAAAGACGTCAGGATGCCGCTTGGCGAGGGAGGCCAGGTTCGGCACCAGGTCCCCCAGCTCAGGAAGATGCTCCGCGACCGTCGCGGAGTCGCAGGCCACCAGGAGGCTGGCGCGCTCCCGGTCCGTGATGGGAGCCGTCAGGAGCGCTGCGGCCAGGTCGTGGTGGCGTTCGTCGATGAGACGGCGGCGCAGGCGTCGCCGCTCCCCGACCGGGCATACCACGTACTGGGCGGCGAATGCCTCGGGATCGCCGGCGTCGAGGGGCAGTGAGTTCACGGCGCAGAGCCGGACGCAGCGCGAGGGATGGGCGCTGAGGGCCCGCAGCCGGGGCTCGTCGCCCAGCGCCCGGGCCGCGACGACCGCCAGCAGGGCGTAGTAGTCGGATTTGCCGGTCAGGGCGTTGAGCAGCACCGGCAGCCTCGGGTCGTCGGCGTGCGAGCGGACGAGTGTGACCACGCGATGCACCCGCTCGGAGTGCGACGCGACGGGCAGGCTGCGGATCAAAGCCGGCAACGAGGGCAAGGGCACTCGCTGAGGCTATCGGATCCCCCGGCATATCGGGTTGCCGGTCTCTCTCATGGGCGAAGCGTGAATTGGCCAAACCCAATCCCAGGCTCAGATCCTTGAAGTGCCCGGCGTTTTGTGGACAGTGGCGAAAAGCCGGAGCTGTGGCCGACGCGGAGCAGGTGCTCATTACGGCCGCCGTCGGGGCAGATGTCCCCGATTTCCCGGCCGCTCAGCGGTTTCAGGTCGAGGCAGGCGTCGTCCACCAAGAGGCGTAACCTCTCTGGATCAGGTCGTATTGTTTATCCATGGCGCTCAATATCAAGAAACAGCGGGTCTGCAACCTGGCTCGTGAGGCTGCTGAGCGCTTCAACACCACCCAGGTCGAGGTCATCGAGAAGGCCCTGCAGAAGCTGCTCCACAGTGAGGAGCAACGCAGAAAAGAACGCTACGAGCGGACCATGGCGGCTGTGGATGCCATCCATGCGAGCACGACTGATGAAGTCGCAATGGTTGAGGCCGAGCTCAAATTGATCTTCGAGCGTTATTTGCATGAATCCCCGGATGGTAGCTGGCATGTCGATGTTCAGGCTGTTCGTGCGGATGGAGCCCCTGAGGCCGAACTGCGTCGAATCGCTGACGGCTTCAACTCAGTGCTGGGTAAGGCCGTTTTCCCTGAGGGGGACGACAACGGGTTGGGTGATCAAGGTGTCAACCCGGAATATGCGTTCGGGCCAAGGGAGTGGGCTGTGTGCACCCTTGACTACGTTGTTCCTGGTGCGGGTGAAGGTCTGTTGGGAGGAGGAGTCTACGCTTGGCTCAAGAAGGGCAAGTACGCGAAAGTCGCCTCTTTCTTACTGCGTGCCGTCGCTCCGAGGATGCTTCTGGGCGGAGGTGTCGGATTGGCCGTTAACCTCGCTGTTGGTGCTAGCTGGTGTTGGATAGGCAAGAACTGATGACAATTCCTGAGAAGTCTGTTCCTGGTCCCCTCAAAGTGGCGGTGTTCCTGAAGCTGGGAGCGGTCCGCCTGGCGATGGTGTTGATCGTCTTCCTCATCTTTTGGGGTACCGGATGGGTTCCGGTGGCGACGGCGGCTCAGATCGCTGGATTGCTGGGTCTGGTGGTGCTCGGGATGACAGGGTATGAGGTGTTCGTTTCGTCGGCGGACCGTCCGGGTACCGGCTTCGTGATTGTGACCTCGGTGCTCATGGTGGTTTGCTTCGCTTTCCCGCTGTGGGGAACGGAACAGCTCTGGCCCACAGTCCTCAGCTCAGCGACCACCGGATTGCTGCTGACTCTCCTGCACCGCCATCGGTAGTTCACCTGGTCAAGCTGAGGACACGTAGCCTCCGATTGCCGGGACCGGCTGAGGGTCGGTCATCATGCGGGCTGCCTTGGCGGTTCCATAGGGACGCTCAGCTCCATTTGCGCCCGAACTGTACTCTAGATCGAAGTTCCAGCCATCGTCATTGTAGATACAGTGGCCTGCGGTCACGAGGGTATCGGGAGATACGAGCCATCCTGTGCAGTGTTGAGTTCCATTGTCCTTGTGCAGGTAGACGATGACGCGATTCGGGAAAGCGGTGGTGTTGGTAATGTGCCTACGACCGTCCTTCTATGCCACATCGCGCAGCCTACGTGAAAAATACCTCGATTATCGCGCTTGGACGGTGAAGTCCTGTGCGAAATCTTCATTTTTCGGCACCTCGACGGTGACGCTGGTCTCTGCGTACAGTTCCGAGTCGCAAGCGATAATCAAGATCTGCGACCCCGATGGGATAGCCATATCGAACTCTCCCTCAGCGCCACTGACGATCGCGTACTCCTTAGAGTCCCCTTCGATACGGATGAGGCAGCCTGCCACCGGGGCACCGCCCTCATTCACCACTCGCCCCAGCAGGCGCGATCCCCGGGGCGATGGCTGGGGGCTGTCAGTATCGCTGAACGGAGACGCACTCGCCGTCACACTGTCTTCACCCGACGGGCCGGCCTCAGCAGGCACGCCCCCAGAACAGGAGACCCCTAGCACCGCTGCACCCAGAGAAGCAATCAATAAAACCATCCGTCGAAAATCGCCCATCTGTCACCTCCTTAAATTTCGGGGATCTGCCAAAACCCACAAACCTCACGCTCTGCCACAGGCCCGGCACACCCCCTTCCCAGCAAACCACACAACACCTCACACCTTGAGGTTCATGCAAAACTATCATCGCGCCAAACAGAACACCCAACCAGAACAAATTTGACCAGTATTTCTAATGAACTTTCTAGGCCGCTCGATAGTCATTTCCTATCCTTCGATATAGAAAATCCGGCGAAATTAGACGAGCAACCGGCTGAGTCAGGAAACGGGCGACCCAGCCAGCTATTCATCAACATTAATAGTGATGACGAGCCAGTTCCTCCTGAAATGCTGCGATAGCCGGCCAAGGACCATCCAGGACACCGTCTATCGTCAGGCCATAGTGACCTTGCAGGGCACGAATGGCGGTGGAACCCATCAAGCCATCCCGGAGCGCATCAAGCTAGTACTGCATCACATCGACGACCTGAGATCCGGCCCCTTCCCCACCACATGCGCGGAAAGGGGGCGTTGACCGACTGCATGTGTCGTGGTCCTTCCACACACCGACGGGGAGAAGGACCGAGCCTGGGGAAGGGGCCGGAAGTTGGGAGTGCTGTCAGTCGCCGTAGCCGCTGACAGCGTTCAGTTCTGCCTGGAGTTTCTGGATGGTCAGGGATGGGCCGTCGAGGACCCCGTCCTGCGCCACCCCGTAGCGGGCCTGCAGGGCAGAGATCGTGGCAGGCCCGATCAGGCCATCCACCCCGGCACCCACCATCTTCTGCAGAGCGGAGATCGTGGTCGACCCGCCTGCACTGCCATCTGGCTGCCAGTCCCAGCCGCCGGCCAGCGCCGGATTCGAGTCAGCCTGGGAGGCCGGCTGGCTGTCGACCCAACCCGTCTGTGACAGACCGAAATGCCGCTGAAGCGCCATCGTGGTGTCGGATCCCCACCAGCCGTCCGTCGCCAGCGGGGCAGCGTTGGCGGGAGTCGCGCCCAGCATGTTGGTGGCGGCCAGCACACCCATCGCGGGCACACCGACGGCAGCCGTGGTGAGCACCTGCCGACGAGACATTCCAGGTCGTTTCTCAGTAGTCATTTCTTCTCCTTGAAATAAGAATCCTTAAGGGTTGCCATGTGAGTCTCATCTTTGAATTTGACTGACCCAAATAGCCTCCTAGTTCCCATTCACGATGAGGCATTAGCAATCACCTCTTTATGTCGATCTCTTGCGATCTAGTTTCCCAGAAAACGGTTTTTCAGCAAATAATGACAGCTCAACCTCCCAGCAAAAAGCATGCTGTTCCGCCAGAACCACGCGCCCATTGTCATCATTAGTATCTACCGAGATGTATCTTCATTTCCAAGAGGGTGAGACGATCAGCTCGGCCTGATTGCAGAATTCGATGCTTCTTCTGGTACTCGTGAGTCGCATCAATTGTTTCTTGACCGACGTAACCATCATCATTCACACCCAACTTTGACTGGATGATCCCGACACAGCGCATCAGCTCGCCCTGTGTCTGCGGCCCAGCCACACCGTCTTTTTCAAGCCCCATCCTATCCTGGAAGTCCCTCACGCCATAAGAAGTTCTCGGGCCGAAGACACCGTCTACATCAGAGAAATTCAAGTGAGCCAGATACGCCAGATCTTTTTGAATCTCAGTAACGCTCATCTCTTCAGCACTAGCTTGAGGGATGTTTAATGCTGTCAGCGCAACTCCTGCAACCCCGATGGGCGCCACAGCAAGCAAGGATCGGCGAGACATTCCAGGTCGTTTCTCAGCAGTCATTGTCAGTCCTTTCAAAGGTGTTTTACAGGTGCACGCAACCCAGGGGGAAACGATTGCAGATTTGGGAGGGAATGCAGGAAACCCCCGGGTCACGAGCACAGGGTTTTCATGACAGGCCATCACGGACATGCCAGCCACATTGCATCCGGCAATCAGCCACCGTCAGACTCCCGCTGACCTGGCCTGTCCCGGACACCGGCACCATATCGGCCATTCAGTTGTACGAATCCTGTTACGTACTGCGACACATCAGGCGGGTGCCCGTGGTTCCGTCAACCGCGGCTTCCGCACCGGCCTTCAAGAGAAGTTTGCTATTGCAACTTCATGCGACCACACTAGGAGACGTGGGAGCAACCTTCAACCCCCAGAACCGGTGTTTCTCAATCTTCACTCGGGCTGAGCTGGGTTTCAGCCCCATCACATGGGGCTGAAACCCAGTCGAAAAAATTCTGAGAAACTCTACTGACGGGCTGTTGCCACCCCGCATGGATGCGAGCGTAAGGAGAACGACCTCATGAGCGAACCAGCACGAAAGACTCCCCTGTACGTCACGATGGAGGAACCCATCACGATCGGCATGCTCTGCCGCTGTTTCCTGGCCCTGCTGGTCGGGGGTCTCCTCGGCTTGAGCCTGTTCACGCTCGGGGCACAGCTCGACGCCAAGGAGGTGGATTCCTCCGCGGTCGCCTGCGTCGTCCTCGGCTGTTTCCTCATCCCGTCGATGGCGAGTTCGGAGGACACCGCGCACCCGGCGGTGCTGTTCTCGGTCGGCACCGGTGCCCTGCTGGTCTGTCTGCCGCTGTCCTTCACGAACCCAGCGCACTACCTGCTGCCGTGGCTGGGAGGCGCCGCATTCCTCGGAGGCGGGACGGTGCTGTTGATCCGCTTCGCGAATCCCAGCTCGACGCCTGGCGGCCACACCCCGACTCTGGGGGAACACGCCTGGTCGGCGGTGGCGGGCCTCCTGGGCGGCCTGCTGGCCTACCTGCCTCTGATGGTCCAGAATATGGCCACCAAGCTGACTGGCGGCAGAGCCGAGGCTGAAACCGTGGGAGCCATCCTGCTGCCCTGCGTCCTGACGATAGGCGCGACGGTACTCGTGTTCTACCTGATCGCCATGCGCAGCTGCCTGGGCATCTTCATCATGGTGGCCAGCTGCCTGACAACGGCTGTAGTGGTCAGCAGCGCCAAGCAAGACATCCTGGGGGCGATGGTGTTCGGCATGACCGCGATCTCCGCGATAGCACCGCTGCTCGGACCCGGACCGGTCGAGCCCCCAGTCCTGAGGATCCAGGCGCTCCCCGACTGAATCCTCCGGCCGCTCCTGGACGCCGGAGGCGCGGCGACCTCACCGGGGCCGCGACGCGGCCGTCCGGTGCGCTTTCTCGGTGATCTCGTCGACGGGCAGCGGCCCCAGCTCCACCGTCATGCCGCGGCGTTCCAGGGCCTTGGCTATCAGGAAGTCCGCGATCCTCGGGTTGGCGGGCAGCACCGGGCCGTGCAGATAGGTGCCGATCACGTTGTGGTAACGCAGGCCCTCCTGCTGGTCCTCGCCATTGTTGCCGGCGCCGCGCAGCACCTTCCCCAGGGGCTCGCTGCCGGCGTCGACGTAGGTGCGGCCGGAATGGTTCTCGTACCCGACGACCTGGCCGAACTCCGGGGATTCGAGGGTGACGTTGCCGATGAGCCGGTCGGTGCTGGCGTGAGTGTCGAGGGGCAGGATGCCGGCTCCTTTGATGACCTTCCCCTCGCCGGTGACGAAGGTGCGGCCAAGCAGCTGGTACATGCCGCAGATCAGCAGCATGGGCGCCCCACCCTCGACCAGCTCCCGCAGCGCGTCGATATGCCCCTGGAGGTCCTCCTGGATCTTGTCCTGCCCAGCGTCCTGGCCGCCGCCACCGAGGAAGATGTCACCGTCGAGGCCGGTGGGATCGCCAGGGTTGTGGTCGACGATCTCGGCGTCGACGCCCCGCCATTGGAGCCGCTTCTGGAGCACGCGCGCATTCCCCCAGTCGCCGTACAGGTTCATGTCGCGCGGGTAGAGCTGAACGATGCGGATCATGCCGCCTCCTGACCGAGAGCCAGGCCGGACATCAGCTTCCGAAGCGCGGTCATGGCGGTGTAGGTGGTGTAGATGCGCTTCGGCTTGCCCGGGTTGAGGGCGGCGAAACGGTCGAGGGCCCGCTGTAGGTCGGCCTCGACTCCACCGACGGGGACATCGTCGTAGGCCAGGCGCAGCGCCATCCCGTCGGCGCGGGTCCCGGTGACCAGGGCGACGGAGTCGAGCGGGGTGAAGTCGACGTCCCACAGCCAGCTGATGTCGCGGCCGTCGGCGTAGTTGTCGTTGATGGCGATCATGTTGTCGGCCTTGCCGTCGGCGAACGACAGCAACGACAGCCTGAAGCCGCTGGGATTCTTCACCAGCACCAGCTCCATCGGGGCGCCCTTGTAGGTGATGGTCTCACCACGCCCGAAGGCGGGCCGCACGTTCCCGAGGGCCGCCAGGAGTGTGTCCGTCGGTACCTTGTCGCCGACGATCTGCCGCACCAGCGTAAGGGCGGCGGCGGCGTTGATGAGGTTGTAGACGCCATTCAGCTTCATCTCGACGACGTGGTCCGCCCCGTCGATCTCGTAGGTGGCGCGGTGCCCGTCGATGGCCTTCAGCAGCACGTCGGCGCGGGCCTCGTGGTTGGCGCGGGCCTGACCGCCCTTGAGGGTGTCGTCGGTGGGCATCAGCGCCAGCAGCTCGTCGGTGGTGCCGAAGTAGACGGCCTGAGCCGTGGCCCGTTCCCGCAGCCGGTAGACGCGCGGGTCGTCGCGGTTGAGGACCACCCTGTCGGTGACAGCAGCGGCGTTCTTGGCGAGCATCTCGGCAGCGGTGTCGATCTCCCCGAAACGGTCGAGCTGGTCGCGCATCACATTGAGGAACAGGCTCATGCGTGGTTTCACCTGCCGGACGAAGTGCACGGCCCAGGCCTCGTCGAGTTCGAGGACGGCGATGTCTGCGTCGAGTTTGCCGCGCCAGTTGACCAGCGGCAGCAGCTCGGAGATCACGCCACGGGAGAAGTTGGAGCCGGTGCGGTTGGTGAACACCTTGTAGCCGACCGCCTGCAGCACCTCGGTCACCACCTTGGTGGTGGTGGTCTTGCCGTTGGTGCCGGAGACCAGGATGACCCCCTCCCGGAGGGGCTCCAGGGTGCGTTTGAGGTATCCGTGGTCCATTCTCTCGACCACCAGCCCGGGCAGGGCCGACCCGCTGCCTCGAAGCCGGGCCACTTGTTTGACGATTTTCCCGATCATCGTGCTGATGGTGTGACGAGGCATGAGGGGAATCCTAGCCGCTCGGCGGAAGTCCCAAGCCCGGCGGTCACGGCCAGGAGACAGACGGCGGCGTGGCCAGGGACTCACCCCGGCCACGCCATCCTCCAGCTTTGCGGCTTTTCTCTAGGCCTTTGAATCTATGGTGACTCACTCACCTTCAGGGTCATCGGAGGGTTCTTCAGGCTTTGGCGTCTCGGCCTGCTCGGTCCTGCGGCCGACGACGTCGCGGCCCTTCTCGCTGAGCTCCCTGAAGCCGCGGTTGATCTCGTCGACGAACCGGTCCAGGTGGCTGCCCAGCTGTTCGAGGAACTCCCTGGCCCCCGGGGACTCGACGTCCGGGTGGGTCTTGGCGTACTCGGCGCGCTGCTCGTCGTAGAAGGCCTTTGCCCTCTCCCCGACGAGCCCGGCGAAACCTGCGACGGCGTAGGCGGCGTCCGTCGCGAACTTGATGGTCGTCTCGCCGAGCCGCTCGGCGTTGGTCTTGCCCTGCCCGGCCTCACCGGGCACCACTTCTCCCTCCAGGGGCTCGGCCTGCCCAGGGCTGACCTGCTGGTCCTCGGGCCTTGGGGCTGCCTGGTCGTCGTGCTGTTCCTGGCTCATTGCATCCTCCATATCCATGCTGCGTCCACACTGCCTATTCCAGTGTGACCGTTGTAGGCCGCGGGACAAGGGGGCACCTCCCTGACTCGCCCCTGTCTCGAAAGACCTCACGGACAAGGGACCACCCGGCTCTGGGCTCTAGGAGTCACGCGCCAACTGGTGGTGGGGCCAGATGGCCCCACCACCAGTGAGATTACGCGCCGCGGGAAAGAGTCAGAACTTCCCCTCGTTGAGTGCCTTCTGCAGCGCCATGATCGAGGAGGACTGTTCTGAGAGAACGCCGTCCTGCGTGGTTCCGAAGTGGGCCTGTATGGCGGTGATGGTGCCTGGGCCGATCAGCCCATCAGCGGCAGCGCCGACTTTCGCCTGCAGTTTGCTGATCACGTCAGCCCCCATGGCCTGACTGTCGGAAACCCACTGCCATCCAGTGGTCAAACCAGGGTTCTGTTTCTTCCATGACTCGGGCTGGCCTGGAACCAGTCCATCAGCCGTGAGCCCGAGCGTCTCCTGGAGTTTCTGGGTGGTCGCGCTCCCCCAGTAACCATCGACGACCAAAGAACCATCCGAGG
This sequence comes from Arachnia rubra, assembly GCF_019973735.1. Lineage (NCBI taxonomy): Bacteria > Bacillati > Actinomycetota > Actinomycetes > Propionibacteriales > Propionibacteriaceae > Arachnia > Arachnia rubra. The sequence goes on from NZ_AP024463.1 coordinate 3,191,552, forward strand.
CAACACCGCCGCTGCTACCAGTATCACTAGGTGCACCACTGTAATCGAGCCCCGGGACAAGACCACCGTCAGTCCATCCTGGGTCATTATTGTAAATTCCTACCGGATAGCCATAATTACGTGCCTCACAGTAAGTTCCATCACCACAGGAAATCCCGATGTGCCCAGGCATGTACATGATGGCTCCCGGAGTGGCCCTGGCCTCTTCAAGCCCAGCGCTCAAACAGGCATTGATCTGTTCCCCAGAGACGCGCGGGAAGGAGATCCGAAGCTGGGAAAGCGACCACTGGACCAGCCCAGAGCAGTCAAAGCTAGACGGCCCAGCTTCACCCCAGATGAACGGGCATCCTGTCTTACTCTCCGCCATTTGGAGGAAATCTGCCCCTGAGGGCGATGCGGCAGCCGGAGTCGCTCCAGCGAGGTTGAGAGCTCCCAAGACTCCCATCGCAGGAGCACCAATGACGAGAGTGGATAGAATACTCCTGCGGGACATTTGCGATTGCACGATTCTCATTAACACTTCCTTGTCCGTTAAATGACCCATGGCCGCTGGACTCTTCCCCGTACAGACCGACCCCCTGTACGGCACCGAATCTCACGACGCTTTTGCGAGCCTAACACCAGGGAAAGTCATTCTCTAAGGAAGCTTCAGGATTCAGCAATCCGATGCCTCGGAGGCAAGCACGACGCTCGACATCACTAGGCACCGCCCATCTATCTGGAACCCAGTCTTGACCTGTAATGGCCTGGCAGGGCTTCTCACATACGACCCGGCCGGCCACCTGCGTCCGTCACCCCAGACAGACCACCACGATGCAACGGACCAGTCCCCCGTCGAGAACTTGCGTCACCATATGAGGCGCCGGGTCGCCTGACCAAGCTTTCATCGCCAGCTTCCATCTTCCGCTTCTTGGAACCTCGCGTTCCAGTGTCACCGCCAGCTCCCGATGACACCAGAGGCCTTCCCCCTGACTCTCCGGAACACCCCCAGAGGCGGCGGATCAGATGAAGCAGATGCGGTCGCGGTCACGTCGTGAGGCCCGTTCCCCTTGGAGCTCACGCGCCGCGGCAGCTGATCAGGCGACCCGGCTAGGGGCAAGTGCTGGTCTCGTCTTCCAGCCTCACCCCAGCCAATCAAGAGACACTAACCACAGGCAGCGCCTCCTAGAACTTCCCGGAGTTCAATGCCTTCTGCATCTCCTTGATGCAGTCGGATCTCTCCGGAAAGGTTCCATCCAGGGTGGTTCCGTAATGCTGTTGCATCGCTCGGATCGTCTCTGGGCTGATCAGCCCATCCACCGCCACCCCCATTCTCTGTTGAATTGCGCGAATCACCGCCGAACCCGACGCGGCGTCACTGGGTACCCATTCCCAGCCGCTGACCAGCCCCGGATTCGTGGCCTTCCATGCTTGGTTCTGGCCCGAGACCACCCCATCGACGGGAGTGGCGGACAGCTCCTGCAGCCGCCGAGTGGTTGTCGATCCCCAGTAACCGTCCACGGTCAGTATCCCCTGGCCGCTTTCGGCCTTGGGAGTCGACGGCAGGGAAGAGGACCCGGCCGCCAGGACCTTCAACTCCGGGATCTTGTCCATATAGGTACCCGGACAGTCGGTCGAGGAGAACGCCTTGTGCGGCTCCAGCCACAGCGCCCCGTAGCGGCTGCGAAGCCTCGTGACCAGGTCACGGACCCGGTCCACGGTGGCGTCATCCATCTCAGGCCGGCATTCAATGCCCACGCTCTGGGCGTTGATGTCGTAGACACCCGCGTGGAAGGCAGTGTCATCCAGGCTGACGAGCTGGGTGACCCGATCGCCGCTGACCACATAGTGGGCGGAGGACCAGATAGTGTTCGACCCGGCCAGGTGGTCCACGACCTGCTGGTGTGACTGGCCACTGGGCTCACCCCACCAGTGGATGACGATCCCGGTGAGCTTTGTGGCCTCACCGGAGCTGAGGCTGCGTCCCGGCGCATAGTGGACAGCCTGCTGGAAGTCGTCCGCGAAATCCGCGGCATGCGCTGGGACGGTGCCCACCGCCGGGAGCCCGGCTCCTACCAGTCCCAGCATCGAGCCGGATCGCAGGACCGCACGGCGAGTCACCCGGTGGCCGGCGGACCGCGGTGTGACCAGATTCATGTTTTCCCAACTCCTTCCAGCTGAAACGGGCTTGAGGCTCAAACCGAAGCTTCACGACGATGCGGCGAGCGTAACACCCAGGATGGAGTTCCTAAAAGATTCTCAGACTTCCATAAGGGGGTAATGGATTCTGTTCAACCTGATTTCAGAAGCACAGAAAACGATCATCGAACGAGCCCTCCGGGAAACAGAAACGAAGCAAGAGAGCACATTAAAATGGCTCTGACTATGGGTTTTACATGATTCACGGCAGGGCTGCACCAGGCGCCAGGAGGGCAGACAGACCACATCCCACGCCGGGGCAATCAGCAGCCCAGAGGGGATCTAGCCAACCAAAAGTACGACAGGTGACCTTATTTGCGCCGCTAGCTGAGGATTAACTGAGAGCAATCTGAGATACCCCGCCGTCACCCAGACACTGGCTCTCCGGCCAGCGATGACGGTGCCCACGGAAATCCCAGGCAGCAGGGATCAGGGACTCCGCGTGACCGCGACCCCGCCGGCCACCACTGAGCCGTCGCGGTAGGGGATGACGGCGTGGAACTGGGGGCCGTCGTCGAAGACCAGGGGCAGGAAGTGACGGTCGCCCTCCCACATGGGCAGCTCGCCGATCTCAGCCACGGGCACCCAGCGCAGCGGCCCGTCCTCGTTGCGCTCGGGCGGGGTGCCGTCGAAGTCGTCGACGAGGAACACCAGGCCGAACCAGTCGCTTCCGTCCGACCCGAACCCTGGCCAGGAGACGGTGCCCCGCAGCCGCAGCGACGTCGCCTCGATCCCAGCCTCCTCGCGGAGTTCCCGCTTCAGGCAGGTGACGGCGTCCTCGCCTGGCTCCAGCTTGCCGCCGAGGCCGTTCCACTTGCCCTGATGGTCGTCGCCGTGGCGCTGCCGGTGCACGAGCAGCACCCGGCCGTCGCGCACGACATAGCCGAGTGTGCCGATGATGGCCCGGAGCATCTCGGGCCTCAGGCCACGCGATGCATCCAGCCGTGCCGGTCCTCGGCGCGGCCGTACTGGATGTCGAGGAGGTGAGCGCGCAGCCTGCCGGTCTTCTCGCCGGGCTCCCCGTCGCCCACGACCTGCGCCCCATGCTCGGGGGAGTCGAAGCCGGTGATCGGGGTGATCACGGCGGCCGTGCCGCAGGCGAAGGTCTCCGTCACCTGGCCCGACGCAATCCCGTCACGCAGCTCGTCGATGGAGATGGGACGCTCGACGGCCTCCAGCCCGTGCTCGCCAGCGAGGGTGAGCAGCGAGTCGCGGGTGATGCCGTCCAGGATCGATCCGAGAGCGGGTGTGACGAGCTGCCCGCCAGCCGTGATCATCATGAAGTTCATGGTCCCGCACTCCTCAAGCCACCGGTGCTCTGCGCCGTCCAGGTAGAGCACCTGGCCGCAGCCATGGGCAGCGGCCTCGTTGGCGGCCGCGAGACTGGCGGCGTAGTTGCCGCCGCACTTGGCGGTGCCGGTGCCGCCGGGAGCAGCCCGCGTGTAGTTGGGCGTGACCCACAGCTTCACGGGGGCCGGATAGTAGGCGCCCACGGGCGAGGCGATCAGGCCGTAGCGGTAGTTCTTGGCCTCACGTACCCCGAGATAGGGCTCGTTGGCGATCTCGAAAGGCCGCAGGTACATGCTGCGCTCGCCGTCGGGCAGCGGGACCCAGGCCTGCTCCAGGGCCACCAGCTCGTCGAGAGCGGCCAGGAACAGCTCCTGGGGCAGCGGCGCCATCTCAAGCCGCTCCGCGGAAGCGGCGAACCGCGTCGCGTTCCTCTCGGGACGGAACAGCCACACCGACCCATCGGCGTGACGGTAGGCCTTCAGTCCCTCGAAGATCTCCTGGCCGTAGTGGAACACCGCAGCCGCCGGGTGCAGCTGCCAGTCGCCGGTGGGGATGATGCGGGCGTCATGCCACCCCATGCCCTCGGTGTAGTCGGCGACGGCCATGTGGTCGGCGAAGAACTTCCCGAACACCGGATCCGCCACGATGGCGGCGCGCTCGGCCTCGGGCGTCGGATGGTCGGTGCGGTGAAGTTCAAACAGTGGCATGTGCGCAGACTAGTCGACGAAACGTCGCCCAGGACGCCATGACCACCGGCCGGCGGTCATTCCGGTAGCAGGTCCCGCAGACTCCGGCGGGCGGGAACCTCCGGCGGCCAGTGGGAGTTAGATAGGAGTTAGTAACGTGAGAGGAAGGAGCTATTAACGTAAGGGGATACACCAGGGTTCACCCCGACTCTCCCCCGAACTTGACTTCCTGAGAATCCTGAGAGACCCTTTCCGAGTCCATAACCACACAGGAGATGCAATGCGCAAACTCATGACCTGGCTCACCGCCGCCGCGGTAGCCGTCGCAGGAGTTGCCATAGCCGCATCAGCCACAGCCCAGGGTGAGAAGCCAGAGGTCGGGCCGTCGGTGGTGGGCATCCATGCGCCGTGTCCCGTCGCGCATCCCTGGCCGGGCGACGACGTCCCGGTCTCCAAGATCACCAGCCAGCTCAGCGAGACCTTCGGTCTGACCACCGTCGGTGACGGCTGGACCGACGCGAACCGCACCCAGATCCGCGTCGTGTGGCAGGCCCTCGACTCCGTCTCCTGCACCGAGTTCCTGCCTAGCCTGAAGTCCAAGGTCAACGGGACCATCGGCATCAACGCCGGCCCGATCAGCGGATTCGCCTGGGGCGACTGGTCGCTGACGAAACCCGGCTACCTCACCTTCGACTTCACCAAGTGGAAAGAGGCCATCGACCTCGGCGACATCGGTCGGCTGTCGCGCGTCACCATCCACGAGTTCACGCACATCTTCAACGCCGACCGCGACTCGAACCCCAAGTACTGGAGCGACTTCCAGGCCCTCGCAGCCAAGCAGGGAGTCTTCAGCCACTACGCGGGCAGCAACAATCTTGAGACCCTGCCCGAGGTGGTGGGCTATTACGTCGCCCGCTGCGCCAAGGACAACCCCTACGACAGCGGCAAGTTCAACGGCTACTACGAGTGGGTGAAGGAAACCATCTTCGCTGGCCGCGAGTTCGGGCCGGCCCCAGGTACCAAGGCCACCTGCGACGTGACGCAGGAGCAGATCCCAACCCCCAGCCCCTCCGTCCCGGACTGGGTCCGCGCCCTCAGCGGCGACTGACAGCCTCGCCGGTCGGTCAGACCTCCTCCTCGCAGCCGCGCATCTTCCCGTGGCCGTGCACGCCTCATCACGGAACCCCGCCAGCGCGGCGTACCGCCACCGCGTGCCACACAGGTCCCGCATGACTCCTTGAGCGTTTCAGCTGCATCTGCCAGAGCCTCTACACTTTCCGCGAGCACAGCGGACAAGGAGTACACAGGTGGTGAAGACCGGACGACTGGCCTGGCTGGTCTGGGTCATCGGGGTTTTCGCCTACGCGGCCGCCATCATGCAGCGCACCAGCCTCGGAGTGCTGGGCCAGCAGACCTCGGACCATTTCGGGACCAGCGTCAGCATCATCTCCACCTTCGTCATGGTGCAGCTGGCGACCTACGCCATCGCGCAAACCCCCGTCGGTGTGCTGGTGGACCGCTACGGGTCGCGGACGGTAATGATCTGCGGATCGGCGGTGCTGGTGACAGCCCAGACGATCATGGCCTTCGCCGACGTCCTGCCCCTCGCGTTCGGCGCGCGGATCCTGCTCGGCCTGGGTGATGCCTGCCTGTACGGCTCGGTGCTGCGCCTGCTCCCAACCTGGTTCAGCCCGTCGCGAGTCCCGGTTCTGTCCCAGCTGACGGGTCTGTTGGGTCAGATGGGGCAAGTGGCGTCGGCGGTGTTCCTGCTGCCGCTGTTCAACGCCCGGGGCTGGCTGTGGACCTTCCTGGGCGCGGCCCTGGTCTGCGTCGTGGCAGCGGGGGCCACCGCACTGTGGGTCCGCGACGCCCCGCCAGGACAGACGCGGCCCCGGCCCAAGGAGGAGCGCCTGGCGGACCTGCCACGCGGGATCGCGGCGGCGTGGCGGCATCCAGCCACCCGGCTGGGCTTCTGGGTGCACTTCACCAGCGGGTTCAGCGTCAACGTGTTCGCCATGATCTGGGGAGTCAAGTGGCTGGGCCAGGCGCAGGGCCTGAACGAGATCGACTCCGCCTTCCTGTTCAACCTGACCGCCCTCGGGTCGATCGCCTTCGGGCCGCTGCTGGGCTGGCTGACGGCCCGGCATCCGCTGCGCCGCAGCAACCTGGCGCTGATGGTGATCGGAGCCAACATGCTGGCCTGGCTGGCGGTCCTGCTCTGGCCGGGCCGGGCGCCCTGGGCGCTGCTGGTGCTGCTGGCCATCGCGATCTCCGCGGGTGGCCCCGGCACCGGCGTCGGTTTCGACTACCCCCGGACTCTACTGCCCGCCTACCGGCTCGGCGCGGCGAATGGCCTGGTCATCACCGGATCCTTCACCGGCGCCACGCTGTGCCTGCTAGTCATGAGCGTCTTCCTGAGCACGACCAACCCGTCGGGCGACTACACCCCGCAGCAGCTCAACTGGGCCATGGCCCTGCAGCTGCCGTTCTTCCTGGTGGGGCTGGCGGGCATCTTCATCACCCGGCACAAACTACGCACGATGATGCGTCCCCACGGCGTGATCGTCCCCTCCTGGCGGGAGGTGGCCCAGCGGATCCGCAACCACTAAGAGCGACCCTAGAACAGGCCCTCCTGGTCCTGCGGCGGCGCATAGGCGGGGTCGACGCCGTTGAACAGCGTCGAGACGGAGTTCCCGCTGTGGATGCGGGCGATGGCCTCCGCGAACAGCGATGCGACGCTCAGCGTCTTGAGTCCTGGGAAGTTGGCCGGGGCCGGAACCGTGTTGGTGGAGACCACCTCGGAAATGTGGGTGGCGGAGGTGAGCCGCTCCACAGCCGAACCCGTGAACAGACCATGGGTGCAGGCGATCGACGCCTCGGCGCAACCGTGGTCAGCCAGCCGGGAGACGATCTCGACGATCGAGCCGCCCGTGGCGATCTCGTCGTCCAGGACGATGGCCTTCTTTCCCGCGACGTCGCCGACTATCGACGAAATCACCACCTTGTCGTCGGCGAGACGCTGCTTGTTGCCGGCGGCGACCGGCAATCCGAGGAGCCGCGCCAGCAGCGTCGCCTGTTTAGCGTTGCCGAGGTCCGGGGAGACGACGACGTGGTTGCTGAGGTCGCGGCCGCGGTAGTGGTCGGCGATCACGCCGAGCGCGGTGAGGTGGTCCACGGGCACGGAGAAGAAGCCATGGACCTGCGGGGCATGAAGATTCATGGTGAGCACCCGGTCGACCCCTGCGGTGACCAGGAGGTCGGCGACCAGGCGCCCGCCCAGGGAGATGCGGGAGGCATCCTTCTTGTCGGAGCGGGCGTAGGCGTAGTGCGGGATCACCGCTGTGATCTGCGCCGCCGAGGCGCCGCGGGCCGCGTTGACCATCAGCAGCAGCTCCATGAGGTGCTCCTGGGTGGGGGGCACCAGCGGCTGCACGATATAGACGTCCCGCTGACGGCAGTTGTCGAGCAGCTGCGTCTGGAGGCAGTCGTTGCTGAAGCGGGAGATCTTCACGTGACTGCGGGGAACCTCCAGATGGTCACAGATCTCGTCAGCCAGCTTCTGGTGGGCGGAACCGGAGAAGACGACGATGCCTTTCAACAGCATTCTCCTTGTTAGACGGCTCTACGCCCCCACCCTAGTGCCGCGGCCCCTGACGCACCCCGCAAAAGGCATCGCGACACGGTACCCGTCAAAACTGGTGACGGATCCGTCCAGGTCGGCGCACGTCGGTCGTCGCGACCGCGCCACTACACTTGCCCACATGACCATTATGGCAGCACGGGAGCTACAGGATCGCACCAGCGACGTCCTTCAGCGGGTGGCTGCTGGGGAGATGATCAACATCTCTGTCCAGGGTGAGGTGGTCGCCGAGCTGCGCCCACCCGCCCGCCGGCGCCGTGCATACCTGACCCATAAGGAGCTGGACCAGCTCTTCTCTCGCCAGATCCCCGACGACCACTTGGCAGAGGACATGGAGTGGATCCGCGTCTGATGGCCTGGGGTCTCAGTCCTTCGACATCAGGCGGCGCAGCGAGCGTCCGATCCGGGTGAGATCGCTGCCCAGTTCGTTGTCGGTGACGGTGTATGCCCAGGTGGCGCTCGGGATCCTGGTCTCCAGGGATTCCAGGTCCAGTCTCCCGTCGACGACCGGCGCGTCCAGGAGGGTGGCGACGGCGTCGTCGAGGATCTGCTCAGCCAGCCCCTGGTAGGCGGCGCCCATCTCCTTCTCGAACTCGGACAGCGGATCCTCCCGGGCCAGTGCCCGCAGGTGGATGCCCTCGCGCAGCTCGGCCGCATGTCCGAGATGAGCACTCCAGGTAGCGTCGATGGCAGCGACCAGCGCCAGGCGCGCGGCCGCCTCTAGGGCGTCCTGCCCGACCCGCTCGCCCAGCTCCGCGATCTCCTCCCCGGCATGCCCGGCGAGGCGCTCCAGGGCCGCCGGACCCTCCAGACAGGTGTCCCGCACCCCCGCCAGGTGAGCGCGCTGCACGCGCAGCAGCTCCCCATAGCGCCAGGACAGCCACCTGAGGCTGCGCTGGTCGCCGTCGCTGACCCGCTGGGCATGGTCGATGACCCCCAGCACGCGGCGGTTGGCGCGGTTCTCCTCGACCTGGCCGTCGCCATCCACGCTGGCGGGCTGCGGATGGTCGGGGTCGTTGTCGGTGACGAGACGGTCTTCCAGGCTGGCGAGGAACACCGACTCGCCGGGGTCGCCCTGACGTCCGGCCCGGCCACGCAGCTGCCCGTCGAGGCGGGCGCTGGCGAACCGCCCGACCCCGACCACCAGCAGCCCGCCCGCGGCGGCCGCGTCCTTGGAGAGCACCACGTCGGTGCCGCGCCCGGCCATCTGCGTCGAGACCGTGATCCGGCCCGCGCTCCCGGCCTCCGAGATGATCGCGGCCTCCTCGGTGGCGTTCCGGGCGTTGAGCAGGACGCAGTCGAGCCCGACCGCGCGCAGCAGCCCCGCGATCCGCTCCGATTCGCGGACGCTCTGGGTGGCCACCAGCACTGGCCTGCCGTCGCCGCTCGCCTCTCCCACGAGGGCCGCGACGGCCGCGTCGCGCTGGTCGGAGGTGGCGTAGAGCCGGGTGGGCTGGTCGTCGCGACGGCAGGGCAGATGCGACGGCACCACCACCGTCTGCACCCCGTACAGCGACTCCAACTCCTCGTCGGCCGCGCGCATCGTCGCGCTCATCCCGACGAGCTGTTCGTAGCCGCCGACCAGTTCCGCGACGACGAGCTGGTCCAGCACCTGCAGCCCGGGGGCGGAGCCGAGAGCCTCCTTCGCCTCGACGGCAAGCTGCAGCCCGTCGGGCCAGCGCTGCAGCCGGTCCACCCGGCCCCGCGACCCGCTGACCAGCCAGACGCGCCCGTCAGCGACGAGGTAGTCGATGTCGCGTTCCAGCACGGCGTGGGCGTGGAGGGCCAAGTTCAGGGAAACCAGGAACTCGGAGTCGGTGCCAAACAGGTCCCGTCCGGGATGGTCGGCCTCGACCCGGCGCAGCCCGGCGTCGGTGAGGTTGACGGTCCGCCGGTCGGGCGCGACGACATAGTCCTCGCCCGCCTCGAGGCCCCGCACGTAGGCGGCGAGTGCCACGGCGTGCTCGTCGCGGTGTGGTTCGGCGTCGGCGGCCAGGACCAGGGGCACGCGAGCCTCGTCGAGCAGGACCGCGTCGGCCTCGTCGACGAGCACCACCTCGCGTCGCGCCCCGGTGCGGCGGTTAGGGTGCGTGGCCAGGCGGTCGCGCAGCAGATCGAACCCGGCCTCGGCCACCGAGGAGTAGGTGACGTCGGCGCCATAGGCGCGCTGCCGCTCCGGCAGGTCCTGGCCGGCCTGCACGGCGCCGCAGGTCAGCCCGAAGCCGCGGTACAGCGGACCCATCCAGTCGGCGTCGCGGGCGGCCAGGTAGTCGTTGGCGGTCAGGACATGGACGTGACGGCCCTGCAACGCCCAGCCGGCGGCGGCCATCGCCCCGACCAGGGTCTTGCCCTCCCCCGTCGCCAGCTCGATCGACGCTCCCCGCAGCAGCGCGGCCGCCGCCTGGTACTGGTTCGGGAAGGGCGGCAACCCCAGTTCCCGGCCGGCTGCCTCGCCGACGGCGGCCAGGAACCCGGCCAGGCTGGTGTCGCTGCCCATATCGAGGGCCGTGAGATCGGTCGGCGGGGTGGCCGGCATGGCGTCCACGACCCGTTTGAGGCGTTTGAGGCGTTTGTCGTTGGCGGAACGCCACATGGACTCGCGCAGACGGTCGGCGACGGATGTGAGGGGCACGATGACTCCTGGGTCGGGTGTCATCCAGCCTAGGGCGTGGCGCGCATGTGGTCGGGGAGGAACCCGACGTGGACACCCCGGGGCCGCGTCGCCTCACGGGGAGTGGAACATTGCTCGTGTTACGGTGAATTCACTTCTGTATCCAAACAGCCGTCAGGAAGGACTTCCCCGCATGTCGGACTCACTCTCCCGTCGCGCCACCATCGGCCTCATGGCGACCATCGCGTCCGGGGCCCTGCTGCATCATCAGTCTCAGCAGGCTACGGCAGCCACGCCGAGCACCCCATTCACTTTCACCGCATCCAACGGCTCGAGCTCCGAGTGCAGGTTCTACTCCGCCGGCGCGGCCAAGGCCGGGCTGGTCGTCTACCTCGACGGCGACGGCCAGCAACTCCACGACCAGGACCACGACGGCGACAACCCGAACTTCCCCGGCGGCCTGGCCGGCCCCGGCAGCATCGTGGAGGCCGCGCTCGCACGAGGCCACGACGTTCTCTCGGTACACACCCCAAGCGCAGACGGCATGTGGTGGCACACCGACCACAACGCGAAGATCACCTACCTCAACGAGCTGCTCCAGCACGTGCGGACCACGTACGGAGCAAACACCGCTGCCCTGTGGCTGGTGGGCTACTCCGGAGGCTCGGAGTTCATCACCCGGTACTTCTTCCCCCACCGGGCCAACGACATAGAGACCGGCGGTTTCCTCGTCTTCGGCGGCGGCGACGCCCCGGGCCCGGAGTGGACCGGATCCTTCTCCCAGTACGCGAAGTCGAATCTGTCGCTGAACCTGGTGACGGGGGAATCGGACCGCACCGACGACTACGACGCCCTGGGCGGAGCCCAGGAAACAGCCGCCTTCTACCGGTCCGCGGGATTCGAACACGTGTGGTCGCACTGGCCCCGGGAACACGACCACACAACCATCACCCACGAATTCGGCACCTACCTCGGCACCGTGATCGACGCCTACGACGAGTAGTGAGACCTCCCCAAACAAGCGGCTGAAAAGCGCCAGGAGCGGTGAACCGACCCCGTGTTAGCGTGAAGCCAATAACTTCAGTCAGACGGTTCCGCGGATGGTGGGAAATGGAGCGGGGACCGTCGTGGGGCACACCAGTACAGACAACGCAATGGGACCGCACACGGTCCCTGTTCTTGGCATGCCACCGGGACGGTCGTAGCGACGCGCGACCGCGTCCGCAGGAATCTCAGGGGGTCGAAAGGAAGGTTTTGTCAATGTCAGCTCATCTCTCACGTCGCGCCGTCACAGGCCTCATGGCGGCGACTCTCGCCTCTGGCGCGTACCTGTCGCAGACGGTCCCCAAGGCCTCGGCCGCGGTGAATAGCACATCTTTCACTTTCACCGACTCCGCCGGCACGAGTTCCAGCGCCCGCTTCTACCCGGCCGGTTCCGTGAGGACCGGGCTGGTCGTCTATCTCGACTGCAAGGACCATCCGCTGCACGACCAGGATCACGACGGCGACAACGCGAACCTGCCTGGTGGTCTGGCCGGCCCCGGCAGCATCGTGGAGGCCGCCACCGCGCGGGGTCTCGACGTCGTCTCGGTACACACCCCCAGCACGGATGGGTCGTGGGTGACGACCCCAAGCGGTGTGAAGATCACCTATCTCACGGAGCTGATCCAGCACGTGCAGTCCGCCCATGGAGCGGATCCGGCGGTCCTGTGGCTCGTCGGCTACGCCGAGGGCGCGGATTTCATCACCATGGATTTCTTCCCCAAGTACGCCAACACCATGCAGGATGGCGGTCTCCTCGCCCTCGGTGGCGGCGACGCGCCCACGCCGCCGCCGATCTGGGGCGACGATCTCTCCCAGCACGCGAAGTCAACCCTGTCGCTGAACTTCGTGACGGGCGAGAAGGACGAAACCGCCTACAGCAACGCCATCAACAGCGCGAAGCTGGGGGTCGGCTACTACGAAGCCCTGGGTTTTGAGCATGTCTGGTCGGAATGGCCTGCGGGGCTTGACCACGACTCCCTCGTCCCCGAGTTCGGCGCCTACCTCGGTAAGGTGCTCGACGCCCACAAGGGCTGAGCGAGGACTCTCCGGGATGTCTTTCCCGGGAATCGGCGAACCCGGTTCCCGGGAAGGACCCCGGCCCGGAGAACACCGAGGCACAGGAGTTACGATTTCCCGCATGTTGGCCGCAGTGATCACGTGTTCGGACCGAGCAGTCTCCGGGGCCTACTCCGACCGTTCCGGTCCGCTGTTGCGGCAGGCCCTGGACGCTTTGGGGTTCGAGACCCGCGACCCGCGGATCGTGCCTGACAATCTCGTCATGATTCGTGCCGCAATCCGGGAGGCCGTCGCTTCCGGGGCACGGGTGGTGCTCACCACCGGCGGCACGGGCGTCGGACCGCGCGACGTCACCGTCGAGGCCACCCTCGACCTGCTCGCCTGCGAACTGCCCGGAATCATGGAGGCCATTCGCCGTCACGGCGCCGAGAAAACCCCCCGCGCCCTGCTGTCGCGGGGCCTGGCGGGGGTGGTGGAGTGCGCCGGGACCCGCGCGATCATCATCAATGCGCCCGGTTCCGAGGGCGGCGCCTCCGACACCATCGAGGTCGCCGGCCCGCTGCTGCAACACCTCGTCGAACAGCTCGACGGCGCCGATCACTGATCTCGCGTCGGGTGGGAACAATTTCCACCACCACGATCTCTCACGCTGGCGGAAATTGTTTGCGGCGCCAAGCGCACTCCTCGCACTCGGGAAGAGCATCGGGGTCGGTCAAGGGAACGAAATACACCCCGCACAGGGAACGGACCGCCCTCCCGTCCACGCTGGCATCGCCGATGTGACGGCGGTGAACGCGGTGAGCCACGTGGCCACGGTCAGAATCCAGCAACCGGCGTTCCCGGGATGCGTCACGAAGCCGTTCGATCTGACGAGCACAGTGTCCGGATTCCTCCATAGCCGAGTAGATTCCCCCGGCAAGGTCCCATTCCTGCTCAGGAGGCGCGATGCTGATCAGAAGACGCCGTTCCATGACGTAAGCGAGATGCGTTCCCTGTCGGGTGTTGTTGATGAAACTCAGCACAAACTCCTCGATACCGTCCCCGGTGATGAACTCCAGTTCGACCTCAGCCAACGGAATGGTCTTCGTCGGATGCGGGACCACCACACGGTGACACTCGTGATGCAACGCCCCCGCCAGCAAGTCAACGGCCAATGCCTGCACCGCGAGTTCCCAATCGGTGAGGGCCCTAGCCGCAGTCTCGCGTTTCAGTAATCGGGCGTCTTCGTCCGTTGGAAGCAGCGCCTTTCGTCCTCGTTCCGTGTCACATTGCCGTTCCAGCCGCTGATAGAAATCCTCGTGATCCCGGTGCCCGCCCTTGGCGAGCCCAGCAGCCACCACCCACTGCACTCCCTCCGGATCGAACCACACCCCGGCACGCCACTGACTGGCGCGCACCTTCATCAGCCGAAGATCGCGAGAACACTCAATGATGCGATTCGCTACGGGCTCCGCCTCCGACAGGGAGCGCGATTTCACGAGGATCGGGTGCGAAAGCCTGGACAGGGGCTGAACGTCATCCCATCTTTGCTCGGTGATCGCCCGCTTCTCGTAAGGATCCGGCCACCTCTCCAAGAGTTCGGCGAGCAGCCTCAGGGTGGGACGGGCGGTGGGGTCGTGCTGCACGGGACACACCATACGACACGCTGTTACTCCTCGGCGGTGAACGTCACAGTTCTGTCTCAAGCTCATCGACGGCACCGCGGCGAATGGCCTCGGCGCTGGCGAAACGTTCGGCGAGCGCGCGGCGCTCCTCTTGGCGACGCTTCTCGAAGGTGACGACATCACGCCCGGAAACACGGCGGTCACGACCGACACGATGGGACGGGATCTGCCCGGAATCAAGGAGCTTGTACAGGTGAGTTCGGCTCATCCGCAGGCGTTGCGCGACTTGAGCGGGCGTGTAGTCGGTATCCACGTCGAGCAGGGCGACGGTGCCGCCGGATTCGAGTGATCCGGTGAGCGCGAGCAGAAGATCGCGCAGGGCGCTCTCCTCCAGGCCATCCACGAACTCGGACAGCGCAGCGAGTGTTTGCTCGTCGACTGCGGACGGCTCCACTTCAAGAACATCAACCACGATTCACCTCTTACCTGCCATACATGAAACATATGTCACAGATGACACCACGTGTGCAGAAGTATGCTACCCAACAAATCACCCGCAGCCAAAGACCCGGCTCACTCCCCCATGGTTGGGGGCTGGTTGCCTTCGTCGCGCTGGGCGAGGAAACGCTCCACCGCTGCCGCTATCTCGTCAGCGGAGGGCAGGTCCTCACTGGTGGGTTCGGTGTAGCGGTCGTACTGTTCCTCGAGTTGGCGCAGCAGCTCGCGGGCGGTCTCGTCGCCCCGGGTGTCGGCCTCGATGGACATCAGATTGGCCTCGGCGGCCAGGTCGAGTTCGTCGGTCGGCAGCGCGAGTCCCGTCACCTCCACGTAGCGGTGGAGGATCGTCGCGGCGGCCTGCGTGAAGGAGGAGTTCGCGAGGTAGTGGGGCACGTGCGCCGCGACCCCGTAGGCGTTGATCCCAGCCGCCCCCAGATGGTATTCGAGGTACGCGGAGAAGGAAGCCGGGATCTCAAGACGATCGATCCAGCGGGGGTTCTGCTGACGGAGCGCCGGATCGGTGGAGTGCGTCGCGAGGGGCGTGGGGCGGGTGTGCGGGAACGCCATCGGCATGCCGTAGCCAGTCAGCAGCATCGAAATGTCGAGCCGCTGGAACAACCCAGCCAGCTCGTCGCGGAACAGCTGCCAGCGATGATCAGGCTCGGGACCACGCATCACGAGGTACGGCGACCCGTTGGCGTCGCGTGCCAGATGCAGGTTGAGCGCAGGCTCGTCGATCGACGACCAGTGGTCGCGGTCGAACACCATGACGGGACGGCGCGCCCGGTAGTCGTGGACGAGATCCATGCTGAAGGCCCCGAGCAGCTGGGACTCGGAATGCTCCAGCAGGGCCTCGATCAGCGTCGCGCCGACGCGCCCCGAGTCGATGAAACCGTCGAAGAAGTAGAACAGCGGGGGCCGCGACCCCGCGACTGTGCCCCACAGGTCTTCATTGATGGCAAACCAGTCGGACATGCTTCCAGCGTAACCGGTGGAGGCCACAAGGTCCCGCAGCGACGAATGGGGTTGCGCGATCAGCTGGTCCCGGACGGCTGGTCCCCGTGCGCGGCGACGGTGTGCCCGTCGCCGCGGACGGGGATCATGACGGCCAGCCCTGCGGCCAGCACCAGCACGATCCCGAGGATGCCGAAGTGCACCGCAGACTCCCCGGCCGGCACCAGGAAAGTCCCCAGCCACAGGAACAGCACCCACATCGCCGACGACAGAAAGGACACCGCCCGTCCCGTCGTGGCGTACAGGCCGAACACCTCACCGGAGTGCCCCTCGGGGATGGTCCGGGCCAGGAAGGAACGCGACGCCGACTGCGCGGGTCCGACGAACAGCGTCATGGCGAGGCCGAATACCCAGAAGACGACCTGCCCCTGGTCGTGGAGCGCGAAGATCGCGGTTCCCAGGCCCACCAGGGCCCCCAGCGAGATCAGGATCACCCGTTTCGGCCCGATCCGGTCGTCCAGGAACCCGAAGGCGATGGTGGCGAGCCCCGCGATGACGTTCGCAGCCACCCCGAAGACGATCACACCGCCCGTGGTGAACCCGAACACCCGCCTGGCCAGCACCGCACCGTAGGTGAACACGCCCGCCAGCCCGTCGCGGAACAGCGCGGAGGCCAGCAGGAACCAGATGGTGTGGGGTGAGACCCGGTAGATGCCGATGATGGAGCGCACGAGGCTGCGATACGCCTGCCCCAGCGACTGGCGAGGCGGCGCGCCCGTCGCGGGCCGGTCCTTGATGGCGATGAAAAGCGGGATGGTGAACAGCACCGTCCACGCCCCGCACAGCAGCATGGAGTTGCGCACGCCGGTGGCGTCGATGTCGGTTCCGGCCGCGGCGACGATCAGCAGCAGGATCGCGATCCCGCCGAGGTAGCCCATCCCCCACCCGAACCCGGAAACACGTCCGACGGTCTCAGGAGTGGCGACCTGGTCGATGGCGGCGTAATAGTTGACGTTCGCCACCTCGGCTATGACGTTTCCCACCGCGAGCAGTACCAGTCCCAGCCATAGATACTGCTGGCCGGGCGCGACGAACCACAGCGCCGCCGAGACCACCGCCAGGGCCCAGGTCTGCCAGCGCAGGTGGGTCATGCGCCGGCCGGAGCGGTCGGAACCCTGCCCCAGGACGGGTGCCAGCAACGCGATGAAAACCCCCGCGACGGCCATCGCGACACCCAGCATCAGCGACGGCCCGTCGTCGCCCTCGCCGGCGCCGAAGAGCGACCCGGATGCGATGTAGGCGCTGAAGACGAACGTGGTGATGACGGTCGCGAACGGCTGCGTGCCCCAGTCCCACATGCACCAGGCGAGGACCCGCCCCCGGCTGGCAGACGTGGCACTGAGGGCAGTCCTGGATTCACTCACGGCACAAACGTAGTAGCTGACGACGGGTTGAGAACAGAAAACCAGCCCATGCACGTCAGGGATAGATAACCTGTCACGAGAGCGGGGCTGGTGTTTATGAGCTGAGAGTATCAGGAGGGAACGGGCAATGAAAGCACGCTTTAGGCTGGCCGCAAAGAACATCACGGCAGCTCTCATCGCCGGCGCGGCCATAACCGCCACGGGATGCTCTGCCAACGCTCCGGAAGATACGAAAGACGAGACGAAACAGGTCTCCGTCACCCGTACGAAGACCTATTCATCCCTGGACGAACTCAACGCCGATAGCACACTCATCGTCACCGGTACCCCCACCAGCCAGGAAATAGTCCAGGATATCGATCCTGATATGGACTTCACACTCAGCACATTCGAGGTCCAGTCGACGCAGAAAGGCGAGGCATCCGGTGTCATCACTGTGCGGCAGACCGGATCCACACGCCAGACACCGCCCACCGGACTCCTCGGTGTGGGGCAGCGATACCTGCTCTACCTCACACCCAGCGGCCTCTCAGGCGAGCAGGCATCGCAGTTCTATGTGACAGGCATGAACGCCGGCATCTACAAAGCCGCAGAAGGCGCTCAAACAGGCGGGGAGACATCCAGCGGCTCGACCTTCACGCAGGCAGACCCCGACCCCGCCGACAAACTGCCACCACACATCGAGATCCCATAACCTTGCGACGCCGCGCGGGCAACCATCGATGGACGGCCCACACCGGCAAGCAATCGCCGCATCCCGGATTCTGCGACTCCAAGGCCTTGTCAAGCTGGATTGCATGATAGTGGTTGAAGCTGGAAGCGGCTGCTATGGTTCCCCCGTCGGTGGCGCCCCCAGGCGCCGGGGAACCCGGTGAAAATCCGGGACTGACGCGCAGCGGTGAGAGCGACCAAGCGGACATATCCACTGGGGAGACCTGGGAAGGCGTCCGGGCAGGGATGAACTCAAGTCCGAAGACCAGCCGACGTCTTTAAACCATGTTTATCCATGCCTCGCGAAAAGGCCTTAGTGGAAAGAACGACCATGCGTCTTCGTGCCCGCCTGACAGCCGGAATCATGACCGCCGGCCTCCTGCTGACCGGCTGTGTCGGTGCCCCAGCCACCAACACCAGCTCCCCCGCAGCCGACTCCAGCTCAGCCGCCTACACTCCCGTCACCATCACGAACTGCGGTTTCGAAGCCACCTTCAACGAGCCCCCGAAAGCCGCCGTCAGCCTCAACCAGGGAGCAACCGAGGTGATGCTGGGACTCGGCCTGGAGAAGCAGATGGTCGGCACCGCCTACCTCGACAACGACATCGCGGAACGTTGGAAGGCCGCCTACGACTCCGTGCCAGTGCTGTCGGACAAGTACCCGTCGAAGGAAAAGTTCCTCGAGGTCAAACCGGACTTCGCCTATGCCTCCTACACCTCCGCGTTCACGGAAAAGAACATCGGGACCCGCGACGAGCTGAAGAGCGAGAAGGTCGGCACCTATCTGAGTCCCTTCGGCTGCACCAACGAGGGAGACGGGAGCATCCCCGCCACCATGGAGGCCGCCTGGGGTGAGGTCACCGACGTCGCCAGGATCTTCGGGGTGGAGGATCGTTCCACCAAGCTGATCGAGGAGCAGAAGGCCAAGCTCGCAGAGCTGAAGCAGAAGGCGGCGGGCAAGGACAAGAAGGTCCTGTGGTACGACTCCGACGAGAAGAGCCCGTTCGTCGGCGGTGGCGCCGGCGGCCCGCAGATCATCCTCGACACCATCGGCGCGACCAACGTCTTCGCCAACGTGCCGAAGGGATGGGACAACGTCTCCTGGGAGGACGTGATCAAGGCCGACCCCGACTACATCGTCTTCGCCGACGCCTCCTGGTCGACGGCAGCCAGCAAGCAGGCCTACATGGAGGCCGATCCGGCGCTGAGCCAGTTGAAGGCTGTGAAGAACAAGGCCTACATCACCGTCCCCTTCTCGGAGTCCACACCCGGTATCCGCTTGGTCGATGGCGCCGAGAAGGTCTCCGAGCAGATCGCCAAGAGCTGACGGTGAGTCGCTGGCTGGGGGTCACGCTGCTGGGCGTGGCCCTCACCGTCGTGATCCTCGCGGCGGCGACGGTGGCCCTCGGGGTGGGCTCGGCAAGTCTGTCCGTGGGTGACGTCGTCGACGTGATCCTGCGGCGGCTGGCGCTGATCCCCGGGGAGAATGTGACGGTGGAGGCCGACCGGATCGTGTGGGAGCTGCGGATGCCGCGGGTGCTCGGCGCGCTGTCGGTCGGAGCGGCGCTGGCGATCTGCGGCGTGGTGCTGCAGTCGCTGACCCGCAACGAGCTCGCCGACCCCTATCTGCTCGGCATCTCCTCCGGGTCCACGGTGGGCGTGGTCGCGGTGATCGTGTTCGGTCTCTCCCTGCCCCTCGTGCCGGAGTCGCTGACCCTGACGGCCGCGGCGTTCGGCGGCGCGATCCTGGCGATGGTGCTGGTGCTCGGGCTGGCGACAGGCCGGTCGGGCGCCCTGCCGCCGGGCCGCACCATCCTGGCGGGCGTCGCCGTCGGACAGCTGTGTGCCGCCTTCACGTCGCTGTCCATCATGGTGTTCGGGGAACGCGACGTCTCCCGCATGGTGATGAACTGGACCCTGGGATCGTTCGCGGGGATGCGCTGGCCCAACGCCACAGTCATGCTGTGCTGCGCCATCGCGTCGCTGCTGGTGCTGCTGTTCGCCACCAGCACCCTCGACGCCTTCGCCTTCGGGGAGACCTCAGCCCGTTCGCTGGGCATCAACGTCACCCGGGCGCGCTGGATCCTGCTGATCATCACCGCGCTGATCACCGCGGCGACGGTGGCCGTGGCGGGACCCATCGGCTTCGTCGGGCTCACCATCCCGCACCTGGTGCGGATCGCCACCGGGCCCGGGCATCGCACGCTGCTGCCGCTGACGGCGCTGGCCGGGGCGGCCCTGATGCTGGTGGCCGACACCCTGGCGCGGACGCTGCGTCCCAGCACGGAGATCCCGATCGGCGTGATCACCGCCACCATCGGTACGCCCGTATTGGTGTTCCTGCTGCGCAGGCAGGCGGGCAAGGCATGATCCGCCTGGAGGAGGTCGCCTGGGATGTGAGTGGGCGCCGGATCGTCGAGGACATCTCCGTCGGCTTCGCAGCCGGTGCCATGACGGCGCTGGTCGGCCCGAACGGCTCCGGCAAGACGACCGTGATGCACCTGGCTGCCGGGCTGCGGAAGCCCGCTTCGGGGAAGGTGCTGCTGGGCGACCAGCCCATGGACACGCTGTCGCCCCGCTCACGGGCCCGGCGGATCGCGCTGGTGGAGCAGCACCCAAGCACCGACCTGGACCTCACCGTCCGCGAGGTGGTGGCGCTGGGACGGATTCCCCACGTCGGGGCGTGGCCCGGGGCTAGGGACCGCGGCAGGGACGCGATCGACGAGGCCATGGAGGTGGCGGCCGTGACGCAGCTGGCCGCCAGGCGCTGGCAGAGCCTCTCCGGCGGCGAGCGGCAGCGCATCCACCTGGCGCGGGCGCTGGCGCAGCAACCCGAGATCCTGTTGCTGGACGAGCCCACCAACCACCTCGACCTCAGCCACCAACTGGACTTCCTGGAGCGGGTCAGCGGCCTAGGGCTGACAGTCGTCGCCGTCCTGCACGACCTCGACCTGGCCGCGGCCTTCTGCGACGACATGGTCGTGATGCACCAGGGCCGCCTCCACTCCCAGGGCACTGTCGCCGAGGTGCTGACCACCGAGCTGATCGACGAGGTGTTCGACGTGACAGCGCGCGTCGAGGTCGATGACCGCCGGCGGGTCAGCTGGAGCCGGCGATGAGGACCGTCCTGGTGGCGCTGACGCTGGCGGACGCCAGCCGCTGGCCGGAGCTGGCGGAGTCCGCCAGCCGCCTGGGTGGCGTCGCGGCGGTGCTGCAGGGCGAGGGACCCGGCCTCGTGGACCAGCTGGACGCCCTGGCCGCGACCGGGACCAAGCCAGTGCACCTGATCGGCGTCACCTTCGGCGACGACCTCGGCCCGGCATCCTGGGTGGGCCGGGTGGCGCGCTGGTGGCTGGACTCGCGCGGACCCCAGCTGGAGCTGTGGTTCTCCTCCCGTCCCCTCCGGGGCCTGCCTGAGGTCCTGCCCGATGCCGGCAGGGCACGTCTCCTGGCTCCCCGCGACTCCATGACCAATCCCGACTGGGAGGAGCCACCGCCCGTGGCGCGCCAGGTGCTGGTCTGCCGCGGGGTGCGCTGCAACGCCAAGGGAGCCGCGGCGACGCAGGACGCCCTCAAACGGGCCCTGGCGGAGGCCGGCGCGCTGGACGAGTCGGTGCTGGTGACCGTCACGGCCTGCTGCTACCCCTGCAACCGGGCGCCGCTGGTCGTGGTGCAGCCTGATATGCAGTGGCTGGGCCCCGTCACCCCGGACGACGTCCCGGCCCTGGTGCGGCAGCTGACCGGGGCGACGAACGGACAAGAGCCGGCCGGCGGCGCGCCGGAGCCCACGCAGCCGGCGTGACCACATCCACAAAGACGACCGTATTGACTGGGTTGGCACATCGATCCGGATGAGCACATCGATAAGGTGTCGGCATGGATGAGCGGGAAAGACGCCGCAGCGACGCACTCACAAGAGCCGAATTGGCCGAACAGGCCGCACAACGCGAGGCCGCACAGGCGCAGATCCTCATCGACCGTTTCGTCGCCGATGCCATCGCCGCGGGACTGGAGCCGGTGCCTTTGAAAGCGAGAACCCTCGACGGTCATGTGGTGAAAACGGATCGCCGCGGATGGTATCTGCGGCGTAACCATTCCATCGCAATCGACACTGAGGGCGGATATCACGTCCTGAATGTCTCCGGAGGCCTACTGGCGCGGCTCCGCGGCGTGCGGCTGGAGGCGGCCAGGCCCTCTCTGCAGGTGGGCCGGGGAGGCCGGGACGGGGAGACCGGCGACCTCAGGGAATTCCTCGCCTGGGTGCTGGCGGGGAAAGTCCCGCAGGACTAGTGTCGTGCGTCGCAAATCCGCTGATAGGAAGCCGATAGGAACCAGCCGGCTCACGACGCCCAGGCAGCATCCTGGCCGCGGTGAAAACCCAGATCCGCCGCTGCGCCTTTGCCGGCGGATATCGTTTCCACCGCCTTTCCCGGACGGGTGAGGAATCCACAGAAATCCGGCTTTCCCACAAGACCCTGTGGAAAACTTTCTGGAAAAAAGATACTCATCCGGACGTCCACGCGAAGGGCAGCGCCAGGTGACGAAAAGCTGGAGGACGGCCCCTCCCGGGGCGGCGGCCCCTGGCCCGCCTGGCCGAAAGTTGGCTTTTGGCCGCGCCCTCTCCCGCATCGCGCCGGGTGCTACTAGGCTGGATGCACCGGACGCCAGAGGCGACGCCCGACGAGATGAAAGGCATCATCATGGAGACCACGGAGGTAGTAAGCGAAACCAGAAGCGTGGCGGTCAGCACAGTGGCCCCCGCACAGTTGGAGGCCATCTGGAGAACCCTCATGACGCCTGCGGGAGCGCAGGCCCTGCTCGGCCCAGGCGGACAGCTTGGGAACAAGGGGGAATCCTGGAAGGCTGACGACGGCACCTACGGCATCACCCGTAGCTTCCATCCCAAAGAACAGATCCGATTCTCGTGGCATGCCGCCGACGACGCGCCCGCGACGCTCGTCGACATCCGGATGCGCTCCGTCGACGGCGGCACCGAGCTGACCATCGTCCACGACCACCTCCCGGCCAGCGCCGACCTTGAGGCCCTCCGCTCCCGCTGGGAGACCACCTTGGACAACCTCATCGCGGCCTCCTGAAAGCAGCACCCAGCACTCCCTAGCAGCGACGGCCCAGCCCGCGGGAAACCCCCGGCTGGGCCGTCGCGTTGTCCCCGGGACGGACTGCTCCCAGATTCCCGCCAGATCCTTGCCGCACCACCCTTCCGGCACGAGAGGGCCAGGCGTAAAGTGAACTGAAAAAGCTGGCGACGTAGCCAGAAAACAATGATCGCTAGGGAGCATCATGACTGAGCAACCGCAGGAAGCGGTGACAGCAACAGAAGAAAAAGTCCTATGCGCCGCGACGGGCAGCGCACCCGTGCGGCGCGGCCTCACCCGGTTCCTCGGAGCCGCGGTCGGTGTGCTTTCCCTGGCATCTTGTAGTTCGCCCTCCGGCGGCCAGTCCGGAGGGCACGCAGGCGGTGAGGCGAACCTCCGGCTTCCCGACCTCGGTTCCGTCTCCTTCCTCGGCCTGCCCGGCAATGTGCTGCTGGGGCTCGGACTGGTCGTGTGCGCTCTCGGCCTAGCCTTCGGGATCATCACGTACTCGCAGCTGAACCGCATGCCCGTGCACCGGGCGATGCGGGAGGTCTCCGAGCTGATCTACACCACCTGCAAGACCTACCTGAGGCAGCAGGGCCGGTTCCTGCTGCTGCTGTGGGCGTTCATCGCGACCATCATCGTCGTCTACTACCTGTTCCTCGTCGACTTCGGGGTGGGCCGGACGGCTGTGGTGATCCTGTTCTCGCTGATCGGCATGGGCGGCAGCTACGCCGTCGCCTGGTACGGCATCCGCGTCAACACCCTGGCCAACTCCCGCACCGCGCACGCCGCGATGTCCGGGAACCCCTACCCCTGCCACGACATCCCGATGCGCTCGGGGATGAGCATCGGGATGGTGCTGATCTCCGTCGAGCTGGCGATGATGCTGATCATCATGGTCTTCCTGCCCGGGGAGATCGCGGGCTCCTGCTTCATCGGCTTCGCGATCGGCGAGTCGCTGGGGGCGTCGGCGTTGCGCATCGCGGGCGGCATCTTCACCAAGATCGCCGACATCGGCGCCGACCTGATGAAGATCGTCTTCAAGATCAAGGAGGACGACGCCCGCAACCCGGGTGTGATCGCCGACTGCACGGGCGACAACGCCGGTGACTCCGTCGGCCCGTCCGCCGATGGCTTCGAGACCTACGGCGTCACCGGGGTGGCGCTGATCACGTTCATCCTCCTCGGCGTCTCCGACCCGACGGTGCAGGTGCAGCTGTTGGTGTGGATCTTCGTGATCCGCGCCGTGATGGTGGTGGCCTCCGGTATCTCGTACTTCATCAACGCCGCCGTCACCCGGCTGCGCTACCGGGGTGCCGACGAGATGGACTTCGAGGCACCCCTGACGTCGCTGGTGTGGCTGACGTCGCTGCTGTGCATCGCCTGCACCTTCGGCACCTCCGCGGCGCTGATCGGCGCTCTGCCGGATGGGCTGTGGTGGAAGCTGTCGCTGATCGTCAGCTGCGGCACCCTCGCCGGGGCCCTGATCCCGGAGCTGGTGAAGGTGTTCACCTCCACGAACGCCCGCCACACCCGCGAGGTGGTGGTCTCGTCCAACCAGGGCGGGGCGTCGCTGAACATCCTCTCCGGGCTGGTTGCAGGCAATTTCTCGGCCTACTGGATCGGCCTGGCGATCACGGGCCTGATGGGCCTGAGCTTCCTCATCTCGCTGCAGGGACTGGACCAGATCATGCTCGCCCCCGCGGTGTTCGCGTTCGGGCTGGTCGCGTTCGGCTTCCTGGGGATGGGGCCGGTGACGATCGCCGTCGACTCCTACGGCCCCGTCACCGACAACGCCCAGTCGGTGTTCGAACTGTCCACCATCGAGGAGCTGCCCGGCATCCACGAGGAGCTGGAGCGCGACCACAAGATCAACGCGGACTTCGAGCGCGCCAAGTACTTCCTCGAAGCCAACGACGGGGCGGGCAACACGTTCAAGGCGACGGCGAAGCCCGTGCTGATCGGCACCGCTGTCGTGGGCGCGACCACCATGATCTTCTCCATCATGATGGGACTGACGTCGCGGCTCACCGAGAACCTGCAGAACCTGTCGCTGCTGCACGCCCCGTTCCTGCTGGGCCTGCTGCTGGGTGGCGCGGTGATTTACTGGTTCACGGGCGCCTCGATGCAGGCTGTGACGACCGGCGCCTACCGGGCCGTCGAGTTCATCAGGGAGAACCTCCACCTCGACGGGGAGACGAAGGCCTCCGCCGAGGACTCGAACAAGGTGGTGACGATCTGCACCCAGTACGCGCAGAAGGGCATGTTCAACATCTTCCTGGGCGTGTTCTTCGCCACCCTGGCGTTCGCCTTCGCGGAACCGTTCCTGTTCATCGGCTTCCTCGTCGCGATGGCGCTGTTCGGGCTCTACCAGGCGATCTTCATGGCGAACGCGGGCGGCGCCTGGGACAACGCCAAGAAGCTGGTCGAGGTGGACCTCGATGCCAAGGGCACGCCGCTGCATGACGCAACGGTCGTGGGCGACACCGTCGGCGACCCCTACAAGGACACCTCGTCGGTGGCACTGAACCCGGTGATCAAGTTCTCGACGCTGTTCGGACTGCTGGCCGTCGAGCTGGCGGTCGCGATCTCAGCCCAGGGCTCGGCGCTGCTGTCCCACGTCCTGGCCGCGGTGTTCCTGCTGGTCTCCGCGTTCTTCTGCTACCGCTCGTTCTACGGCATGCGGATCGGCGAACGCATCGAGGACCTCAAGAGCAGCTGACACCCAGATGACAGGAGACGGGGGCCGGAATCTCAACACCAGCCCCCGTCTCCTGCTGTCGTGGCGCGGGATGTGGAAGAGTGATGGTTAGCTGAGTGCGCTTGTCCAGAGAGGAAACATCATGACCAACCCGCAGTACCCCAGCGACCCGTATGGAGGTGACCAGGGCCAGGGAAACATCTGGGAGCAGTCGCAGCCCACGGGCAACGTCTGGGACCCGCAGGCAACGGACGCCTGGAACCAGCAGCAGGCTACCGCTGGCATGCCCCAGACCCCAGCGCCAACCCCAGCCCCCACGCCGCCACCACCGCCCGGCCCGCCGAGCCCTCTCAGCCAGGCCGCTCCCCCGCAGCCGCCCCAGCCCAGCCCGAACAACTTCTTCTCCGCGCTGTTCGACTTCAGCGTCGGGACGCGCTTCAACAACGCAGCGATCAGGCTTGCCTATCTGGTCATCGCCAACACGGCCTTGCTGCTGGCGATCGCGATCATCGTCTTCGCGATCGTGACCCAGAACGCCCTGTTCATCGTGATATCGATACTGCTGGCTCCTATGCTGGTCATCGCGGGCATGGCCTCCATGCGGGTGCGCCTGCAGACGTACCGCGCAGTCGCAGGGAATCCGGAGAACAACTTCTGAAACCCAGGCGGCCAGGCCCTGGCCTTGTTGTGGGGTGCTGATATCTCGATGTTATGCCGTCAGGACCCCACCAACTGGTTCTCAAACAGTCTCGCCAGCAGCACAGGATTGCTGAAGATGATGCTGCGCCCTATCTGCTCGCGGCGGAGCATGCCTTCCTCAGCCAGCATAGACAGCCACCGGGAGGCGGTCTGGCGCTGTGCCAGGCCTACATTGACGACGTCCTCAATCCGGCAATACGGCTGACGGGTCAGGAGCCGGGCGAGGTCAGCGGCTGGCATCTTGGAGTGGCGTTCCCTGATGGCCTCATCCAGTTCATCTCGTGTGGTCAGCACAGCATCGATGAGCTCCAGGGAGGAGGACGCCGTGACTTCAACGGCGTCCATGAAAAAGAGGACCCACTCCTGCCACGCCGCCCGCTCCGTCACCTCACGCAACAGGCGGTAGTAGGCGGATTTGTGTCGCAGGATGTATCCGGAGAGGTAGAGCACGGGCAAGTCCAGTAGCCCGAAATGATTCAGACACAGCAGGTTCAGGATCCGGCCTGTGCGCCCATTGCCGTCGTAGAACGGATGGATGGCCTCAAACTGGTAATGCTGCATTGCCAGGGCGACGAGCGGGTCGTAAGGCTCGTAGTCATGCAGGAACTGCTCCCACTGCCGGAGATGGTTCAGGATGTTCTCTTTACCCTGGGGTGGGGTGTAGGAGCGTTCCCCAGTGGCGGGGTTGCCAATGAACGTGCCAGGCATCGACCGCACCTGCACCTCAGCGCCCATGAGCTGCTCACCCACCGCGAGGGCCGTGGAGAATCCGAGCGGGCGCGTGCTCATGACATCAAACCCGACGCGCAGCGCGGTGCGATAGCGCAGAGCCTCCTTGACTGACGGGCTCGGCGCCTCCAAAGCGCCTCTCGCGGCCCGGAACAACTCGTCGTTGGTGGTCACGATGTTCTCTATCTCGCTGGAGGCCTGCGCCTCGATGATCGGCGTCAGGTTGATCAGGAGGGTAGGGTCAGGGACACGCAGGCAGGCCGCATTGAGTGTCGCCAGCCGCCGGCTTGCCCTCAGCACGGCCTTGAGGACCGCCGGCGTCTCCACGTCCTGCGTAGGAGGCAAAGGCGGAGGATCGAAGGGCCTGCCAGGATCAAAAAGCATGTTTCGACTCTACGCAGATCACGAGGGATATGTACAAATTCCGGCAAAATTTGTACATATCCCGGCGATATGGTGACGGCGTCACCATATCGCCGCCTGTGCCGCCTGGCGGAGAGAAGCTGTCTGCCGACCCGCCGCAACCGGTAGGTTGTAGGTCGTGAGCATCACCGTCAAGACGATCAGCCCCGACGAGCACCTCGCCTTCGTGGCTGCCCGTGGACAAGCGAGTTTCCTACAGCTTCCCGCCTGGGGGAAGGCAAAACCCGAGTGGCGTTCGGAGTGCGTCGGCTTCTTCGACGGCGAGGCCCTCACCGGGGTGGGGCTCATTCTGTACCGGCAGTTGCCGAAGCTGCGCCGCTACCTCGCCTACCTGCCGGAGGGCCCGGTCCTCGACTGGGAACGTCCCGACGTCGACGCCCACCTGGAGGCGCTCGTCGCTCACGCCCGCCGCAACAAGGCGTTCGCCGTGCGGATCGGCCCGACGGTGGTGCATCACCGCTGGCTTGCCCCGACGGTGAAGGCCGCCATCGCCGACCCCGGGATCACGGCCCTGTCGCAGGCCACCCCCGACGAGACCACGCTAGCCGGCACCCGGGTGCTGCGGTCCCTCGAACACCTTGGCTGGCAGCCCCAGGGCGAAGGTCACGGCTTCGCCGCCGGGCAGCCGAAGTTCAACTACCAGCTCCGCCTGACCGACACCGAGGGCGCAGCGCTCAGCGACGAGCAGCTGCTGAAGGGCATGAACCAGCTGTGGCGCCGCAACATCAAGAAGGCCGGCAAGCTGGGCGTGACCGTCACCCAGGGTGAGCGCGCAGACCTGGCCCGGTTCCATCAGATCTACCTGGAGACCGCCGAGCGCGACCACTTCACCGGCCGCGGCCTGTCGTATTTCGAGACGATGTGGGACGCCCTCAACGCCGAGGAGCCCGACCGGATGCGCGTCTACCTGGCCGAGCATGAGGGCGACCTGGTGGCGGCCACCACCTTCATCCGCGTCGGCACCCACGCCTGGTACTCGTACGGCGCCTCCACGACCGCGAAGCGCGAGGTCCGCGGGTCGAACGCCATCCAGTGGCGGATGATGCGCGACGCCCGCGACGCCGGGGCCACCGTCTACGACCTGCGCGGCATCACCGAGGGTCTGGCCGCCGACGACCCCGAGCTGGGGCTCATCCAGTTCAAGGTCGGGACGGGCGGCGAGGCCGTCGCCTACCTCGGGGAGTGGGACAAACCCATCAACTCGTTCCTCCATTTCGCTTTCCAGCAGTATCTGAAGCGGCGGTGACATGACCCTCAAGCTGAACATCGACACCCGCTCCTGGCGCAACCACATCAAGGAGCTGCACGAGGAGTTCCCCGGCCTGGTGCCCGTCGCGAAGGGCAATGGCTACGGCTTCGGGCTGGACGTGCTGGCCCGCGAGGCTGCGCGCCTCAAGGACGACTGCCTGGCCGTCGGCACCGCCCACGAGGTCGCCAAGGTCCGGGACGCGGGCTGGTCGCGCGATGTGATCGTGCTGAACCCGTGGCGGCCCTTCGACGAGACGGCCACCGTCCTTATCGACGACCCCCAGATCATCACCGTCGTCTCCCGTCTGGAGGATCTCGACGAGCTACGGAAGAAGCATCCCCGCGCCCGGGTGGTGGCAGAGCTCATGACGTCGATGCGCCGGCATGGCATCACACCAGAGGAGATCGAGTCGGTCGATGCCGGGTCGCTTGGTTTCGAGGGCTGGACGATGCACCTGCCGCTGAAGGGACAGCTGGCGGAGGCCAAGCAGCTGGCGTCGGCGGCCATCGCCCACCACCGGGGCGCGGTGTGGGTGTCGCATCTCGACATCGGCGACTACCGCAGGCTCCGCACCCAGCTGGGCGTGCAGACCCGGATGAGGATGGGCACCCGGCTGTGGCTGGGAGCGCCGCAGGCGTTGTCCACCACCGCCACCGTCCTCGACGTGCACCGCATCACCCGCGGCACCCGTTACGGCTACCACCAGGCCAGCGCCCCCCGGGACGGCTGGCTCGTGGTGGTCAGCGGCGGCACCTCGCACGGCATCGCACTGTCGGCACCCCCGTCGGCCCGGTCGCTGCGGCAGCGAGGCGTAAGCCTGGCGCAGGGGGTCCTGGACGCCGTCGGATTCTCGCGGTCGCCGTTCAGCATCGGGGGCCGCAAACGCCCATTCGCCGAGCCCCCGCACATGCATGCCTCGATGCTGTTCGTCGGCGGCTCCGAGCCCGGCGTGAAAGTCGGCGACGAAATCCCCGTCACCGCCCGCCAGACCACCACCACCTGCGACGAGATCACCTGGAACTAACCCCAGTTTGCTGGCCTTGAGCCCGGTTTGCTGGCCTTGTTCACGTTTGCCTGTGTTGTGAGGCCAGCAAAAAGCGATAAGGCCAGCAAACCGGCAGGCCGCAGCGTCGGGCGGCTACGACCCCCGGGAGCTGACCTCCAGCGCCGGTGGGGACGCTTGCGTCTGTGCGCTCTCTCCGCTGGGTTTCCCGACGCTGTTGAGCACCCCACCGACCGGATCGGCGACATCCGGGGTGCGCAGCGCGTCGCCGCTTGGGCTGGTGACGTCGCGCAGGCAGGCGAAGAAGATCCAGATCTCCACCCCGATCCGCAGCAGGATCGCCGCGAAGTAGATGTTCGTGTTCGAGTTGAGGTGCCCGGCCAGATAGCCCCAGATTGCGGCCCAATAGATCAGCTGGGTGAGGGTGAACGCCACCTGTTCGACGCGCCCTGGACGGGCCAGCAGCAGCGCCAGGAGCAGCCACAGGGCCGTCTGCGGGGTGTAGGTGGCACCAAACAGCACCGTCGGGAAGACGAACAACGCCACCAGGGTCCCGACCCGGGGTTTGTGGCCCCGCAGGTACAGCCAGCTGACGAGGACCGCCAGCAGCAGCGCTGTCAGCATCAGCCCCAGCGATCCCGCAGCGCGCACCTCCCAGCCGAACAGATGCCCCAGGTAGAACAGCGACCCGTAGGACAGGTTCTTGGTGAGCTCTCCCTGGTAGAAACCCGCGACGGCACCCCAGTCCTGGATCAGCAGCGGCAGGTGCAGCAGGACGATGGCGACCGCGGCGGGTACCAGGAAACGTCCCACCTGCCTGGCCCAGCCCCGCAGGATGATGGCCGTCACCACAGCCAGCACCACCGTGAACGCCAACAGTCCGGCGCAGACCGCCATCCCCAGGACGATCCCCGCCTCCACGAGGCGTTCCCTGGAGAACAGCAGCAGGCCGGTCGCTGTCAATGCGACCGCGAACAGGTCCCAGGAGATCAGCCCAGCCGCCAGGACGACGGGGGAGGCTGCGACCCACATCCCGTCCCAGGTGTGACGCCGGCCTCCCCGCGAATCACGCCCCAGGAGGGACTGGCACAGCACCCACACCAGGAAGCAGGCGAACAGGACGACCATCCAGATGATGAAGAAAGCCTGCACCCCATCGAGCTGGGCAGGTGG
Source organism: Arachnia rubra (assembly GCF_019973735.1). Lineage (NCBI taxonomy): Bacteria > Bacillati > Actinomycetota > Actinomycetes > Propionibacteriales > Propionibacteriaceae > Arachnia > Arachnia rubra. The sequence goes on from NZ_AP024463.1 coordinate 3,222,285, forward strand.
CTCGGCAGAGCTGTCAGCGACCGGGGCGCCCAGGCCCCTGGCGAGCAGGATCGTCCCGAGCAGCAGCAGGCCCAGCAGCGGCGGATAGAGCAGCTGCCCGCCGTCGAAGGGATGCCGGCCGACCGCGAAACCACTGCCATTCCAGGCCAGCGGCACATCCGAGTAGCAGAGCATGATGAACGCGTCGGCGCGGTTTCTCCCCGCAGAGTAAATGCACGGCAGGTGCCGCAACGCGCACACCACGAACAGCGCGGTTGCCACCAGCAGCGACCACGGGACCGGGTTGAACCAGATCCCCGAACGCCGGGCATAGCGTCCAGCCGGACCGCCGAGCCCCTCCAACAGCGCACTGTTCATGAAGACATCTTAGAGATCCACTGGCGCGGCAAAGGCCTTGAAAGGACCATCCCCACTGCGCCAGGAAGGCTTCGTCAGCGCAGCGGCCGAGCCTCCCTACTGGCGGCGGCCACCGCCATTGCCCCTGCCGTCTCCAGAGTTCCCGGAGTTCCCGGAATTCCCCGAATTCCCGTTCCTGTTCCTCTGGTCATTGTCCTGTTGCCGGTCCCGGCCGCCGTTGCCGGTCGGTTCCGCCCTACCCGTCGGATCGGTCTGCCCGCCGGTCGCACCGCCAGAGGGTCGGGACGTCCCGCCGGAGGGAGCCTGGGTGGGGTCGCGGTCGAACCCGTTGTTGTTGTCGTCCTCGCCGCCGATCCCACCGCTCGGTTCGGGAGCCGGCTGGGTGGACGTCTGGGACGGGGCCTGGCTGGATGACTGACTCGGCTTGGCCGATGACGTGGTTGATGGCTTGGCCGAGGGCGCCGGCTCCTCCGGCGCGGTGGACCTCCCCTTGATCGGCTTGGCCTTGTCGAACTGCTTGACCTCCTGGCCCTTGGTGGCGGTTTGCATGTACTCCAGCCACGTCATCAGCGGATAGGTGGAGCCGAAGAAGGTCTTGTCCTTGGGGTTCTTGTAGGCGTCCAGATCCTCGTTCCCAGAGTCACCCGCGACGTACATGACCGCCGTCGAGATCTGCCTGGTGTAGCCGACGAACCAGGCGGAGGTGATGGAGTCGTCGACGCCGTTGGTGCCGGTCTTGCCCGCGACTGGACGGTTCAGCGCCGATGCCTTCGCACCGGTGCCGCCCTCCTCCTCGACCACGGAGGTCAGGGCACTGGTGACGTTGGCCGCCACGTTCTCCTCGATGCCCTGGGTGGCCTCGTTCTTGGCCTCGTAGACCACGTTGCCGTTGCGGTCCAGTACCTTGGAGACGAAATGGGTTTCCTTTCGGCGGCCCGAGTCAGCGAAGGTGGCGTAGGCATTGGCCATGTTCAGGGGGCTCACCTCAGCGGCACCGAGGGCGATGCGGTTGTTCACGTCCCAGCCCGCGCCACTCGGGGCACCCGCATCGTTGGCCGCTTTGATGACGGCGGGGGCACCGTTGTCCATGGACTCAGTCATGTCGACGAACGCGGTGTTGATGGACTCCGCGACGGCTCTCCTGAGCGTCACGTCGCCGTACTGCTCGTTGAACTCGTTGCGGATCGGGACGGGGTCACCCCGCGGCGTGAACGTATCGCCCTTGAGTGTGCTGTCCAGGGAGTAGCCGTTGCGCAAGCCCGCCGCGGCCGCGAAGGACTTGAAGGTGGATGCCGCGGGACGCGGGGTCGTCGACCAGTTGCGGGAGTCCTTGCTGTAGTCGGGACCACCGTACATCGCCAGGACCCCGCCGGTCGCGGTGTCGACCGATGCGACGGCGGCATGCAGCTTCGACGCATCCTGCTTGGGCTTCGCGGAACTGGCCGCCTGCTCCGTGTATTTCTGGGCAGTGGCGACAGCGGCGTCCTGCATGTTCTTGTCGAGGGTGGTGATCACCTTGAGGCCGCCGCCCTGCACTTCGGCGTCGCTGAATCCAAGCTTCTCCAGCTCCTGCTCCACCTGGGAGATTAGGAACCCCTTGGGGCCGCCGTAGCGGTCGGAGACGGGCACCTCGGGGAATTCCGGAAGAGCCTGGTAGGTGGAGTCGTATTCGGCTTTGGTGATGTAGCCGTTCTCCAGCATCTGGGAGAGCACGTACTGGTAGCGGCCCAAGAGCCTCTCCCGGTTCTTCTCCCCGCCGGACGGGTTGAAGCCGGCTGGGTTGTTGAGGATGGCCGCGAGCGTGGCGGCCTCCGCGAGGCTGAGCTCCGAGGCGGATTTCAGGAAGTACGACTTGGCTGCCGCCTCGATCCCGTAGGCACCACGTCCAAAGTAGATGGTGTTGAGGTAGCCCTCCAGGATCTTCTCCTTCGGCACCTCACGGCCCATCTTGATGGCGAGGATCAGCTCCCGGATCTTGCGGTCCGCGGTGCGTTCGGAACTCAGGTAGAGGATCTTGATGTACTGCTGGGTGATCGTCGACCCGCCCTGGACGTCACCTCCTCTGGCGATGGTCCACATGCCGCGGAGCATGCCGGGCAGCGAGAACCCCGGGTCGGTGAAGAAGGTGGAGTTCTCGGCCGCCACCACAGCGTTCTTCACGACCTGCGGCATGTTGGCGTAGTCGAGGGTGACGCGGTTCTGCACCGCTAGCGACCCAACCTGCTCCTGCTCATCGTTGTAGTAGATGAAGGTGGTGTTGGTGGTGAAGTCGCTGTTGGGGTCTGGCAGGTCCGTGGTCGCGTACAGGTACAAGAAGGTGCCCACCCCCGCCAGGCTCGCGACGAGGAACAGAATCAAAGCGCCGAGACCGACCCTGCCCAGGATCTTCCGGGCGCGGGACTTCGGGCGCTTCGCAGCGCGTTTGCGCTTCTGCTCCGGCTTGGCCGGTTGCTGATCCTGCTGTTCCATGTCAACCAGACTATGCGCTGAACCTGGGTGACTCACATGCAGATGCCTCGCCGCATAGTCCGAGGACTACGCACATCACACAATCCCACCAGGTGAAACCCCAAGCCAGAACAGCTATCAGCTCATCGGCGAGGGCCAGCTGGCCAGGTGGATGCTCCTGCATCATCTTAACCTGGCGACACGTCGTAGAATTCTCAGGCCTCTGCTGCCTCGGCCTCTGGCTCTTCGGCATGACGTCCGCGCCTGGCCTGATACTTCCCACGCCTGGCTGGTGGTGTGGCGGCTGCGCCGACGGTCAGGGCTGCGATCCCCGTCGTGATCGGGACGCTCAATATCAGCCCGATCGCGCTACCCAAGGTACGGACAATCTCACTGGCGAACATCTCCGCATTCATGAGCGCGAGAGCAGGACGATCGGTGAAATACAGCAGCAACAGAACCGCCAGCGACCCACCCGCATAGGCAAAAACGATGGTGTAGATGGTGGAGGCGATGTGGTCGCGCCCGATCCGCATACCCGCCGCGAACAGTTTCCCGCGGCTCATCGACGGCGCCGCCGCCCGCAATTCCCACACCGCCGAGCTCTGCGTGATGGTGACGTCGTTCATCACGCCGAGGCCACCGACGATGATGCCCACCATCAGGAGCTCCCGGAAGTTGAGCCCGGGCACGAGCTGCGCCAGGTCGTACTCGTTCTCCTCGGCGAACCCCGCCAGCCGGGCCAGCTCCACGAACAGGCTGCCCAAACCCGTCGTCACCGCCACGCCGAGCAGCGTCCCGGCCAGGGCCGTCGACGTCCGGATCGAGACGCCATGGGCCACGTACAGCACCACGAACATGATCGCCGTGCCGCCGACCAGAGCCACCAGGATCCCCGGTTTGCCCGTGATCAGCGCCGGCAGCATGAACCCGACCAGCACCACGCCGGCGAATCCGAGCCCGAGCAGGGCAAACAAACCCTTCAGGCGCGCCACCGCGAGCACCACCAGGACGAACAGGACCGCCAGCACAGCCAGCACCGGCATTCGCTCCGTCGACGAATAGGACCAGACTGGGTCGTCGGCAGATGCGATCCGGTTCAACTCGATCACATCCCCGGCCCGCAGCCCGGACTGCGCGTTCGGCCCGAGCAGCGGGATGGTCACCGAGCTGCCGGTGTCCTCGCCGGTGTTCACGGTCACCGTGGCAGTCACGCATTTGGCGTTCCCAGTCTGCTGCGCGTCGCAGCCGTCGGTGATGTCGGTGATGGTGCCGTGCTCGTGGGTCAGGTTGGGGGCGTCGTAGATCTTCTGCACCACCGAGGACAGGTCCGAGCCGGACGGCCACAGCCAGATCAGTCCCGCCACCGTCAGCACCCCGACCAGCGCCAGGAAACCGATCAGCACATTACGCGCCGTGGTCCCGACCGCCACATGGTCCAGATCTGCTCCCGAATGAGAATGCCCTGCGCCCATGCCATGGCACGATACCCCCGGGAACCAGAAGCAGAAGTAACCACGCGTGGTGGATTGCGAAGGTAGCCTTGCGCCCATGCAACAGAGCGTCTGCTACCGGCATCCCGGCGAGGTCACGGGCATCGTCTGCCAACGCTGCCACCGGCCCATCTGTCCCCGCTGCATGGTGGCGGGGTCCGTCGGATTCCAGTGCCCCGAGTGCGTCGTCCTGGGCCGGCGGCAGACCCGCCAGGCGGACCTGCCCTACGGCGGCTCCCGCAGCGCCATGCCGGCGCTGACCTCGCAGGTGCTGATCGGGATCAACGCGGTGGTCTGGCTGGCGATCATCCTGACCGGCGGCGCGAACAGCTTCCTATTCCAGACCCTGGCCATCCGCGCCCAGGCTTTCTGCGCCACGGACCGGTACATCCTCGCGGTGGACAGCCAGGCGCAGTGCACGGCAGTGGGCGCGACCTGGTTCGACGGAGTCAGCTCCGGATCCTGGTGGCAGGTCCTGACCAACGCCTTCACCCACCTGGACGTCCTCCACATCGCCTTCAACATGGCCGCCCTGTTCATGCTTGGCCCGCAGCTTGAGAGGGTGCTGGGCCGGACCCGTTTCCTGGCGCTCTACCTGGTCTCGGCGCTGACCGGGTCCGCCATGGTGATGTGGTTCTCCAGCCCCTACATCATCACCATGGGTGCCTCCGGGGCGATCTTCGGGATGATGGGCGCGGTGCTGCTGATTGCGTGGAAACATCAGGGCGACGTGCGGTCCATCCTGATGTGGCTGGGTATCAACGTGGTGATCACCTTCGTGGGCTCCAGCTACATCTCGTGGCAAGGGCACCTGGGCGGCCTGCTCGGCGGGCTGGCCGTCACCGCCGTCCTGGTCTGGCTTCCCCGGGAGCAGCGCCGCTGGCAGTGGCCGTTGGTGGCGGCGGTGGCTGCGCTGGCCATCGCCGACATCGTGGTGCGGGCGCTGATGCTGGCCCCAGGGACGCCGGTCAGCTGAACATCGCGTTGATGAGCGGGCCGGCCGTCGCGGAACCCGACTGGCCGTCCTGCACGAAGGCCGCCACCGCGTACTTGTCGTTCCACGCGATCATCCAGGCGTGAGCGCTGTCGGAGGCGGCGTCACCGAATTCGGCGGTGCCCGTCTTGGCGCCGGTCATGACGCCCTTGACGACGCTGCCGGACCCCTCGTTGACCACGGCTTTCATCAGGGTCTGGAGTTGTGTGGCCTCGTCCTGGGTCAGGGGCGTGGCCGTCGACTTCGCCTCGTGTCCCTTCACCAGCCACGGAATCCGGGTCTCACCCGAGGCGACGCTGGCCGACACCGAGGCCATCCCCAGCGGCGACATCTCGATGCCGCCCTGCCCGATCATGCTGATGGCCAGGTCGAGCGGGGAATTCGCAGGCTCCACCTTCCCGAAGTTCGACGAGAACCCGGCGTCGTAGTCCGTGCCCACCCCGAGGCTGCCCGCGGCTTCCTTCAGTTTCTCCGGGGTGACCTTGTCGGTGTTGCTCCCGAAGGCGGTGTTGCAGGAGTTCGCCACTGCCTGCGTCAGCGTGATGCTGCCGGTCTTGTCCTCGGGATAGCCGTCGTAGTTCTTCAGGGTGTGGTCGCCGATCTGCATGGTGGCTGGGCACTGCACCGTCGAGTCGGGCCGCAGGCCGGAGCGCAGCAACGCCAGCGACGAGACCACCTTGAAGGTGGAACCGGGCGCGTACTTGCCGAAGGTGGCGTAGGGATACTCGCCGGCCGCCTTCGAGTTGGCTGCTGCCAGCACTCCCCCGTCCTTGACGTCCAGCACGACCAGGGAGGCGAGCCCGGAGTCGCCAACCTGCTGCGACAGCACCGACTCCGCCTTCTCCTGCATCGCGCGGTCCAGCGACAGCTGAATCGGGCTGCCGACGCTGGACTCCTGCGAGAACAGCGTCGTGGTCTCTGCCTCCGCTCCGGAGCGCGCCACGATGTCGACAGTCACCTTCGGCACCCCGCGCAGTTCCTTGTCGTAACGCTCCTGCAGGCCAGTGACCCCGACCATGTCCGAGGTCATCAGGGCGCCCTCCGACTTGTCCACCTGTTCCTTCGACGGGTTCCCGACCTTGCCGAGCAGGCCCGCGGCGAAGGTGTCCGATGGCGCGACCGACGAGCTGGACTCCTTGACGAAGGCTCCCGGGATGCTGGAGACAGTGGACGGGATCTGGTCCTGGGAGGAGATGGTCTTGGCGACCACGAACTGCTTGGCCCCGCCAGTCAGCACCTTCTGGGTGTAGGAGTTGACGTCGACTCCCAGCAGCTGCGCCAGCTGCGCGGCCGCGGCCTCCCAGGTGGACTCCTCAGACTTCGACTTGTCGATGCCGACCTGGTAGACGGTGCGCTCCTCCACGAGGGCCACGCCCTCGCGGTCGTTGATGGCGGCGCGTTTCGGCCAGGTGCGCTGATGCCTGAGCCGTGTCTTGTCGGTGAGTTTCTCGTGCACCACCGTGGGCGCCCAGGTGACCACCCAGTTGCCGTCCGCATTCTCCAGCTGAACGTTGGTGGTGTATTGCAGCCCGGCCTGCCCGACGGGGTAGTTGTAGTTCAGATGAGCGGAGGCGGTCTTCCCATCGGGCGCGTACTGCACCCCAGCGGACTCCACCGCCGGGACGATGTCGTCCATGCCCGCGAAGATGGTCTTCAGCTCCGTGGTGGCGTCGGCGGGCGGCGTGGACAGCGACGTGCCAGTCAGGTCCAGCTTCTGCAGCCCCGCGACCAGGCCGGCGACCACGTCATCCGCGGAGGACACCCCGTTCGGTGGGTCGTTGGGGGCCCAGGCACCGGGCTCCGGATTGCCGGGAGAGCACCCTCCCAGCAGCAACGCCGAGGCCATGACGGCGGCCAGCACAGCCCGGAGCCTCCCGGCCCAGAAGGTCTTGGTACTCACGTCGGATCCCTTCCTCAGCTTCCTTGCCCTGAGACTACCGGGAGCCCCTGTCAAAGACGACAGGGAGGTTCTGGACAATGATTGTTGCCCCTCATGGAGACAGGTACCCTTTATAGGGTTGAAGGTCGTACAGATCGCTACTTACGGATCGGCCCGCGACCACCTCCCCGATCTATATCAAGGAGTGAAACCGGTTGTCCGTCCCCCTTTGGGTCTGGGTCCTGACCATCGCAATCATCATGGGGCTGCTCGCCTTCGACTTCTTCTTCCACGTCCGCAAGGCACACACACCCACCCTCAAAGAAGCCACCCTCTGGTCGATCATCTACGTGGGCCTGGCTGTCCTCTTCGGTATCGCCGTGACCATATTCGGCGGCGTCGACATGGGCACGCAGTATTTCAACGGCTGGCTGCTGGAGAAAGCCCTCAGCGTCGACAACCTGTTCGTGTTCCTGGTGATCATGGGTTCTTTCGCTGTGCCACGCCAGGACCAGCAGAAGGTGCTGCTGTTCGGCATCGTCTTCGCACTGCTGGCCCGGTCGGTCTTCATCGCCCTCGGCAAGGCGATGCTGGAGACGTGGAGCTGGACGTTCTACATCTTCGGCCTGATCCTCATGATCACGGCCGGCCGGCTGCTGGCCCCCGACGACGGCGAGTCCGGGGACGCCGACAACTTCATCATCCGGATGGCGAAGAAATACCTGCACACCACCGACCACTACGACGGGGACAAGCTGTCCACCGTGGAGAACGGCAAACGGGTGCTCACCCCGATGCTGCTGGTGATGATCGCCATCGGCGGCACCGACCTGATGTTCGCGCTGGACTCCGTGCCCGCCGTCTATGGCGTGACCACCAACGTGTACCTGGTGTTCACCGCGACCGCGTTCTCGATGATGGGGCTGCGGCAGCTCTACTTCCTGATCGACGACCTCCTGGACCGCCTGATCTACCTGAAGTACGGCTTGGCCGCGGTGCTCGGTTTCATCGGCGTCAAGCTGACCCTCCATGCGCTGAACGAGAACAACGTGCCGTTCATCAATGGCGGCAGGCACGTCGATGTGTGGGACATCAGCGATCGCGACTCGCTGCTCGTGATCCTGAGCATCCTGACGATAACGATCGTGATCTCGCTGTTCAGCCGGAAGGGAATCGTCGCCAGCGCCATTCGCAGCCTAGACCGCCGGGCGCACTCCTACCTGCACACCGAGTACCACAACACCGACGAGGAACGCGACGCCCTCTACCAGGACATCGTCACCCGGGAAGCTGGACTGGGGAAGTTCAATCCCAGGTTCGTCGCCGAGTACATGGAGTCCAGCGGCTTGGAGGCCACCCTAGAGAAGGTCCACAAGATGCACCGGGAGATCGGCTAAGACCGCCCCAGGAAATCCCTCACCTGAGCGGTACGCAGACTCCGCGCAACCATCTGAGCCCTCACTGAGCCCTCAGGCAGCAGCCTTGACGTCCCACGCGGCCGCAGCGACCATTCCCGCCAGCGTCTCCTCCAGGGGAGTGTGGGTCTCGCCGAGCAGGTCGCGGGTATCGGTGTCGTCGCAGATGAAGGGCGCCTCCATCTGGTAGCTGGTCTGGCCGATCGCACGCATCACCGGGGAGAACCAGCCCAGCAGGCGCATCACCGGGGCGGGGATGACGCGCAGTCCCGGCTCTCCGCCGATCCCGGCAGCCTGGAACAGCAGCCGGGCGAGCTCGCGGACACTGCGGGCGGGGGCGCTGGGGACGTGCCACGCCCGGCCGGTCATCCCGGGATCGGTGGCGGCGCGGGCCAGGAGACGTCCGAAGTCGGAGATCGCGGTCCAGGTGTGCGGGGAGTCGGCGCTGCCGATGATGCCGGCCCTCCCCTTGGCCAGCAGGGGCCCAACGATCCGCGACCCGGCATAGGACCCCGTCCCTGCGCCGGCCCCGAGGTACGACGACCCACGCACCTCGACCGCCCGGATCCGCCCCTGCTCATGGGCCTGGAACAGGCGCCGGGTCACGTCGGCCCGGACCTCACCAAGCGCCGACGGCGGGTCGAGGGGGTCGGTGGCACGCATCGGCATGACTCCGCGCGCATAGGAGTAGAGATTGCCCGCGACCACCAGCGTGGCGTCCTGTCGTTCCGCCAGGCGGATGAGGTTCTCGATGGCCAGGGGCCAGGCATGACGCCATCCGGCGACGGTGTAGGTGAAGTTACAGCAGGCGACGATCGCCGCGCTGGGCGCAAGCCCCTCCAGGCCATCGCCCGTGACGACGTCGGCCCTGGCGGCCTGCGCGCCAGGCAGCTGGGTTCCGCTGCGGGTAGCGACCGTGACCTGATGCCCGGTCTCGACGAGCGTGCGCGTCGTGGCCCTGCCGAGCGGCCCGGCGCCGATGACGGTGATGTGTTCCATGGTTCCTCCTCAGGTATCGACCCAAAACAGTAAACACTGTTTACGCAACATTGTAAACACTGTTCACGCTCCTGGCGTGGTGCGCGTGCGAGACTGGGGCCATGGCACCCACCCCACGCAGCGAGGCCCGCGACGCCTTCACCCGGCAGCTGCTGACGGTCGCGCACCAGCACCTGGTGGACAACGGCGCGACAGGGCTGGGGATGCGCGCCCTCGCTCGCGATCTCAACGTGACGCCTGGCGCCCTGTACCGCTACGTCAAGAGCCGCGATGACCTCCTGACGCTGCTCATCGTCGACGCCTACGAGTCGCTGGGAAAAGCCGTCGAGGAGGCCGAGGGCAGGATCCCACGCGGAGACCACGAGGGTCGCTGGCTGGCGATATGGCGCGCGGCGCGCACCTGGGCGCTGGAGCACCGCAACGAGTACGGCCTGATCTACGGCACCCCGGTCCCCGGATACCAGGCCCCACCGGAGACCATCCCTGCCGCGTCCAAGATCTCCATCCTGCTCGCGCGAATAGCCTCGGAAGTGGCCCCGCCCGCCGGCGGCACTCCCCCGGCGAGCGGGCCGGAGCTGGCCCCAGGCCTGTTGGAGGACCTCGAGAGGGTGCGTCGCTGGACCATCGAACAGGGACTACCCGCGAAAGCCTCGGACGAGATGATCCTGACCGTCCTGAGAGGTTGGACCGAGCTGTTCGGCTGCATCAACATGGAACTCTTCGGCCACTACGTCGGCAGCATCGAGAATGGCCCAGAATTCCTCGACGAACTGGCCCACCGCAGTTTCCACGAACTCCAAGAACTGGCACGGTCCTAATCAACACCCAGAAATGCTCATTTCTCCCTGAAAACCTACGAAAACTGGCTCATACCTAAAAGCGTCGGGAGCAACTGATAGATTTCCGGCGAGCGACAGGAGTAAGCCATGACGACGGTCACGCGGCGTGTAAAAGAAGTTACCCAACCCCGTGGCGGGTACATCAACCCGAGGTCCATGAGGGTAAAACAGCTGGACGACGGCAAACCATCACCGCTCGATCATAAAATCGAGAATCTCCACCCTACTCTGGTGGGCACAGCAGTGGATTACCTATCACGCCTCGCGAACGGCGCGGATCCACACGACGCCTTTGCGGTTTCACTGATGGGCGCCAACAACATCGGCGGCGCTGCTCGCACAGCTGCTGAGGTCGCGGTGGCAAGCCTCACACCAGGAAAAATAGACGGCTACGCCATCATTGCCGCCTGCAAGCTCGCCGGATACGACGTTGGATACCGCGTCGGTCCGGCAATGTACGATCCACGTGCACGAACCAAGCCGGATAAGGTCACGATCGATCACATCGTGACCATGGTTGATCGGTCAGTCAGGTTCTTCCGCGAATACGGGCCTATCACACTCGATGGCTTCACTTTCCCCGGCGGCTATACTGACGTGGTGACGGCAGGTGATGGAGATTTCCTGACCTCCGATACGCTGTGGGATTTCAAAGTCTCAGTGAAAAGCCCCACCAAGGATCACACGCTCCAGCTACTCATGTACTGGCTCATGGGCATGCACACAGGCCTGTCCCACTTCACAGGCATCACCCATCTGGGGGTCTTCAACCCGCGCCTCAACACCGTATACCGCATCGCGGTTGCGGACATCTCCAAGGAGGTTATCAGGGAGGTCAGTATCGAAGTGATTGGATATGAGGATTATCCACAGGCTTTAGTGCACCGATGACACGTGAGGACGGCTTTCCCGCTCGCACTGTAGGGAATATGGAAGTGGCAGCAGCCAACGGCACAGAAGACGCTCCCGGAGCCGTGGCCTTCGCCTGAGAGAGCTTCACGGGCTGCCACACGTCCGGTCATGGCGAGAGGGACAGCAGACTTCCAGCTCGTGTAAACCGCAGCGAGGCCGCCGCCAGGGCTGCGACACATCATGACCCGCGCGCAGAAGGCACGCATGCGAGATCTTCCCGATCGGACGAGACCGCCGAAGCAGTCCTGAGCCTGGTCAGCGCAGGCCTCTTCTGGCTGAGGTCGTCATCGCTGGCCTATGACCACACTGCCCAGGACACCCCAGGGCGATTCACCCAGATGCTAGGGTATTAAAGTGCGACACCGTACGGCACAACCGAGACAACGCACACGACCACAAGGAAAACCACGCCTTGTTAGAAGTCCTCATCGCCCTCTCCCTGGCGATCCTCATCGGCAACATCATTGCCCACAAGACACGCCTCACCCCCGCCATCGTTCTCATCGTCTTAGGGCTGGTGCTGGGTCTCATCCCCGCCCACCAGCTGCACGAGGTGCAAGAACTCGGCCTGCCCCCGCACGTCATCCTCGAAATCTTCCTGCCCATCATGCTCTTCTGGGAGGCGCGCAACACCTCCTGGCGAGAGATTCGTAAATTCATGCGCGGCATCACCCTCAGCGGCACGCTGCTGGTCATTTTCACCGCCGCCGTGATCGCCTGGTCGCTGAATTTCTTCTTCGGCACCGACTGGGGGGTGGCCCTCATCATTGGCGCCGCCCTAGCCCCCACAGACGCCACCGCCGTGGCCACCCTCAATGGCAAGCTACCCAAGTCGTCCATCACCATTCTGAAGGCCGAATCGCTTATTAATGACGGCACCACCCTGGTGATTTTTGCGCTCGCCCTCCAGGTAGCTAACGGGCACCAGCTCAGTCTTGGGCCCACCACCGGCATGTTCTTCTACTCGTTCGCGGTGGGCATCTTCGTGGGCCTGGCTGTGGGCTGGGCGGGCAATAAAATCCGCGCCTACCTCACTAACCCCATGTATTTCACCGTGTTCATGGTGACCACACCGTTTATCGCCTTCCTCATCTCTGAGCAGCTGGAGATCGCCGAGGGGTTCAAGGGCTCCGGGGTGGTGGCCGTGGTGGTGGCGGCCATCTACCTCACCTACAACGGCCCGGACACGATCACCGCGCAGAACCGCTTCTACGGTCTGCCGATTTGGGCGTTCATCTCCTTCGTACTCAATGGCGCGCTGTTCGTGCTGGTGGGAGTACAGCTGCCCGAGGTGTGGCGCGCCATGGACGAGGTGGCCCAGCACAACCACTACTCCGCGATGACTGGCGTGATGGTGGTGCTCGTTGCGTGGGTGACGAGCGTCGCTGCCTGGTTCGTGTTCCTTAACGTGACCGTGGGGATTATTCGCGCCCTGGACCGCAGCGAGAAGCAGCGGCGGCTGCGCGGCACGTTCCGCGGGCGCGTGGTGAGCACCTTCGCGGGCCTGCGCGGGGGCATCTCCCTGGCGGTGGCGCTGTCGGTACCCGTCGGCGTGGAGGGTCGCGAGTTCATCATCTTTGTGGTGGCCGCGGTGGTCATCCTCTCCATGGTGGTGCAGGGCCTCGCGCTGCCGGCGGTGATCCGGTGGGCAAAAATCCCCGCCGACGACTCCGAGGAGCGCGAGATCACGGATGCTTCGCGCCTGGCCTGGAACGAGACCTACAGGAACCTGGACGAGCTGGCCGAGCAGGCGCAGGTATCCCCCGAGGCGCTGGAGGGTGTGCGCAAAGAGTGCGAGCACCGCATCCGCCTGTATAACGACCACCACGACACCTACAAGGAGATCTCCAGCATGGAGGCCCGCCCGGACGGCTCCCACACCGCCACCCAGCTGGAGCAGGAGAATATTCTGCGCCTGGCGTTTCTTGATAACCAGCGGCAGGTACTCAAGCGCCTGCGCAATGAGGGCAAGATCGACATGAACGTGCTGCATGTGATTCAGGAGCGCCTGGACATTGAGGAGGTGCGCGTCCTCGGCCCGGTTGAGCTGGAATAGCACCCCCGCCTTATCCTCTGGAGCGACCAGCCCCCGTCTGTCTCGGTAAGCTTGGCCGCCAAGGCGTGAAAGGAGTAGACAATGGAGTTCATCCCCAAGGCCGGGGCTTGCCTGGCCACCCGCAATGTCATTGAGCAAAAGGGGCTGGTGCGGTGGATGGTGCGAGGCAAGTCGCAGGCGCCCGCCGACAACGGCTGGCAGATCATGAGCCACATTGACACCTCCGAATACCTCAACGACCCCTCGAACTGGCAGGTCGCCGACTTCAACGACCTGTGCACCATCGAGCCCGCCCTCATCGGGATCTGGGACCTGCCCGTCGGCTCCGACCTGCAGATAGTCCGCGACGAGCTGGGCATCCGCATCGTGGAAACCCCCACCGGCCGGGAGATCCCTGTGGAGGACCTCTACGTGCCCCCGTCCCAGCGGGCTGACTGAGACGAACCACCGCCGGTCTGAGGACACCACGCCCAGACCAACAGACCACCGCACCCGGTTGCCGACCAGCCAACCCTGGACGCTGCCCCGCTCTGAAGAGATGCGGGTAAGACCAGCACCACATCGCGGGACACCGCTTCTCCTTGAAAGCTGTATTTTGTCACGCTATCCTGAACGTGTTCAGTGAACTTGTTCAGGAGATGTGATGCCGACCCGCAGCGACATGAAGGCCGAGACCCAGCGGCGAGTGCTGGCCGAGGCCGACCGGCTCTTCCGTGAGCGAGGCCTCGCGGCCACCACCGTGCGCGACATCGCGGCGGCGAGCGGAGTGAGTGTCGGCACGGTCATGGCCGTCGGCGACAAGTCGGCGCTGCTCGTCAAGGTCTTCGACAGCCTGATCGAGGAGACCCACGCCGCCCGCCGCGAGACACCTCCACGCGGCGGCAACCGCGTCGTCCGCGTCCTGAGCCTCGTCGAACCCTTCCTGCAGCTGTTCGCCAGCCGCCAGGAACTAGCACGGGCCTACGGATCGATCCTGCTCTCCGGCAACCACTCGTCCGAGATCTTCACCCGCCTGACCAAGATCCTCCTGGCGGAGATCCGCGACGCCATCAGCAGCCCCGGACGCGCCCCGGACGACCTGGACCGCCAGGCCCAGGCCCTCTACTACGCCTACCTGGGCGTGCTGTTCACCTGGGCCACCCGGCCCACCTTCGAGGGCAGCTCCATCATCGCGGAGCTGCGCACCACTTTCGAAACCATCTGTAATCACAAGGAGCACGAATGATCATCACAGCCGACCCCTGGTGGCCCGCCGTCATCCTGGCTGCAGCGCTGCTGACCGACGCCGTTCTCATGATCCGGCCGCCAAAGTTCATCCGCGAGTGCCTGGACGGCGTCAACTTCCCCAGGGAATGGGCCTGGACGCTGATCGTCATCAAATTCCTCGGCACCGCGGGCCTGATCGCCGGTATCTGGCTGCCGGGGGTGGCATTCGCAACGAGCGTCGCGGTGGTGGTGTATTTCCTCTGCGGCGTTGCTGCGCATTTCAAAGCCAACAACGCCCGGGGCCAGGCCTTCGGAACCTGCCTGTTCATGCTCGCACTGGGTATCTTCACCCTGGTGTCATTGTTCATCCTGTAAAGACCCCACTGGTAGGGGACGATGGCACAACACAACATCCAGATGCCGTACTGCCGAGGCCTCGGTAAAAAGGCACACTGGTTTGTAAACCAGCGGCGATCCATAACCAGGACCGCGCATGGACGCCACAATTCACCCAATCCCCGATCATGTGGTATCTCGCAATTCCGCTAGGTCAGGAAGGTCAGTTGCGAAAAAGAGTGATCTCGCGAGCGAAAACGGCTGCAAGGCGGTCATTGCGCCCGGTAGCTTGGCTGTGGAAGCGAGCAGCGATAAAGTCGTTGCTACCTGGCGTGCCGGGGGCGAAGTAGGCGGGATTAAGTTGCCAGCCGGCTTGTTGGGCAAGTTGGGAGAAGAACACAAATTGGCTACGGGTGTTTCCCTCGCGGAAGCTGTGGACGACGTTCAATTCACCCCACACCTCGGCAAGCTCGGTTACGAATTCATCCCGGTCCAAACCACGCAACAAGTTCTTATACGCAAGCCGCTGGTACTGTTCCTCAGCTGCCGCCGTCAATGCTGGTCCTGCTGGGTAGTAATTATAGGGAACTTGGGGTGCTGTAGGGTCGCCTGGCGGGTAGTTGATGACGTCGGGACCGGTCTTCGTCATGAACTCTCCTACCGGTGCCACACGTTCCTGGCCTGCCCATTCATAGACATCCTGGAAGATGTAGCGATGGATCGCTTTCATGTGCTTGTAATCGAACTTGCCGGCGATCGGGTGCTTGGCAAGTTCCTCAAGCCGGATCGCGGCTGCGCCTTCTTCGAGGGCCCGGAGTTTTCCTGGGTCGGTTTCCCCATAGGGCTTGCCTGGCGTGGTGAACTTGTTGCGTAACACGTGTGTACCTGGAATGAAGTAGTCGTCCCAGGTACGATACGTGTTTACGGGCCGCCATCACCTTTGGATATGACGGCGCAGCGCCTCTATCGCCTGGTCTCCTGTCATATTGTCGTGGGCGACTTGGTCCATGAGGTCACGGACCACAGGATCAGTAACCTGGTGACCCGCCACAGCCAAGGCAGCCTCTGCAAAAGCGACCCGCTCTTGCGCCTCAGGTGTAGCGGTCCGGGCGATAGCGGTGCTACGGGCCATAATGCAGATCTCCCTACCTCTCGATTTCTCTACCCATCCTACCCCCCGACCTGAGTTGTCGCAGTTTAGTGACCCAGGATTTTCTCGATTATTGCTGTGGTGTCGGGGGTTATGTGGGGTTGGGCGGTGATGGTTTGACCGGCGATTTGGATGGTGACTTGGCGTAGGGGTCGTAGGGTTCGAATCAGTCGTTTGATGCTGATGCCGGTGGTGGTTTGGAGCTGGCGGGCGATGGCAAGAGCGGTGAACACGATGGTGAGGTGGGCTTCGATCGCTTCGGCTTGGTGGTGGAAGATTGACCTGGCTTTGAGGTCGTGTTTGGACATCCGGAATGATTGTTCGATGTTCCATAGGTCGTGGTAGGCGTCGATCACTTCCTGTCCTGGCATGGCGGTTATGGGAATGTTGGTGACGTAGCCTTTCAACCCGACCAGTTGTTTCGCTCGGGTCAGCGCTTCCTCGTTGAGGACAGCGGTGCCTTTGCTGGTGGTCACGAACCGTGGGTTGCGGGCGGTCTTCTCGCCGGCCACGACGGCCCGGGCCTTGTTCTCCTGCGCGGTGAGGGTTCTACGGTCGTGGAGTGCACGTTTGTGGCTGTAGTGCCATACAGCCCGCCACGAATGCGGATACCGGATTGGATCCCAAACCGGTTCGGCCCGTTCCGTAATGGGGTTGGCTGTCTGGGCCCTGGTGGTTTTATCCCTAGGGGTGATCGTGTCGATCAGTTGTCCGTCAGTGAACGCGTCCCCTATGCCAGCGGAAATGTTTGGCGAGGTCACCCGGGGCTTTGACCGGGCGGGACCCGACAATGAACCCCAATCCCGCCTCGTGAAGTGTTTGGAGGTTGGTCATCGACAGCATGCCGGCGTCGGCGACCACCACCACTTCGCCGAGCTGGTGTCGGGTCGTGAACTGGTTGATGATCGGGATGATGGTGTGGGTTTCGGTTTTGTTGCCTTCCCAGGAGCCGATCTCCAGCGGGAACCCATGGCGGTCTACGAGAAGCCCGACGATGATTTGCGGATCGACGCGGCGTTCCTTGCTGTATCCGACCTTGCGGAGCTTGTCTTCGTGCTCGACCTCGAAATGCAGGGTCGTCACGTCATACATCACTAGTGTCACGTCTCCGTCTCTGGTGGCGTGGCCGTAACAAGCCGCAGCCAACTGGTCTCGGTAACCCCGCCTTGCGATCCTGGCCAGACAGCGGTGCATCGTCGCCCGGTGCACCGGAACAATCCCGAGCTCGGTCAAGACCCGGGCACTGTCCAGCATCGATGTCGGCTCGACCAGGCGGGCCAGCACGAGCTGGAAGAACGCCTCATCACCGACCACGTCGAAACCCAACGCCTTCCAAGTAGCCCAGACCACCTCAACCAGCAAAGCGGAACTGCTCCCAGTGACCACCGCAGGCTGCGTGGGTGTCGCTGCGCTGAAGTCCAGCATCTGCTGATCTGGTGGGACCAGCTTGGCCCGGCCAGCGGCCATCAACACAGCCAGCCCGGCCTCGTCATGGGCAGACCCGAGATGCTCGATGATCCGGTTTTTGCGGCCTTCCTTGACCACGATCTGCACAGCTGTCGCCCCGGAAGCGGTCTTCACCTTCCGCAGAAACGGGCTCACCTACCAGATCCTACCCCCCGATTAGTGACCCACACGACACACCCAAAACGCCCTGACAAGCACCAACACAATCCACAGACACCAACCCAACCTCAACTGCGACAAGTCAGGCCCGAGGCGGGGATGCCGACGAATCGATTGCTCCACATCAGTTCCACGACGTCGCCCAAGCACTCCACCGTCCTCTGCGGCGTCGCTGCGCATTTCAAAGCCAACAACGCCCGGGGCCAGGCCTTCGGAACCTGCCTGTTCATGCTCGCACTGGGTATCTTCACCCTGGTGTCATTGTTCGTCATGTGATTCGGGCTGCAACAACAAGACAACGAACCCATTGAGCCGGATCACGACGGACCGCGCAGACTCATCACGCCCACCAAAGAGACGGCAAGAGACTGGCCGAAAGTTAGATTTCTTCAGAGGTCACATGGCATATAGTTCCATAAAACCAGTCACAGCAGATTGGAGTAGTTCATGAAAACCCATGCATTCACCAGTTTAATCGCGAGAACATATAAGGCGTGCTCCACACCGCAGATAGCAGCAGTGCGCACCGCCTGTATCGGAGGTTTTGCAGCAATAGGCATGGGTACGGCCAGTTTGGCCTCCAGTTGTTTCCAGTATCTGTGAGGTAAATCATGGGTATTTCGCAATCTGGGCATACCGGCCCCCGGCACCTTCCGATCCACATCCTTCAGATCGCGTTTTCTGGCTGCGCCCTCATGGCCACCATTCCCTTGGCATTTGACCATTTCTCGACGGGTTTCATCATGCTCTGGGGATTTCTTGTGGTTTTGTTGGCGCTGTCGACATATGCCGCACATCGTTCCAGGCGAGCCGAATTCACAACACCGCACCAGGATCGCTGAATGGGCCAATCCGAAGCAGAAGCTGAGGGAGGGAACGGCATGAGATCGCCTCCTCCCACAGCCGGCATTCAACGCATTGAAGCGCAATGGCGCCCGTCTTAAAAATTTCACGCAGGAACGCACACCGCCCCTTGCCCGGGACTCCCCACACCTGGACGAATCCGCCGGTACAACCGACGCCACCCTGCGACCTCAGCGTTTCCAATAGCCCATGAAGATGCCCCCTTCCTTCCGATGTGCCTGCAGGCTTATTCGCGGGCGGTCGACGAGGTCGCGGAACCCCTTGTCAACGGCGGGTTGCCATGAGCTATGAATTAGCTTTCGTGTATGTGCTATCGGCCTTCATTCTCGTGTGCTGGGATTTTGCTGGCGTTATTGTCGGTTTGCTGGCCTTATTCACGTTTGCCTGTGCTGTGAGGCCAGCAGACGCGAATAAGGCCAGCAAACCGGGGGCTTGGAGTTACCTGGCTGTTCACCACTGCCCACGAAACGCCGGGCACTCCACAGTACTGATCGAGGGCTTCTCGGGCCTCGGCCTCCATAGAGCGGTTGTTTGAGGCTGCCAGTTGCCTCAGGTTCTCATGTGTTTCGTCACTGAGCCCGCGGATGGTGACCGTAGACATGCTTGCACCTCCTCGCAGAAATGCTAGCCGTTCCCGTCGACTCAGCGTTTCCAGTAGCCCATGAAGGCGATCTGCTTCCGTGCAACGCCGAACTCCCTGACCAGCCTACGGCGCAACCCCGCGACCACCCGGCACTCCCCCGCCACCCAGTAGAACGTCTCACCGACCTGCTCCCGCGGCTCGTCGAGATCTTCGCCCAGTGCGGAGAAGGTCGGGGTCTCCCACACCAGCTCGCCCTCGTCGTAGGCGGGCAGGTCCCCGACGCCAGCATGCGTGCGTCCCTGCGACACCACATCCAGGAGCTCCTCGACCAGCCGGTCGCCGTGCTCCCGGTCGTCGCGGGCCAGCCACCGCACCTCGAAGCCCGAGGGCGCGTCGATGGGCAGCTCGTCGGCAGCGGCCGGGATCTCGATCAGCGCGTAGCCCTGGGAGTCGCGGGGTAGATCCTCCAGGATCCGGGCGATCGCGGGGGCAGCCGTCTCGTCGCCCGCCAGGACGATGACCGTCGCCGGTCCGGGCGCGAACTCGATCCCCGCCCCGGCCAGCCCACGGCGCGGCAGGATCATCGACGCCCGGTCGCCGGGCTGAGCAGCCTCGGCCCACTCTGACGCCACCCCGGGGCAGCCGGGCGAGAAGTGCAGCACGAAGTCGACGGTGATGAGGGTCTCGTCGTCGCGGCGGTCGATGTCCCGGACCGAGTAGGTGCGCAGCTGCCCCCGCTCCGCCTCGGGTGAGGCAAGCCATTCGCTGTACCAGTCGTCGCCGTCGGCCACCCAGGGGTCGCAGCCGGGCGACGGGATCCCGACGCGGATGCGCTGGTCGTAGGCGGGCCCGGCCCCGCCGACGTGGGCGGGTGCCCGGAACCGGATGCGCGCGAAATGCGGGGTAAGGCGCTGCGCCTCCACCACCTCGACGGCGACCGTCAGCCAGTCACTCATCGCTCACGTGCACCCGGTGCCGGCCGATCGGCATCACCAGGGGCGCACCGGAGACGGGATCCGGCACCACCTTCGACGCGATCCCGAACACCTCACGCACCGTCTCCTCCGTCACCACGTCCCGCGGCGATCCCTGCGCCAGGATCGCCCCGGAGCGCATCGCGATGAGCTCGTCGGAGTAGCGGGCCGCCAGCCCGAGATCGTGCAGCACCATCACAACAGTGGTGCCCTTGCGGGCATTGAGGTCGATCAGCAGGTCCAGCACCTCCAGCTGGTTCGCGACATCGAGGTAGGTGGTTGGCTCGTCGAGCAGCAGGATGTCGGTCTCCTGGGCGAGCGCCATCGCGATCCACACGCGCTGCCGCTGGCCGCCCGACAACTCGTCGACGGGACGGTCGGCAAGCTCGGTGGTGTCGGTGGCGGCCAGCGACTCGGCGACCACCTCATAGTCGCGGGGACTCCACCGCCCGAGCATCCCCTGGTGGGGGTGCCGGCCCCGGCCGACGAGGTCGGCGACGACGATGCCCTCCGGTGCCGTCGGCGACTGCGGCAGCAGCCCCAGCACCTTCGCGATCTCCTTGGTCGGCTGCTCGTGGAGGGACTTGCCGTCGAGTAGCACCTGCCCGCGTTTGGGCTGCAGCAGCCGCGCCAGGGAACGCAGCAGCGTCGACTTGCCGCAGCCGTTGGCACCAACGATAGAGGTGATGGCCCCGGGCCTGACGGTCAGGTCGAGGCTGTCGATGACGGTGCGGTCGCCGTAGGCGAGCCCGAGCTCGACGGCGGTCAGGGAACGATTCGAGGTCACGGGGTCTCCGGGGGTCAGTTCCGGCGCTGCCGGTTGGAGCGGATGAGGAGGTAGACGAGGAAGGGGGCGCCGAGCGCACCGGTGATGATGCCGACGGGGGTAGCGGGTGCCGAAGGCGAACTGCCCGATCAGGTCGGAGGCCAGCACCAGGATCGCGCCCACTAGAGAGGCAGGCAGCACCAGGGACGCGGCGGACCGGCTGATCCGCGCCGCGATCGGCCCCGACATGAACGCCACGAACGCGACCGGCCCGCAGGACGCCGTCGCAACGGCCACCAGCGTGACGGCCGCGATGATGGTCCACACCCTGACGGAGAACACCCTCACGCCCAGTCCGGAGGCAGTGTCGTCGCCGAACCGCATCGCCGCCAGCTTGCTGGAGTTCAGCCACATCAGCGGCAACACCACCAGGCAGGCCACCGCCAGCGGCACCACCCGCGGCCAGCCCGCGCTGTTCAGCGACCCCGTCAGCCAGCGGGTGGCGACCTGGAGGTCCCACGCCGACGCCTGCGCGAGGGTGTAGGTGACGACGGCTCCCAGCATCGATGAGATGCCGATGCCGATCAGAATCAGCCGGGTGCCCGCGAAACCGCCCTTGTAGCTGAGGGCGTAGATCACGACGGCGGTGCCGATCGCGGCGGCCAGCGCCAGCAGGGAGACGGTGGTCTCGTTGAGTCCCAGGATCACGATGCCGACCACCCCGGCGGCGCTGGCACCGGAGGAGATGCCGATAACGTCGGGAGAGGCCAGCTGGTTGCGCAGCAGGGTCTGGAAGGTGACGCCCGCCGCCCCGAAGGCCAGCCCCGCCAGCACGGCTAGGGTGGCGCGAGGCAGCCGCAGCGTGCCGACGGTAAAGGTGGCGCCCGGCACTCGCTCACCGATGATCACCCGCCACACCTCCGACGGGCCGTAGAAGGTCTCGCCGACCATCAGGGAGGCGGCCCACAGACCGGCCACCAGCAGCACGAGGATGCCGACCACCAGGACCTGGCCGCGGGTGCGCCGCAGCCGCGCGGCACGCAACGCCCGGACGTCGGGGGAGGCAACAGCGGTCACAGTTCACGCACCTTCTGGCGTCGGACGATCCAGATGAAGAACGGGGCCCCGATGAACGGGGTGATGATGCCGACGTCGATCTCGGAGTTGGGGGTGACGACACGGCCCAGGGTGTCGGCTCCGAGCAGCAGGCACGCGCCCGCCAGGCCGGCGAACGGCAGCATCCAGCGATGGTCGGTGCCGACGAGCAGCCGGCAGACGTGCGGCACGACCAGGCCGACGAACGCGATCGGCCCGCAGACCGCCGTCGTCACACCGCACAGGATCACCGCCCCGACTGACGCGACCAGCCGGGTGCGCATCACGTTCTCACCCAGACCGGTGGCGACGTCGTCACCGAGGGCCAGGGAGTTCAGGCCGCGCGCCGACAGCAGGCAGATCAGGGCGCCAGCCAGCAGGAATGGGGCCACCAGGCCCACCCGGTCCCAGGTGGCGCCGCCGATCCCACCGATCTGCCAGAACCGGAAAGAGTCCATCACACGGATCCGGGGCAGCAGGATCGCGGAGACCAGCGACGAGCAGGCAGCGGAGGTCGCGGCCCCGGCCAGGGCCAGTTTCAGCGGAGTGGCCCCGCCACGTCCCAGCGACCCGACGGCATAGACGAACGCAGCAGCCGTCCCCGCCCCGATCACCGCGAATAGCAGCGTCGCGTAGGGATGGGAGATGTCGAAGAAGGCCAAGCCGATCACCACCGCTAGCGACGCCCCCGACAGCACGCCGAAGATACCGGGATCGGCTAGCGGGTTGCGGGTGACGGCCTGCATGGTGCCGCCCGCGATCGCCAGCGACGCCCCGGCGAGCAGCCCCAGCACGGTGCGGGGCAGCCGGGCGACAGCCGCGGCCTGCTCAGCGGTCGTGGCCTGGCCGGTCAGCGCGGCGAGGGCGTCGTCCAAGGTGACGGCCCGCACCCCGAAGATCACGGAGGCCACCACGACCACCAGCAGGAACAACGCCAGGACCGCCAGCCAGAGCAGACGACGCCCGGCCGAGCGCTGGATACTCTCAGCGCCCGGCCGGGCCTGGGTGCCGGCAACGGTCACTTGAGACCTTCAGCCAGCTTCGCAATGTACTTGTCGACGCCCCACGGGATGGACAGCGGAGACGGGTTTGCGGAAGCCGACAGGGCGTCCTGTCCCAGGAAAACCACCCGGTCCTCGGCGACGGCCGGGATGCGGGAGACCAGCGGATTCGCCTTCATGGCCTCCCGTAGTGGCGCTGGATCGGCAGGACCATAGGTGAGCAGGATGTCGACGTCGTTGAACAGCTCCGGCTTCTCGGCGGACATGTCCACCCAGAAGGCCTTCGACTTGGCAGACTCGTCAGCCACCACCTGCGGCGCGGCCATGCCGGCGTTGATCAGGAACCCGGCACGCGGGTCGTGGGTGGTGTAGAAGCCGACCTTCGACAGATCGTCGGCGTTGAGGAAGCTGAACAGCACCTTCTTGCCCTTGAGGCCGGCATGCTGGTCCATCGCCGCGGCAACCTGCTTCTTGAGATCCTCGATCAGCGTCTTGCCCTGCGCGGACATCCCCATGGCCTGGGAGTTCAGCTCGATCATCTGATCCATAGTGGTGATCCACGGCCCCTCCGGGTAGGCGACGACAGGGGCTATGTCGCTGAGCGTCTTGTAGTCCTCCTCGGTGATGCCGGAATAAGAGGCGAGGATAACGTCGGGTTTGGTGTTGGAGACCGCCTCGAAGGGGACTCCGTCGTTGTCGTCGAACAACACCGGGGCCTGGCCTCCCAGGGCGTCGAGCTTCTCCTTGACCCAGGGCAGGAGGCCATCGCCGTCCTCATCGCCCCAGTTGGCCTTGCTCATGCCGACGGGCACCACACCGAGGGCCAGCGGCACCTCGTGATTAGCCCAGCCGAGGGTGGCTATGCGTTCGGGTTTCTTATCGATGACGGTCTCACCGAGAGCGTGCTTGATGGTGATGGGGAAGGCCTCAGTGGCTCCAGACGAGCTGGAACCCGCGCTGGGGCTGTCGCTGGCCTGCGTCGTCGAGTTATTGGCGCAGGCGGCAAGGCCCGCGGTGGCAGACGCGGCAAGCGCTGCGACGAATGTCCTTCTGGAAAGCACGTGGGCTCCGTTCGTTTTCGGAAAATAGCCCAGTTATGGTAAGCCAAACCTACGTTACATTCCAGAGATAACTTTCGGGAGTGTCGCCGGCCAGAACCGCGCACAGCAAGGCGGCCCCAGCGCTGCCGGGGCCGCCTTGGCTGAATCAGGTCGCACGTATTCCCGCGCTGGGGAGCACTCAGTGAACGGGCTTGCGCACCTCAGCGGAGAGGAACCACGCCTGCTGCTCCAGCTGGGTGGTGAGGTCCTCGATGATGCCGGAGGAGGAGGGGTCCTCCTCGTCGATGGCGCCGTGCACGTCACGCAGGGTGACGACGACAGCCTCGATGGCGGAGACGATGTAGGCGACGGCGTCGGTTGTGAAGATCTCGCCCTCCGGAGCGGTGGGCACGGTGGCCGAGGCGACCACGGTGGCAGGGCGGCCGTCGGGGGTCGCGTTGACGGCGCGCATCCGCTCGGCCACGTCGTCGGCGCCCGCGCGGGCAATGTCGACGACCGCGTCGAGGTTCAGGTGCAGGTCGCGGAAGTTCGGGCCGACGATGTTCCAGTGGGCCTGCTTGCCGACCAGCTCAAGGGCGATGAGGTCCACCAGGACGCGCTGGAAGTTGTTGCGCAGCGCGGGGGACGCAGTGAAAGAGAGGTTGACATACGGGGTGTTGACAGTCTCGGTGCTCATGGCCTCAACATTATGTCCGCCACCGAGGAAACCTGAGCCGGACTTAGGCAGGCCAGCCTAATGCCCAGACAGGCCAGGAAAGCCACGACCACAACGCACATGATCACCCCTGCCACGGTCACGGCCTGGATGCGCCACCGCCTGAGCACGCCGCGGGGCGGGGCGGGCAGCATCATCGCTACTCCCTTCACCAGGACATTGACAGGACATTGAGCTGACCGGCTCAAACGTAATGATAGGGACTCCGCCCGCTAGTGATGGAAAACCTGCCCTCGGGCTTATTCATGGCTATGAGAAACCTTCCTGACAAGGGCTTTATCGTTCACAGGTCACGCTGCGCATCAGGCATCGAGGCCATCACAGGTTTTCATGATGCCTTGGAACGGCCCAGCGACGGGCTGAGGAGCAGGATCACAACGGCGAACACCGGCACCACCCATAGCGCAAGGCGCAGCTCCGTCGCCTCCGATAGGGCACCGATCAGCGGCGGGCCGACGAAGAAACCGAACCTCATCATCCAGGTGACGATCATCAGGCCGTTGCCGTGGTTCATGCCGGGCAGCTCGTCGGCGGCGTGCATGGCCGACGGGATCGCCGTCGCGATGCCCCAGCCGACGCAGGCGAAGCCGAGGATCGCAGTGACCACGGTGGGCCAGACCAGCGAGATCCCCATTCCGAGGCAGGCGATCGCCGCGCCCTGCACGACGGCGGGTCGCGGGCCGATCCGCGCCACCAGGGCGTCGCCCGTGAAACGGCCGATCAGCTGCGCGCCCTGCAATGCGACGAAGGCCATGCCGGTCAAGAACGGGATGATCTCGAACTGGCGGTCCAGGTAGATAGCGCCCCAGGTGGCGCCTGTGTCCTCCATCAGCATGGCCGCAGCCCCCAGCGACCCCAGCGCGAGCAGCCGCAGCAGCGTCGGCGTGGGCAGGCGCCGTCTCGTCCCGCCGGCCTGGCTGGCGGCCGGGTCGTGGTCCTTGCCGGGCAGCAGCAGGGACTTCGCGCCCAGCGCCATGACCACGAACGCGCCGGCAGCTATGAGGCACTGCAGCCAGATGGGAACTCCGCCCTGCTTCGCCGCGGACCCGAGCAGCCCGCCACAGACCGCGCCGATCGACCACCAGCCGTGGAAGCTGTTCAGGATCGGACGCTGGTAGAGCCTCTGCACCCGCAGCCCGTGTGCGTTCATGGCGATGTCCGTCAGTGCATCACCCGCGGCCATCAGGAACACTCCAGCCGCCAGCATCCAGGCCACGGATGCATTCCCGATCAGGCTGAGCATCGCGACGCTGACCGCCTGGAAGACCACCGCGACCGTCGCCGACGAGAACCGGCGGATCAGGGCGGCTGTGACCAGGCCCGCCACCAGCCCACCGAGGGGCGCAAGTGCGATCAGCAGTCCCCACCACTGGTCGTCAATGACCAATCGGGACTTGATCTCCGGGTAGCGCGGAATGATCGACGCAGCCGCCGCCCCGTTCAGCCAGAACAGCAGGATCACGCCCCAGCGGGCGCGCCGGGCGGCAGGGGTAACGTCGGGGATCGGATGCACGGAAGAATCCTATGGGCAGCTCCCCAGCAGGGACGAGAAACCGCAAGCCGATCATCCGCAGAGCTTCCGGCACAGAAAGCAAAAAGGTAGCATCCTCTTAGTCGAGGGAGGCAATGATGCGATACCTGAAACGCATGGCAGCAGTGCAGCTGGTGGCGGTGCTGTGCCTGGCGCTGGTCGCCTGCACCTCCGACTGGGACCGCTGGATGAACAACCTCCGGAAAGACCCCATCGCCACCGCAAGATGGCCAGGACTAGAACCCCTCGGCAGGGAAGAAACCACCGGAGAGGGATACAAACCACGCCCCCCAAAAATTAACCGATGCTACAGACGCACCATCCCACTCGAAGAAGCCTTCACCCAAGTCATGACCACCGCAGAACAAGAAGGCTGGCAAGAAGATCAAAATCTTAGGTATTCAGAGAGTAGAGTCGCCCAGAAACAGCCAGAAGACAACAAAGCAACCCTGATACTCACCTCAGGAACGACAGGCTGTGAGAGCTATCATCATGCCGGATTCCGGATCACCATGACCTATGAATAAGAAAGACAGATAATCAACACTCTAGGCTGTTTCCTGAAAGTCCTCTGCGCTAGTCGTCCAACAACCCAGTACCTCAGCTCGCTCCTGCGCTGTATGGATGGCAGTTTTGTCAGCGACCCCACTAGAATCCCGCCATGGACGCCATTGAGGTCATCTCCAGGAAACGCGACGGCGGAAGGCTCAGCGACGCTCAGATCGACTGGGTGATCCGCGCCTACACCGACGGGGTGGTCGCTGAGGAGCAGATGTCAGCGCTGGCTATGGCGATTCTGCTCAATGGCATGGACCGGGGCGAGATCGCGCGCTGGACTGCCGCGATGATCGCCTCCGGGGAGCGCATGGACTTCTCGTCGCTGGGCAAACCCACCGCCGACAAGCACTCGACGGGCGGGGTCGGCGACAAGATCACCCTGCCGCTGGCACCCTTGGTGGCGGTGTTCGACGTTGCCGTGCCGCAGCTATCGGGCCGGGGCCTCGGCCACACCGGCGGCACCCTCGACAAGCTGGAGGCCATCCCCGGATGGCGAGCCGACCTGAGCAATGACGAACTTCTCGCGCAGCTCCGTGACGTCGGCGCGGTCGTCTGCGCGGCGGGTTCCGGCCTGGCTCCCGCGGACAAGAAGCTGTACGCCCTGCGTGACGCCACCGGCACCGTCGAAGCCATCCCGCTGATCGCGTCGTCGATCATGAGCAAGAAGATCGCGGAGGGCACGGGGGCGCTGGTGCTGGACGTGAAGGTCGGTTCGGGCGCGTTCATGAAGACCCACGACCGCGCGGAGGAGCTCGCCCGCACCATGGTGGCTCTGGGCACCGACGCGGGCGTCAATACGGTCGCATTGCTCACGGGCATGGATACTCCGCTCGGGCTCACCGCCGGCAACGCCCTGGAGGTACGGGAGGCCGTCGAGGTGCTGGCCGGCGGCGGACCTCCGGACGTCGTGGAGCTGACCGTCACCCTGGCCCGGGAGATGCTGGCAGCCGCGGGGAAGCCGGATGTCGATCCAGCCCCCGCCCTGCAGGACGGCCGGGCGATGGACGTGTGGCGGCGCATGATCGCAGCCCAGGGCGGCGACCCCGGCGCACCGCTGCCCGTGGCCGGGCACACCCATACCGTCACCGCCGAGCAGGACGGCTTCGTCTCCCGCCTGGATGCGATGGCGGTCGGGGTGGCGGCCTGGCGACTGGGCGCGGGACGAGCTCGCAAGGAGGACGATGTACAGGCGGTCGCCGGCGTCGAGCTGCACGCCAAGCCCGGCGACCACGTCACCAGGGGAGCACCCTTACTCACCCTCCACACCGCCACCCCGGAGCGTTTCGAACGCGCCCTGGAAGCCCTCGAAGACGCCGTCGGCTACTCCCAAGAGTCCATCACCCCCGGCCCTGTGGTCCTGGGTAAGATCGTTGCCGACTGACCACATCCAACCGCGGGCGACGATTTCACCTGGGGACGCCCACTGGTATAGTCTTGCCGCTGGCTCTGATGAGTCACCGGGGTGTGGCGCAGCTTGGTAGCGCGCGTCGTTCGGGACGACGAGGCCGCAGGTTCAAATCCTGTCACCCCGACAAAAAATTTCATCTTCAATCATCTATTCTCAGCAGAATCAGTCGCCCCAGCCTCATCAACCAGCCGCTGGGACTGGTCGCGATTGAGCAGATAGCCGCAGATCAGTCAATGTCACATGTCAGTGATCTCTCAGCTCCCGATAGTTACCCGCATTCAGGATATTCAGCTCCTTTCGAACTAGACAACATACTAATCAGTGATGTATGGTGACCTTGCTTACAGACGCGCCGCTCAATAATGGCACCTTCTGGTATGCGAAGAATCACTTTTTGTTCTGTGAGAAGTGTCGCCCATCCTTCACTGTTGCTGAGAACATACGCTTTTGCTGATGTGTTCTGGGTTGTGACCAGTTCGAGCGGCAACCACATTGAGCCAAATTGAGCGAGTACCGCGATAAGGATAGTTAGCGGAGGAATCATGGCGTATCGCAACTGGCCGAGCGCGAGGCTTGATAACCCCTTTTGCACATTGAAAATATCTTTCCATGAATTTTTTACACGTTCTCGCTCTAGTTTTTCGCCAAGGAAACTTACGAAAGATATGACAAAAAGGATGATAGGAACAACCACTAATGCCGCTGCAATCCACATGAGGTTAGAAAATACCACGAGGAGCAAAATAATTCCACCGATAAGAGTTCCCCATCGCCTTCGACCCTTCTTATCTCCCCCAAGAAGCCGCCCCGCCAGTGATTTCTCAACCATGAGGAAGGATGAAGCAACCATAGCCATTGCCGGCAAGATTGAGAAGAAGCTCCCCAGAAGCAGCGTCCTCACATCCAGATTTTCAATAAGAACCTGGGTCAATACCGGATCGCCGCCAGTGAATATGACGACTCTCAGCGACGCCACGACTATCGGCGCGACGGCCAGAATGATCCCGACGTCTAGCCAGCGCAGGCCCTTGTGGGTTTGGTTTGTTTCTGTGACTTCCTCGTCGGCTGCCATGCTTGACCAACTCCTTGGTTAGCCCCATATGGGGTGGTTTGTGCTGTCCATGAAAGCTTCTCAAGCGTAGCGTACGGTATGGCACTGCTGCGCAATGAGAACACTAAGGGCATTATTCACGGCTTTGGTTAAATGGGCCCTGACAAGGAGGTTCATATCTTTGCAAGATTCTGCTGAATAACCCCTTGGACTCACGGGCGGATCGCAGCGAACAGCGAACTGGTCCTGATAGCGTCTCTATCAGATTTTCAAACCAAATGCTCAGCAGGTGACGCAGGTCATGCGGATTAGGCTATGACACGAACACCTGTGCATTAACTTTCCTCAAGGTAAACTGTCTTGAATGGGTAACGTATGTCCAGACTTGCTATAGAGAGGGTGACGTTCTGGGGTCACGGAACAAGACTGGGCCTTGGGGGATGTTCTCTACTTCTCGATGACCTCACGGAAAGGAGAGGCCATGAAAAATAGATTCATCAGGCAGATTCTAGCGCTGCTGCTGGGATTCAGCCTGTTCCTGGTGCCAGCTACTGCCAGCGCAGATGAGGGGACCAGCCAGTCGGAGGAACAGGCGGGGTTCACCGACGCCCAAGTGGTTGAGCTTGAGCAGTACCTGAACACCTTGTTTGCTGAAGTGGTGGTCAAGGACGAACAGACCGGCCAGCTGCACATTGATTACGACGCCGCCAAGCGGCTGTATCCTGATCGGGACCTGTCCGTCCTGTCGATACCCGCCAGTCAGCTCGACACATCGAGTCACAACGGCGCCGGGCCACTTGACCTGAAGGATTACGCCTGGTGCGTGGTCAAAGGGGCTATCCCTTTTATCGGACTGCTTGACGTCAATTGGGGCCTATCCGCATGTGGGTCCGTCAGCAGAACTGGGGAGCTCTTTCTAGGTACCTAGGTAAAGAGATCCCCAAGCGCGCCGCCAAGATCGGCATCAAAGATGCCCTTGCACTGAGCCCATGGGGAGTTGCAGGTAAACTGGCAGCATCCGCAGTGGGTTGTGCCATTTGGCAAGGATGGTGATTCCATTTTGAAGAAGCAAGAACCTGGTCAAAAGTGGAAGCTTTGGGATGGTTCCCTCAAAGGTCATCTGCGCTTCTACAGGCCCTCGGCAACTAACTACGTCGTCCGTGGGGTTGGCACATTCGCAATCATTGCCATCATGTTCCCGCGCTCCCGTTTCCTCGGAGCAATCCTGATGGGATTGGGCTATGTGGTCGCAGAGTTCCTCTCCTACCAGATTGCCCTGGCCATCTACCGCCGACGACTCAAGAAGAAATACCACCGATGACACCGTAAGCCTCACGGGCGCAGCAGCTGCCTACGATCTCATGTGTCACGACCCATGAATTACGGTCCAAAACCTCACCTCACCACTTCAACCTTATGCCATTTATAAGTATGTAGACTTTTAAGTAGCATCCAGCCAGGCTAGGGACGTGACTCAGGGCGATCTCCAACGAACGGTGGGCGCGAATCTGCGCGCCTGGAGATTGAAACGTGGCCTGAGTCAAGAGGAGTTCGCTGAGATATTTGATTTTCACCGCACTTACATGGGAGGCATCGAGCGCGGTGAACGGAACCTCTCTTTGAAGAGTTTGGAACGCATCGCCGAGGTACTAAAAGTGGATCCCAGGGAGTTGCTAGACCCAACGAGGTGAGCAGCCCGTTCGAGCTCCATCCTTCGCGCCGGGCCCGAACTGCTTGTGGCTAGGCCATTCTTAGCGAAGTGCTGAGGGTGGCGGGACTAGCTAGCTGGTGGGGGGTGTAGGAGAAGCCCAACCACCCCTGGAGTTCCTTGATCGTACGGTCTCCCTCAACAAGGGATACATAGGAGGTGTTCCCAAACCACACCTGAAGATATTCGATGGTTTGTGGGCCCATGATGCCGTCGACGGTAAGCCCGTAACCCGACTGATTCATATGCTTTTGAAAGGCTTGGATGGTGGTGGAGCCGGACGCGTCGCTCCATTCCCAGCCAAACGATCGACTTTCATGGCGGGATCGCCCATGTGATCAGGCGAGCTCGTCATCCAGACGTTGTCATCCATCTCCATGCGGCTGGCCATATGAATCTCACGACGGGCCTCGGACCACACCTCGCTGAGCACTGGGACCAAGCGGTGCGACCAGGTGCGTTCAAGGTTGATGTCGGTCATGGCAACTCCTTTCGTTGATCACATGTGCGACACGCATATTGTGCAGTAGTACCAGCACAGGCGGTGGTGTGGGGCAGATGCACCCAAACCGCCGTCTGCTGGTCTATGCAGAGAAGGTTAACGAATGCCCACCAAGGAACCAGAGCTCAAAGCGCTTAAAGTGCGCAACGTATCGGTCAGATTGCCGGAAGATATCTTCGAGACGCTCGTGTCGGTTGCCCGCGTCGACGGCGAGACGATGGGTGAAGTCATCCGCAAGGCCATCAACAGTTATGCGGCTGACAGAAAATCCTCAGAAGACTGGGCTGAGAAGGTTCACGAACTTCAGCGACAGTTGAAGGCTGTGCTTCCACATGTCTGAGTGGAGTGAACCGGGACTCAGGCCTTCAGCGAGTACAGCCAGGCCAGCAGGAGGGAACGTGTGAAGCCATCGTCGGAAGGAACTTCGTCCACCAGGGTGAGTGCCTTCGCGCGAGCCTCCTCGCCGGCCAGGGCTGAGTAGGCCAGCAGGATGTCGCCGTAGGTGCGGGAGAACGTGTCAGCCGTCAGGGCGTTGTCGATGTTGGTCGCGACCCGGTCCGGGTCCCTGCCCAGATAGGTGGACGCCGGGGTCACGGGGAGGACCTGGATGGCCAGTCCGGCCTCCGGGTCGGGCGAGAACCAGGTGGCAAAGTCTCGTTTGCCACCGAAGTTGAGGGGCAGGTAGCTGTACTCCAGCGGCGCGTACAGCGGATCGCTCTTGTTGAAATTCAACCAGTACGCCAGGGCCGCGTTGGCCTCATTGGACTGCATCCAGGTGCCCTGATCCGCCATGGCCTGGTCGCCGCTGACTTCACCCCACAGCCGCAGACCCACCCAGGCCGCCACGGCCTCACTGGTGGACTCCTGGTTGTTGGCATCAGCGAACGGGGAGGTCCCGGAGGCCCACGAATGGGAGGCATAGGCGTCATAGACACGCAGAGCCGGGAACCGGTCCGAGGCCACAGGACGGGCGATGTCAGAGGACAGCAGAGTCATCACCGGCGCCATCTCGGAGACCAGATTGGGATCGTCCATTGCGACGAGGGCAGCGGCATACAGGAAATAGCCGTAGTGGAAATGATGATCGTTGAACTCGTCGCTGCCGAAGGTCGCCACCAGCCCGACCACACCATGATTGTTCTGGTCGTAGAAGAAGCAGCGGGCCGCCCCAGGCGTGGCGCATCCCGCCGGGTTCGTCCAGGTCCGCATCTCGGGCACCAGACGGTTGCGGACCGTCGCAGCCAGGTCATCGCGGCCGAGGGTCTTCGCCAGCTGCAGGAGCTGGGCATCCCTCGCGAGGGCCTTCCCTGCGAAATAGGTGTCCGCGGGGTAGGCGGGAAGATGCTGGACGTCCGTTTCAAGATGCGTGATGAGGTTCGCGCGACCGGCCTCGTCCAGCTTCCCCAGGTCGTAGGTTGCCGGCGCCGGCAGCTTCGGCGCCCCCCAGGTGACCGACGACCTCAGGCACGCCTTGAGCTCGCCATAGACGCTCTTGAAAGTGCCCAGGCGGCAGTCCTGGTCGGTGTCCGACTCCGTCTGATGGGGCATGGTGGCCACCAGGGTGGGGGCTCCGTCGGCGGTCTGCCACGTGATGGTCGTGAAGGTCTTCTCATCGTCGACCTGCCACGACAGGGCGGACCCCGTCACCGGATGGACCTGGCCGAGCACCTCGGCCTTCGATGCCCCGTCGGGGATCGCGACCCAGGTCACGGACTGCCCCTCCGCGATCTGGGTGGCGCCAGAACCGGACTCGGGCACCATGCCGAAATGCTCGGGCAGCGAAGAGGTCTCCAGCGTCACCGCACTCGACGCGGTGAATGTGACCTGGGGTGACCCCTGGGCCAGCGTGACGCGCCCCACGGGACCGTCCGCACCTCGCGCCTCGACGACGACAGTGGCCGTGTCATAGGCCACCACCTGCCAGCCTGTGATCCCGGGCACGGTGACGGATACCTCCGGCCGGTGCCCGCCGAACAAGGTCTTCTCGGTGGACTGCACCTCTGGCAGCCCAAAATTGAACCCGGTGGCCGTCAGCTGGAAGCTCAGCGGCAGGGGATAGACCGGCAGGGGCTCCGGCCCGAAGACCAGACCAGAGAACCACCGGTTGGTCGGGGGGTTGAGCCCCTCTGCGAGGCGTTCGGGTTTGAGATCCTTGCCTGGGTTTTGAGCCACCACATTGAGGGCTGCCGCCTCACCGGGCAGCTCACGCGGCCGGGTTGGGTCAGGCAATGACGGACGATCAGGCTGGATCCGGGGAACGCTGCCTGGCAGCAACACGACGGCCACCAGGCAGACAGTCCCCAGCAGGAGGCTGAAGGCCCGCCTCAACGCAGACCAATCTTCAACAGGAAGTCGTAGACAGCCTGCGTAGGACCAGCCAACGGACCGTCGTCGCGCAGCGTCATGATCGCGGTGACGGGCGTGCCACGCCGGGTGAGCAGCATGAGGTCCTCTGCCTGCAGAGCATCGCTGGAGACCGTCACCTCGGTGACGGTGTTACTGGTGGCTGAATCTGTGGCGATGTTGACGCTCATCACTTGCCCCTCCACAAGTTGGCCATTCGGTAGATGGATGGTCACTTTCCCGTTCGGTTCAATTCTTCCATAGTCCGAGGGATTGAGCTGGAACCTCGCCACCACGGTCTTGTTCGCGCTGGAGACGATCTCAGCCAGGGACTCAGCGCTGTTGACGTAGCTTCCCTGGACGGCCGTGAAGCTGTCCAGGTAGCCAGCGATGGTGGCGAAGAAGGTGATGGTGCCGTCCTCCAGGCTGATCTTGTATCCCTCGGTGCTGTTGGGTTGCGTGCCCTGGCTGGCCATGTCCTTCAGGTTGGCGCTGGTGATGGTGAAGAGCTCCTCACCAGCTGACACGTATTCGCCAGGATTGTGGTTCTGCTTTGTGACCAGACCCCCGTAAGGCGAGGCTATCACCGTGCGGGGAGCCTCGACGTGGGCCGTGATGCTGGCCACCTGATTCTGCCGCTGGTTGAACAACACGGTCAGCAGCCCGAGGATGAGAACGACGACAATGAGGCCGCCGAGGAGCTTGAGACGATTGAGGAAGGACACGGGTTAACCCTTTCGGTCATAAAGCTCGGGTAGGGCGGCAAGGGAGTCCTTGGCGGCTTGGGCACCCAGGATGGCCTCGGCGGTCAGGGGCTCAGTCGTCTGCTTGTCGGCCAGGGCGGATGTCCTCCGCGAGGACGCCAGCTCCGGTTCCATGCCGTGTTTGGGACGCGACGGATCCCCGCCACGTTTGCTGTTCCTCTTCTTCTGGCGATTCTCCAGGAAAGCAGTCACGACGAATGCCCCGAGGAAGAAGGCATTCAGGACGCACCAGAAGGTGGCGATATTGACGTGCCCCATCAGGTAGTCCCGGTAGATCGACATGATAGAGGTGCCGACCATGAGCACGAATGCCCACACCTGCACCATGATGAAGTTGAAGGCCGACGTCCTGCCGCCCGTGGTTCCCGTGGCAGACCACTTCGTGTCCACCTTGAGCAGGGCATTGAAGAATGCCTTGATGTAGATGGGGAAGGAGTTGGCGGCCAGCAGAAGGACCTCCCAGCGGAAAGTGCCTGCGATCACCGCAGCCAGCACGATCTGCATGACGTAGAAACCGGGATAGAACAACGCCCACTCGTACCATTTCACCGCCAAGGTCATGGGCCGCAGGTCGAAGAACACCTCCATGACCGGAACCAGCATGAGGAGGCCCGGCGCTATACCCGTGAAATAGAACGTGCATGTGACGAAATACATGAGCCGCTGGTCCATGTGGAGACGACGGCGCGGGCTGAGCGGGTTGTGCGTGAACAGGATCTCAAAGCCACCGGTGGCCCAGCGGAGCTGCTGCTTGCTGTAGGCCTCGATGGTGTCGGGGGTCTCACCGATGGCAAGCTCCTTGGGCTGGAAGATCGACCGCCAGCCGCGTTCATGCATGAGGATCGAGGTCCAGATGTCCTCCGACTTGGACTGCGTGTAGATCCCGCCGACGTCCTTGACCGCGGCACGGCGGAACAGCACGTTGGTGCCGACGCAGAAGGCAGCATTGAATTCATTGCGCCCAGGCTGGATAAACCGGTAGAAAACCATCTGGATAAAGCCAGCGCCCCGGGAGACAATGTTATTGAGATTGCCATATACCTGAGGCGCCTGGACGAATGCCACATTCGGATCCTCCATGAACGGTATCGTCTCGTAGAGGAATTCGGGCCTGGCAACAAAATCAGCATCAAAGATAACGAAGAACTCGGATTTGGCTAAAGATAATGCGTTGTTGACATTGCCCGCCTTGGCGCCAGAGCTGCCGAGTCGCCGCACATAGTTACAGCCGAGGGTCTTGGCCAGCTCGCGCACCTCGTCCGAATCCCCATCATCCAGAATCCAGGTGGTGTGGAGGCCCTGCATCGCCATGGCCGCTTTGACCGTGGTCGTGATGACGTCCAGCGACTCACCGTAGACCGTGATGAGGACGTCCACATCGATCTGGCGGCCATTCAGGTACATCGGCCACTTTGTGGGATCGTCGCTGACATCCAGCTGATAGTTGGCCTCTGGGTCGAACAGCCTCGCCTGGGCGGCCTGGAACCTGTAGTTGGGCTGGCGCCCGTAGCCCGAGAGCATCGTCCACAGGGCCATGGAGGCCTGGAAGATGAGGATCAGCTCGCATGTGATGACGATGAGCCAGGGGATGAGATCGCCCCGGAAGTTCGGGTTGAGGAGGAAGCCCGCGTAGGCCAGCACCCCGATTGAGGCGAGCACGGCAACCAGGAGCAGAGTGGGGGAATAACGGCCTGATATCGAGGCTCGGCGTTCCTCGGGATCAATGCCGTCAACGAGCGCGAGTTCGGTATTGGCGTTGACGGCTGACAGGTCAACCTTCGAGCGACGTCGCCGAGACCGGCGTGACGATGACACATGACCTCCTATCGGAGTTCTTTCGGCTACTACGCCGAATGGGGACCAGTTGAGTTGATTGAAGACAAAAGGTTAACCACTGTTAACTTCCGCCTGTGGGAACACTATATGTTGGAGAGGGTCGAACTTGCGATAAAACCCGTGTCATCCTTTATCTGTGGCGTGACGCCGGCAGAGGTCGAGGAGCCAGCGCGTTCCGGGGATGACGCCCGAGGCGCCCTCCGCGACCAACCGGCTGCAGAGGCATCGTCGATACACGGTTCCAGTGGGCCTTCCCACACCTCACCACGACGCACCGGAACCGGGAGGCTTATCCACGGACAGTCGACGAGGTCACGGCCCCCTTGCCGACGCCAGCATGTCATGAGCTATGAACAAGCTTCCGGAAGTCGTTTATTTAATTGGCGGCAGGATCTCCAGGCGTGGCACATTGCCGTCCGAGTAGTGATAAGTCAAAGTCAGACAATGAGCATTTCTGTCGAGGTTTTGCATACCGGAACGGTGATCGTGGACGAGGCGCTGCCTTTCCACCGGCCGACCGATCGCCCGATGGCATGGACCCACGCATTGCGTTCGAAGAGACATCTGATCGAAGCGCCGGTTTCCTGCTACCTGATCAGCACTGACCATGGCCTGATACTCCTCGACACCGGCTGGCATCCCATCAATCGCACCAGGTGGGGACAGATCAAGAATCTGCTGCATCAGTATCCAGTCAACAAAGCCGTACTGCCTCAGGGGCAAGCCATCAATGAGCAGCTCGAGGAACGCGGCATCAGGGTAGGTGACCTGGATATGGTGTTGATGAGCCACCTGCACTGTGACCATGCCGATGGCCTGCGGCTTGTCCGCGAGGCACCCCGGATCATGGTCTCCGCCCCCGAGCTGAGGGCCGCAGAGCAGGACCGGCTGCGCTATCTGCCACACGAATGGGCTGGCGTGG
This sequence comes from Arachnia rubra, assembly GCF_019973735.1. Taxonomy (NCBI): domain Bacteria; kingdom Bacillati; phylum Actinomycetota; class Actinomycetes; order Propionibacteriales; family Propionibacteriaceae; genus Arachnia; species Arachnia rubra. The sequence goes on from NZ_AP024463.1 coordinate 3,259,677, forward strand.
ACATGCAGGCTTTCAGCTGGAATGGCCGCCTGGGACCGGCTAGGCGCTCCTTCGATGTATACGGGGACGGAACTGTCACCATGATCAACACCCCAGGACACTCCTGGGGCCTGTGCGCCACCTTGATTCGGAAAGAGAGAACAATTGCTGGTGATTTCCCCGAGGACTGCCCACTGGGCAGCGACCCGCGAGAGGCGATCCTGCTGATAAGCGACGTCGGCTATGGCCAGCCGTCGTTAAAAGAAGGCTTACGCCCATCAGTGGTGGTCAACGCTGAGGACGCAGAGAAATCCCTGACCTGGGTACGCTCGGTCATGAACGACCCTCGCGTCACCCACGTCATTGCCAACCATGACCCCACCATCAATCCAGGTCTCCTATAGAACCAGAATTCCCCGAGCCACCAGACGGATGAACCCCAGCGGACAAGAGTCCGGAATTCCATTCCCAGCTCTCGCCTTTGCCACGGCATCCGCCCCAGAGCCACGGCCTGACGAACATCCGGCGCACGACACCGGCTCAGGCATCCTTGGTCCCATTAGGTCAGTGTCTGCTGTATAGTCACTGCATGCTGACTCTTGCTTCCCGTGTCGACGTGATGAACCGGCTGGGCCGGGCAATGGCCGATGCGACACGGTCACGGATCCTGCTATTGCTGCTGGACGCACCGGGATACCCGGCCCAGCTCGCCCGCGACCTGAACCTGACACGAACCAACGTCTCGAACCATCTCGCCTGTCTTCGTGGCTGTGGGATCGTGGTCGCGGTCCCGGAGGGACGCAGAACCCGGTATGAGATCGCTGACCCGCACCTGACGCAGGCGCTACGGACTGTGGTCGATGTGGTCCTGGCCGTCGATGACGGACAGTCCTGCCTCGATGCGGACTGCGACGTCCCGATGTGCTGTGGCCCAGGATCTAGCCGCGCCAGCCAAGGCGAGGAGGAACGGTGAGCAGGGAATGCTGCGGTGATGACCGGCCCACAACCGCCACACAGGTCGATGCGTGCTGTGGTGGCCAGGAGTCAGCTGACGGCCACGCCTCCTGCGGCCATGAGGGACACGAGGAATCTGTGCCCTGGTGGCGTGACCGCGAGCTGCTGCTGCCGATGGCCTCCGGCATGTTCTGGGTAGCTGGACTGGTCCTGGACTGGACCGGCTCCGGGTCCCTGGCGCTCATCGGGTATGCGCTTGGACTACTGGCTGGCGCCTGGACGTTCGCGCCAGGCGCATTCAGGCGCCTGTTCACCTCGCGGGGACGTTCCCGGCTGGGCGTCGGGCTCCTGATGACCATCGCGGCCATCGGGGCGGTCCTGCTGGGTCACGTCGGCGAGGCCGCGGCCCTGGCCTTCCTGTTCTCCATCGCAGAGGCCCTGGAGGACCGGGCCATGGACCGTGCCCGGGAGGGGCTGAGATCCCTGCTGTCGCTGATCCCCGAGACGGCCCGTGTCTCCAGGCCGGACGGAGAAGACGTGATCCCAGCCGCCGAGGTGCGGCAGGATGATGTCCTCGTGGTCGGTGCTGGAGAGCGAGTGGCGACGGACGGCGTGGTCGTCAGGGGACGCTCATGGCTGGACACCTCGGCGATCACGGGGGAGTCGATCCCCGTTGAGGCCGGCCCCGGCAGCCCGGTGCTGGCTGGGTCGGTCAACGGTGCAGGCACCCTGCGGATCACAGCCACCTCGGATGGCCGGGACAACTCCCTAACGCAGATCGTCCGGCTCGTCGAGCAGGCGCATGCGGCCAAGGGAGAGCGGGCCCGGCTGGCCGACAGGATTGCCCGGCCGCTGGTGCCGCTAGTCCTGATTGCATCCGTCCTGGTGATGGCATTCGGGGTCATGACCGGTGATCCAGCACTCTGGACCGAGAGGGCGCTGGTGGTGCTGGTGGCAGCCTCTCCGTGCGCCCTGGCGATCGCGGTGCCGGTGACGGTGATCTGCGCCATCGGCTCCGCAAGCAGGTTCGGCGTGGTCATCAAGTCGGGGGCCGCCTTTGAACAGCTGGGGACGATCCGCGCCATCGCCTTCGACAAGACCGGGACACTGACCCGCAACAGGCCTCGGGTCGTCGCCGTACACACAGTTGCGGAGTTCTCGCGCGACGAGGTGTTGGCGACGGCAGCGGCATTGGAGGCCAGCTCAGCACACCCACTGGCAGAGGCAATCACCGCGGCTGCACCGGACAGGGCCGTGGCAGACGAAGTGGTTGAGCACCCTGGCCAGGGAATCACCGGCCGGGTCGGTGGGAGATCCGTCCGGCTGGGCAGTCCGAGATGGATTGGCCCAGCCTCCCTCGGTGAGCAGGCCCAGGGAATGGCCAGCGAGGGAATGAGCGTTGTCGTCATCGAGATCAACGGGCACGCGGCTGGGGTCATCGGCGTCCGCGATGAACTGCGTCCGGAGGCGGCCGAGACCATCGCTGCACTCCGGCGGCAGGCGATCCACAGCGTGATGCTCACCGGCGACAACGCCGTCACAGCCCAGACGATAGCCTCCGAAGCTGGGATAGATCAGGTATATGCCGAGCAGCTGCCCGCCGACAAGGCACGCCATGTCCAGCGCCTGGCAAGTGAAACGCCCACGGCAATGATCGGCGACGGGATCAACGACGCGCCTGCGCTGGCGTCGGCGAGTGTGGGCATCGCGATGGGGGTCACAGGAAGTGCAGCCGCCGTCGAGTCAGCAGATGTCGCCTTCACCGGCACCGACCTGCGACTCATCCCAGCAGCGCTGGCCCATGCCCGGCGGGGACGGCGAATCATGACCAGCAACATCGGGCTCGCGCTGGCGATCATCGTCGTCTTGTTTCCGCTGGCGCTGTCCGGGGTGCTTGGCCTTGCCGCGGTCGTCCTGGTCCACGAGGTCGCTGAGGTGGTCGTCATCGGCAACGGGCTCAGAGCTGCAGCCACCGTGAGGTGGCCCGGGATGAAGGGGTCCGCATCATCGGATGGCGTCCCTCGCCAAAGCCACACGGTGGAAGTAACCGAGTAAAACCCACCAGTCCGGCGACCTCTTCCACCCGGCATCAACCCTGAGAGCCTGCCCTTGCCGTCACGGCTTTACCGGCCGTGACAACACAACTAAGGGATTTATTCACAAGGAACCTTCAGGTCACTAAAATCCCTTGTCAGCCAAGGTTTGCTTGTGGTCGTGATAACCTATCGAGAGATACCGCCGATAGGGAACACCCAGCCTACGGCGCTCGGATCATCCAGTACGATCCACAGCCAGGAATCATTTCATGGCCTCCTATGGTCTTGTCCAAACTTCAGGACGTGATTTCCACTTCCGGCCCGTCGTATTTGGCTCTGTTGCCCGCTCTGTAACAATGGATGTAGCCAGATCACTGGCGACTGCTTCGCGTTCCGGGGGGAACGACAGCGATTACTTGTCGACAGACATGGACGTGTCAGGGGAGAAACCGTGGTTGCCGCATGGAATGTGGGGGTCAGTGATGTGGGTATCCTGGTCAGCCGGATATTCGATTCGTCCCGCGATGGCGCTTTAGTCGTGGTGTCGCCAGCCAGTGACACAAATCGTCCGCGAATAGACCCGGATCTGCTGGCCCGGTATCTGGTTGCCGGCACCGAATTGGCCGTTCTCGACAGCATGACGGCATCTGAGCGGCTATCCGACACCGTCGATCCTCAATTCCAGGTTTATGGCGGCGGTATCCGCGTGATTCTCGCTGGCGCAGTGCGGACGGACCACTGGCGTCGGCACCGGCTGTTCCGCGTCTACCCTGGCGATGACGCAGAGCGGGCATGTCGTCAGATAGCGGAGTTCGTCGAGGCCCACCAGGGAGGCGGAAGGTCCCGCCAGGTGGGGACGAGCGCTGCCAAGCCAGCGCTGACCGACGACCAGGTGGCAGCTCTCAACCGGTTCAGGTCCTCCCTGGACATCACACCGGCTGCTCCTGAATCCATCGCCAAACCCATGAAATCAGGACTGACAAGCTCGGCGACACCAAAACCCGGGGTAATTCCCAAACCCCGCCCGTATCGTCCGGCCGCTGACACCGCACTGAAACCGGCCGATACCACGACGGCTACCACCCCTGCCGAATCCGTTGTCACGGGTATTGGCGCAGCCGAACTAAAAGCCCTGCTGAATAACCAGACCGACCGCATAGCGAACAAGCTTCGCCGTTCCATCATCGACGACCTGATGCTTCTTCTCGACACCGACCATGAATCCCTGGCCAGGGAACGCTCCCGCGCAGACGCAGCGGAAGAGGAACTGGATCAGCTGCGCCGCCGAATGGCAGACCAGGAAGAGCAGCGCGGATATCCCCAGGTCTTTGGTGATCCGGAGAAACAACTGCGCTGGGAAGTGGATTATGAATGGCTGACCGGAACACCCGAGGAGGAACGCGACGATTCACTGACCCCCTACGTATTGAGCGAGGGTTTCCTGGAGTCCATGGAAAGGGACCTGCTAAGGGGCAGGGCAAAGATCATCCAGGTGATCGTCGATATCGTTTCAGGACACGCCTGGGACCGCCGGAAAACCCATCAGTTCATCATCCCGGGCAGGTCGGTGATCCAGAAGTCCCTGCCCGAGGGCGCCGTCCCCTGGCGGACCTACGTGAAACGCGGCGCACCGGGCGCCCCCAGGCTCACCTGGTGGCAGCATCGTGACGGCGTCATCGAGCTGGCGCACGTCGGCCACCACGACGATCTGCTGCGCTGAGCAGCCTCAGCGGTTGTGGCCCAGGGTGGTGACTTGCCGGGCGGGGATGGGATCAGCTGGGTTTTACCGGTTTGACGTGGACTGCCTCGGCGACCGGCGCGCTGAGCTCGACCTCGGTCTCTAAGAGCCCGACGGTCATGAGCCCCGCGCCGGAGAGCCGCGACAATACCCGCAGCCGCGTCCCGATGGCGATACCCCGCTCCGCCAGGAAGCGCAGGATGTCGGGGTTGGCATCGGAGACCCGCACCACCTGGACGTCGGTTCCCGCGGCCACGCTGCTCATCAGGACGACACCGCTGCGGCTGGGATCGTGGTCGCGGGGGATGGGGTCTCCGTGCGGGTCGGCGTCAGGATGTCCGAGGGCCTCGTCCATCCGCTCGACGAGTGCCTCTGAGGCCGCGTGCTCCAGCCGGTCGGCCTCGTCGTGAACCTGATCCCAGGGCATGCCCAGCGACTTGGCCAGGTAGGTCTCGATGATGCGGTGGCGACGCACCACCGCACGCCCGATCCGTTCCCCCTCCTCGGTCAGTTCGATGGTCCCGTAAGGACGGTATTTGATCATCCCCTCCCGCGCCAGGCGCTTCAGGCTGGCTGAGACGGTGGATGCGGTGACCCCCAGGGCTGCGGCGAGCTCAGTGGTGTTGGGGTGGCGTCCGTCGTCGGGCCATTCGCAGGCCTTCCAGATCAGCGCCAGGTAGTCCTCCGTGACCCGGGTCACGTCAGCTCCGCCGGTGGCCGTCATCATTCCTTCTTCTGGGTCAATCGTCTGGTGACGGCAACAGCCGTCGTCGCCAGAGTGCGGCATCGCAGGCATGGATGTCCACTCTCAAGGACGATTTTCCCGGGAAAAACCGGCGTGTTGCAGCAATGTCCTAGTGTCGCAAAAAGTGTGGTCAGACACACTTTCAGTTACCTGTAGACACACTTTCAGTTACCTGTAGACACACCAGACCCGCCGGTTTCACAGTATTTCGCAGGAGCTGTTTTCCCCTGGGAAATCAGCTTGACAGAAATGATTCTCAATAAGAAGTCGGGAAGGCGTCTCATGTCCCTCTGGTCTATCTGGATGATTGGTCTCGGCGTGTCCGCGGACGCCTTCGCCGCCTCGCTCACCAGTGGCCTGAAGATGGGCCGGTTCAACTACCGTCACGCCCTGGCGATCGCCTTGACCTTCGCCGGTTTCCAGGCCGCGATGCCGTTGTTCGGCTGGCTCCTGGCCGCGAACTTCACCAGCGTCCTCGACCCCTACGACCACTGGATCGCCTTCCTGCTGCTCATCGGCATCGGCGGCAAGATGACGTGGGAGGCCTTCCAGGCCGAGGACGAGGAGGACGACGAGCACCGGGGCCGGCTCAACCTGCGCCGACTGTTGATCCTCGGCGTAGCGACCAGCATCGATGCGGCAGCCGTCGGCGTGTCTTTCGCAATGCTGGAGGTCTCCATCCTCCACGCGATCCTCTGCATCGGACTGGTGACGCTGGCGACGTCGTTCGCTGCAGTCGGCATCGGGCACCGGATCGGGGTCAAGTTCCGCAAGCCAGCGGAGTTCCTGGGTGGGGCCGTGCTGATCATCATCGGCGTGCGCATCCTGCTGCAAGGACTCGGCCTGCTGGCCTGACCTAGCCTCCTGGGCGACGCGAGGGCCCAGACCCCTGGGATCGGCGTCCGGACGGGTTACGCTGACGCCATCGTCACGTCATCCGCATCCCGGAGGGGCAGTATGGAACGCAACACTGAACTGCTGCTGCGGGTGGCGCGCATGTATCACGTCCAGGCCGAGACGATGGAGGCTATCGCCCATCACCTCGGGGTATCCCGCTCAACAGTGTCGCGGCTGCTGAAAGAGGCCCGGGAGCGGGGACTGGTGCGCATCACCATCACCGACCCAGGCCGCCCCATGAACCGCCTGACCGAGATTTTCCGCAATAGTTTCCACGTCCAGACGCACCTGGTCAACGTACGCCCCGGCTCCAGTTCTGTGCTGCGCCTCGAACAGGTCGCCAAGGTGGCCGCGCGACTGCTCGACGAGAGCGTCACCGACGGCGACGTCGTCGGAGTGGCGTGGGGCACCACGGTCTCCGCCGTCGCACAGCAGCTGCGTCCCCGCGACTTAAGTGGTGTGACCGTAGTCAGCCTGAACGGCGGCGCGAACCACCGCACGACGGGACTGCCGTACGTCGGCTCGATCCTGCAGCGCTTCGCCGCCGCGTTCCACGGTGATGAACAGCTCCTCGCGCTGCCGGCGTTCTTCGACGACCCCAGCACCCGCACCGCCATGTGGGCGGAGCGATCCACCCGGCACATGCTGCAGGTGCGATCCGCCTGCACCAAGGCGATCTTCGGGGTGGGGGGCCTCGGCTCCGGTCTCCAGTCGCACGTGTACTCCGCCAACTACCTCGACGAGACCGACCTCGACCACCTGAAAGCCGCTGGTGTCGTCGGGGACGTCTGCACCGTGATGCTGCGGGCCGACGGCTCCTGGAGTGGCATCCCCATCAATGACCGCGCCACCGGCATGACACCGGCGGAACTCCAGATGATCCCGCGCCGCATCTGCGTGGTCAGCGGACCCGGTAAGGCGGTCGCGGTGCTGGGCGCGCTGCGCGCCAGGGTCGCGACAGACCTGGTGATCGACGAGGAGACCGCCCGGGCAGTGCTACACGAGATGCGCCCAGGGTCGCAGACCGACTGAGAGAATCACATCACTGGGGAAGCGCCAACGCACACAGGCGCCATGATTCTCGATCGCATCTCGGTTAAGAACCACGGCGCAGGAGATAGTCGATAAGAACTGGAAGTGCAGTCGAGGGGACTGGCCCTACCTGGCAGGGAGCAAGTCCTGGATCAGCCTGCAAAGCGCGGCGGCAAGCTGCATCATGCGACGCGACGAGTACCCGGCGACGTTCTTGTCTAGGCTGTCTACCTCTACCGGCTCTACCAGCCCGGCCCCGGGACTTCGGGTTCATGCGCCGAGCAGGTTGGTGATCAGACTTGGGGCAGGGGCGGGAATCGCACCGTAGCGACCCGTCAGGTAGCGGCGCGCGACGTTGGCGTCTTTGTGTCGCTTGAAATCGGCCAGACTGTAGAGCTCGCTGGAACCATCACGTTCCTTCTCCGTGAACCACACCTGTTCCGGCTCCAGCGTGACGCTGGCCAGGGGTGACAGCAGATAGGTGTCATGACTGGTGAAGATCAGCTGGGCACCAAATCGGTTGATCTCCGGATCAGCGAACCACCCCAGGAGAACCTCCATCAGGTGGGAGTGCAGGCTGGCATCAATCTCATCGACGACCATCACATTCCCACGACGCAGGCACTGCACGGCATAGAGCGCCAGCGACAGCCAGGCAAGCGTGCCATTGCTCTCGTCGTAGATGGTGAATGTATAGCGTCTGTCGCCCGAACCCAGATGCGTGAACTCTAGGTTCCGCACCACCATCTCCGTCTGCTCCTCAGACAGCCGGATCTGAGCCCCAGCGTCGCCTTCCGGCTCCTCGGACAACAAGTTCTTGAAGCGCCTCAGGAACTCGGCGAGTTCCGGCGTAATCTGATCCTCTCGCACACTGAGACCACAAATACCGACGTCCGCCACCTGAAGCAGGACCCGGACCAGCTCCTCTCTGATCTCTCCCGAGGCCACCGACTCTGCGATGTCCTGCGTCCGGTGGCTATGTACCGTGTCACCGAAAGGAACCACCTTGGTTTCGTTTAGAGCTCGTGTGATGGGGGTGAGTCTTGGATGCTCCAACAATGCCGCACGGCTCAGGGCAAGTTCACGACGGCTAAGCGGCCCGATCGAGCCAACCCCGGGGGCAAGCTTGATATCGGTTCCCCGGCGTAAGAGCAATGACCGGAATCGGCTCCCGGGCAGGTCGCGCAGCCACTCCGATTCAATGCCGCCACCTCCCAGCTCAAAACCGTACTGGTAACGGGTCTCACCGACCACAAAGTCGAACTCGTAGCAGCTGGGCTTCCCGGGATGTACCTCATCCAGAGCGAAAGGCACGTGAGGCACGGTGTCGTACTGCTGCCATTCACCTGCCGAGAATTCCACGACCGCGAGGGCGTAGCGCAGGGCGTCGAGCACCGTCGACTTGCCCGACGCATTCGCCCCGAAGATACCGGCTACCGGATAGACCTGCTGATTCCACCCCTCACCCTCGCGGGGACGCAGCGTACGCAGGGTAGGACGTGTCAGATCCAAGACCGCTTCGTCACGCAGGCTCTTGTGGTTCGTTGCAGAGAATCTCAGCAGCAACATAACGCCTGATCCTATACCCAATGGACCAATTTGCGCGGAAATCGTGCTAAAAATACCTCTCCGCCGCTAAAAACCGTCGGAAAGGGCCGGTTGCATGCATCCACCGCTGCTCGCCGTCGGCCCGGTCGTCGCCCCATCCGCCTGGGTGGCGGTCCCAGCATGGCCGCTTCTGACCACACCACCCAGGACATGAGGGTGAGAACCATACACAGACCTCATAGGCTGTTCTCATGACAGATCTTCTCGTCACCACCCTGGACGACGGGGGTCGCGACTCTCACACTTAACCGTCCCAGCGCCATCAACTCCCTCAATCTCGAGATGCTCCAGGCAGCCAGCGAGATTCTGACGTCATGGGCCCACGACGACTCCGTCCGGGAGGTCGTGCTCCGCGGCGAGGGAACCCGCGGTTTCAGCGCAGGGGCCGATGTCCGTGAACTGTCGAAGACAGTCAGCGACAACGGCCCCTGGCTGCATTTCTTAGAGGTCGAATACCTGCTTGACCTGATCGTCGCCCAGTTCCCAAAGCACATCACCGCGCACCTGAACGGCATCACGATGGGTGGCGGCCTCGGCTTGACGGCGAACGCGGACCGCCGGATAGTCGACTCGACGACGCTGATGGCCATGCCGGAGACGAAGATCGGGTTCTTCCCCGACGCGGGTGTGATGTATTGGCTGGCCAGGGCAGGGGCGCTCGGCACCCACATGGCGCTGACGTCCGGGACGATCGGCGGCGGCGACGCCCTGCGCATCAAACTGGCCGACGAGTCGGCGGACGGTGACCTAGCAGCTCCTCTCTGCGATGCCGCTTGGATCCAGGACTGCTACGCCGGCGACGACGCGGTGGAGATCGCACACCGCCTTGAGGAGCACACCGACCCGGCCGCCCAGCAGGCAGGCCGCGAGTTGCGGGCCCGTTCGCCCTTCTCGGTGCACATCGCGTTGCGGGCACTGCGCCGCGCCGCCACCCTCGACCTGAACGGGGTGCTGCACCAGGACCTGCGGCTGGCGGAGCACATGATCCCCGTCGACTTCGTGGAGGGCGTGCGCGCACTCCTGATCGACAAAGACAACCAGCCCGCCTGGCGCTACGCCACCCTGGAGGACGTCCCCGCCCAGGTCATCGACGACGTCTTCTCCTACTGACGACTGACGGTATCAGGAGCGCCCACCGGCCAAGTCCGCCAGTCACGGCCGGCGCTGGGACCGAAACCGAATACCCGCGTCCCACCTGATGTGTCTGGTGCTGTGTGGTGGGAGTTTGTCAGTGGGAGGCGGTTCCGGGGCGGATGCGTCGCGAGGCAACCGAGTGAAACGCTACCGGGTCGTACCGTGAGCGAGGTGAACGACGCGAGGCGCCGCATCCGGGAGCGAAAAACACCGGCGAACTCACACCACACGGCACTAAGCTCGGCCCATGAGCGATCACCACCCTCACACCCCTGGCCTGCCTGCCCACGACGGTTCCACGGATCCCTGGCTGCATCTCGAGGACATCGCTGGCCAGGATGCCCTGGAGTGGGTGCGCGAACACAACGTACGCACGTCGGAGGAGCTCAACGCCGACGGTGAGGTGACGGCCCTGGCCGCGGACCTGAAGGCGATCCTCGACTCCCCAGCGAGTATCCCGAATGTGGTGCGCCGCGGCGGGCAGCTCTACAACTTCTGGACCGACGCGGACCATCCCCGGGGCCTGTGGCGGCGCACGTCGCTGGAGTCATACCGCACGGAGGAGCCCGACTGGGAGGTGCTGATCGACGTCGACGCCCTCAACGCGGCGGAGCAGCAGGACTGGGTCTGGCACGGCGCCACCGTCCTGCGGCCCGAGGAGGGCCAGCCGTGGCGGCATGCGCTGATCGCCCTGTCACACGGCGGCTCCGACTCCGACGTCACCCGCGAGTTCGACCTCGTCGCCAAGCGATTCGTGCCACCTGCCGAGGGAGGCTTCGAGCGTCCCGACGCGAAGGGCACTCTCAGCTGGATCGACGCCGACACCGTGTTCGTCACCACCGACTTCGGACCCGACACCGTGAGCAGCTCCGGCTATCCGTTGCAGGCGCGGCGGTGGCGCCGGGGCACCCCGATGTCCGAAGCCGAGATCGTCTTCCAGGGCGACCCGGCGGACATGCAGGTCGGCACGGACCGCGAGCACGACCCCGGTTTCGTGCGCGACTGGGTGTACCAGGTCCGCGACTTCTACGACTACGACCTGCTCCTGCTGAACCCCGATGGCTCCCTGAGCCTGATCGAGGTTCCCGCCGACTGCACTGCCGTGCCCCACCGCGACCTGCTGCTGCTCACACCCCGCACCGACTGGGAGGTCGACGACGTGCTCGTGCCCGCGGGGTCGCTGGCGGTGGCTCCGCTGGCATCCTTCCTACCGGGCTGGGAGGGACAGGGACCGAGGGTCAAAGTGCTGTTCTCCCCGTCGGAGTCGACCTCGATCGCCGACTTCTTCGTCACGCGGAACTTCATCGTGGTCACGGCGCAGGAGGACGTGCGGCACTACCTGCTGACGTTCTACCACGACGGCGACCAGTGGCAGTCGCGGCGCATCCACCGCGACCTGCCTGGGTCGGTGTGGGCGTCCGCCGTCGACGACGTCGAGGGCGATGAGCTGTGGATCACCGCGACGGGGTTCCTGCAGCCGCCGACGCTGTATCTCAGCGACCTGGCCCCCCTTCTCGACGACCAGGATCCGTCGCCGCTGGTCAGGATGAAGGCGGAGCCGTCGCACTTCGACGCCGCCGGGCTGGCGGTCAGCCAGCATTTCGCCATTAGCGACGACGGCACGCGCGTCCCCTACTTCCAGATCAGCCGCGACGACCTGCCCCCAGCCGGGGAGAACCCGACGCTGCTGAACGGCTATGGAGGATTTGAGGTGTCGATGGCGCCACAGTATGGCCCGCTGACCGGCAAGGCCTGGCTGGAGCGAGGCGGCACCTATGTGGTCGCGAACATCCGTGGCGGCGGCGAGTACGGCCCCAGCTGGCATCAGGCCGCACTGAAAGAGAACCGGCACCGCGCCTATGAGGACTTCGCGGCGGTCGCGCGGGACCTCGTCGCCCGGGGCGTGACCATCCGGGAGCGCCTGGCGTGCCTCGGCGGGTCGAACGGCGGATTGCTGACCGGCAACATGCTCACCCAGTACCCGGACCTGTTCGGGGCGGTGGTGATCCAGGTCCCGCTGCTGGACATGCGCCGCTACACCAAGCTCCTGGCCGGGGCGTCATGGAAGGCCGAGTACGGCGACCCCGACACCGGCGACTGGGACTACATTCGCACCTTCAGCCCCTACCACCTGCTCGACGAGTCGGTGGAGTACCCGGCGACGCTGGTGACCACCTCCACCCGCGACGACCGCGTCCACCCAGGGCACGCCCGCAAGTTCACGGCGGCGCTGGAGTCGATCGGGGCGGACGTCCGCTACTGGGAGAACACCGAGGGCGGACACGGGGGTGCGGCCGACAATGCGCAGACAGCCTGGATGAACGCCCTGATCTGGACCTTCCTGCGACGGACCATCGGGGCCTGAGTCCGAAAGGACCCACCTGCGCCGCACCGACGACGGCGCGACAGGCAGTCGCCGGGCGCTATCCGGCGATGCCCAGGACCCTGACGAGGGCGGCAGCAGCGGCACCCAGCAGCACGACCAGCAGGAACGGTGCCCGCAGCCGCAGCGCGATGATGGCGACCACCAAGGCCGCCAGGCGGGCGTCGACCAGAATCGTGCTGCCGGTGGTGAAGGTGGAGATGCCAATCAGCCCGGCCAGCACCCCGATGGTCATGCCCGCCATGGTCAGCACGGTGCGTTCGTCGTCGAAGAGGCGGCGCGGCACCAGGAGGCCCGCCATCTTGGTCGCGCAGCATGCGAGGGACGCCACCAGCACCCAGCCCCACATCACCGCGTCCCCTCGGCCCGGGCGGAGCGCCGGATCTGATGCCAGGCCGCCCCGCCACCGACCACGACCGCCGACAGGACCGGCAGCCCAGCCGGCAGCACCGGCACCAGGGCGACCGTCACGACGGCTGCGACGACGGCGGTTGCGACCGCGTCACGCGCGACCAGGCGCGGCCACAGCAGCCCACAGAACGCGGCGATGGCGGCACCGTCGAGTCCCCAGGCCTTCGGATCGCCCATGAGGTTGCCCAGCAGCGCCCCGGCGAGCGTCATCACGTTCCACAGCGTGAACACCCCGACCCCGGTGGCCCAGAAACCCAGCTTCCGCAGCCGCTGGTCCGGCTGGGCGGCAGCCACCGCCGCCGACTCGTCGGTGGTGACGTGCGCCATCAGGATCCGCTGGGCGAGCCGGGGATGGAACCAGGAGTTCACCTGCATCACGTAGACGGCATTCCGCAGCCCGACGAGCACGGCCGCTCCGGCGGCGGGCAGCCCACCGCCGGCGAGCGCTCCGACGAAGGCGAACTGCGATCCTCCCGTGTACATCAGCAGGCTCAGCACCATTGTCTGCCAGACGTCGAGCCCGGCCGCGACCGCGAGCGCACCGAAGGACACCCCGTAGGCTCCCGTCGCCACGCTGACGGACAGTGCCATCCGCCAAGTGGCAGCGATCTGCGAGGTCAACGATCCCCGCCGGTGATTCCTGCGACGAGGCCCCGGGCCGCTTTCTCGCCCAAGTCGACGACCACGTCGACAGGCATCCCCGTGTCGAGCTGGCGGAAACCAGCCTCCAGGAGACCGCGGGTCAGTCCGGCGGCGATCCGCAGCTGCGTGGGGTCCTTGACGAGGGCCGCCCAGGCCTGGGCGATCGCGTCACGCATCACCGCATGTGAGTCGTCCATCACCTTCGCCGTGGCGGGCGACGGCGCGATGGATCGGCTGAGCCCCATCAGCCAGCCATGCCCGGTCCGGGCGGCCTGCTGAAGATTGGCGCGCACCCACACGACGATACGCTCCGCGGGGTCGTCGACGGCCTCCAGCTCGGCGGCGACGGCGTCGATCCAGGCTGGCAGATGACGGGCCAGCACGAGCCCACGTAAGTCATCCACAGAATCGACATAGCGATAAATGCTGTTGCGCGCGATCCCAGCTGCGGAGGTGACAGCGCCAGCTGTCAGCCTCTGGGGTTCGCCGGAGCGCATGATCTCCTCAGCGGCATCAATCAGTCGGCGCTGAACCATTGCGCGATGCTGAGCAACGGTAGGGGCTGCGATCTTCGGCACGCGGATCCTTCCTGAGTCTTTGGCGACCAATATTAGGACTTCGTCGCGAAACCGCACCAGACCCGATCGTGGTTCACTGCCAAATGCGCCGCTGACATGCCCTTCGAACCATCGATGTGGCCGGGCCACCTCACCTAGACTAGAGCGGCACGACTGATTTGAGGGGAACCATGACCGTCCACGAACTGATCATCATCGGCTCCGGCCCAGCCGGCTACACCGCCGCCATCTACGCGGCCCGTGCCGCGCTGAACCCCATCGTCTTCGAGGGCGCCCTCGACGGCGGTGGCGCGCTGATGAACACCACCGAGGTGGAGAATTTCCCCGGCTTCCCCGATGGCGTGATGGGACCGGACCTGATGGGCAAGATGCGTTCCCAGGCTGAGAAGTTCGGCGCCACGCTGATCACCGACGACGCTGAGGCCGTCGACCTGACCGGCAGGGTCAAGCACGTCACCGACTCCGCGGGCAAGGTCTGGGAGGCGAAGGCCGTGATCCTGGCCATGGGGTCGGGCTACCGCAAGCTGGGCGTCGACGGGGAGGAGCGCCTCTCGGGACGTGGCGTGTCCTGGTGCGCGACCTGCGACGGCGCATTCTTCCGTGACAAGCCCATCGCGGTGATCGGCGGCGGCGACTCGGCGGTGGAGGAGGCCACTTTCCTGACCCGTTTCGGCTCCAGCGTCACACTCGTCCACCGCCGCGACGAGCTGCGGGCGTCGAAGGCAATGGCCGCCCGCGCGGAGAAGGACCCGAAGCTAGACTTCGCATGGAACTCGGTGGTGGAGTCCATGAACGGCGACAACCGGGTGGAGTCCCTCACCCTGCGCGACACCGTCACGGGCCAGAGGAGGCAGTTGGACGTCGCCGGGGTGTTCGTCGCCATCGGCCACGACCCGCGCAGCGCGCTGGTCAAGGGGCAGGTGGACCTCGACGAGGCGGGCTATGTGAAGGTCGCCGACGGGTCCCAGGCAACGAACCTGCCAGGCGTGTTCGCCTGCGGCGACCTGGTGGACCACACCTACCGCCAGGCCATCACCGCCGCCGGCACCGGATGCCAGGCGGCCCTTGACGCTGAGCGCTGGCTGGCCGCGAGCGATGCGTGACCGTAGACTCGCCAGGAAAGCAAGGAGAGTGAAATGGCCGTTGTCGATGTGACCGAGGCGACCTTTGCCGACGAGGTGCTACTGGCTCAGGAACTAGTGGTGGTGGACTACTGGGCCGATTGGTGCGCCCCATGTAAGCAATTGGCACCGATCCTCGAGGAGCTGGCCCGTGAGTATGAGGGCCGCGTGAAATTCACGAAACTGGACACCTCCATCTATGCCAGTTTCGCTGCACAGCAGGGCATCCTCAGCCTGCCCACCCTGGAGTTCTACAAAGCCGGACGAGTAGAGAAATCCCTGGTGGGAGGCAAGTCGAAGAACGCGCTCAAGAAGGTCATCGACGAGCTCGCCTGATGGCCGGTCATTCCCCGCGTTATGGCGAGGTGCCCCCTCGCCGTAGTGCGAGCAGCCCCGAGTCGCCTCTGGAGCCGGAGTTCCCGGCTCCGAGGCGGACGGCGGAGAGCGTCCCGACACCTCCCAGGTTCACAGGACCGCGGCGCAGCGCCGTCAGCCCGGAGAGCCCGGACAAGACCACTGTCTTCAGGCGCATAACGGCCCCGATTCCCCGCAGGTCCGCCGCCTCGCCATTCTCACCGGACGAAGAACCCGCTGGGTGGCGCAACGTCCCGAGGGATGAGGCCGGGGACGGCGAGGACGACGAACACAGCACAGACGAGACGCCGGCCACCCAGCCACATCACCAGCCGCCACCCATCCCCAGGTTCGTGAAGGTCGCGGGCGTGATCGCGGCGGTCGTCCTGCTGGTGGTCGCAGGCTGGATAGGCCTGACACTGGGCAAACCAAGCCCAGAGGCATCACCGACATGGGAGCTGAAGCTCCCGGTGCAGGTGGGCGACTTCGTGGCCGGCGAGGCCAAGGAGTCCCCGGCACCCGACGGCAAAAGTTCCATCATCCGGGCGACCTACTCCGATGGCAACACCAAATTCGTGCTGCTGTTCCAGCGGCCAGGGCCGGCCTCGAACCTGGACTCCTATCTGGGGGAGGTCGGCATCTCCGACATCTCCCAGGTCCACGATGCATCATGTGGCATCTTCGTGGACTCGAAGAACCCGGTGTGCGCCCGCGTCCTCGACTCGACCGCCATCATGGTCATGGGCTTGAGTAACCAGGACAACGAGTCGCTCGCCGGGCTGATCGACACCGTCTACGCGACGGTCAAGAAGCAGTGACCCTGCTGCACCCGTCTCACAGATTTCACAGACGGCGGCCGCGGCTATCCGCAGTGCCTGTGTTCCAGCTAGCCTATGCCGGATGAACTCCATGCGCCACGACACCCGCCTCGATCCGTTCGTCGAGCACTATTCGGCTCGCGCCCAGGGTCTGAGGGTGTCGGCGGTACGGGCGCTGTTCGCGGTGGCCAACCGTCCGGAGATCGTCTCGCTGGCCGGCGGGATGCCGAATATCAAGGACCTGCCACTGGATGAGATCAGCGACCACATCGCCCGCATGATCCGCGACCACGGCATGCAGGTGATGCAGTACGGCTCCGGGCAGGGAGAACCGCGGATCCGGGAGCAGATCTGCGAGGTGATGGCGGAGGAGAGCAGCGTCGCAGACCCCGACGACATCACGATCACCGCGGGCTCCCAGCAGGCCCTCGACCTGGTCACGCGCATCTTCTGCGACCCAGGAGACGTGATCCTGGCAGAGTCGCCGTCATATGTGGGAGCGCTCGGTACATTCCAGAGCTATCAGGCCGAGGTGGTGCACGTCGCCTGCGACGGCGACGGCCTGATCCCCGAGGCCATCACCGAGACCGCCAGCAGGCTCCGTGAGCAGGGGAAGCGCATCAAATTCCTGTATACGATCCCGAACTTCAACAATCCGTCGGGGGTCACGCAACCCGTGGAACGCAGGCGCCGGATCATTGAGTGCTGCGCCGACGCCGGGGTGCTGGTGGTGGAGGACAATCCGTACGGCCTGCTGACCCTGGACGCCGACCCGCTTCCGGCGATGCGTTCCCTCGACCCCAGCGTCATCTACCTGGGGTCCTTCTCCAAGACCTTCGCACCGGGTTTCCGCGTGGGCTGGGTGTGCGCCCCGCACGGGGTGCGGGAGAAGCTGGTGCTGGCCCAGGAGTCGGCGACGCTGTGCCCACCGGTGTTCTCGCAGTTCGCCATCAGCGACTACCTGGAGAACTCCGACTGGCGCGGCCAGATCAGGGTTTTCCGCGACATGTACCGGGTACGCCGTGACACGATGCTCGCAACGCTGGAGCGCGAGATGCCAGAGGGCTGCTCCTGGACTCGTCCCGCAGGTGGTTTCTTCGTGTGGGTAACGCTGCCGGAGGGCCTCGACGCGTCCGCGATGCTGCCACGTGGGGTGAACGCCCGGGTGGCCTTCGTACCCGGTCCTGCGTTCTTCGCTGACGGACAGGGCTCACGTAACGTGCGGCTGTCCTACTGTTTCCCACCACCAGACCGGATCGCGATGGGGGTGGAGCGCTTCGCCCAGGTGGTGCGGGGCGAGCTGGAGATCCTGAAGACCTTCGGCATGCACACTCCATCGCACACCAACCCAACCACCGGACCCGGCCCGGACCTGACATGACCCAGCTGCCAGCGGACGGGAACGATGAACGGCGGCCGGCCGCTGTTCGCAACCACCATGAGAGACTGATCCCATGACTGTATTCGTGATCGCCGGGGGCCTGAGCCACGAGCGCGAGGTGTCGCTACGCTCCGGGAAGCGCCTGGCGGCGGCACTCCGGAAGCAGGGCCTCGGTGTGGAGGAGGTCGACGTGAACGCCGAGCTCGTCTCCCAGCTGCTGGACGCCGCCGACCCCGTCGCCGTGCCGGTGCTGCACGGCGGGCTGGGTGAGGACGGCGCGTTGCGGGAGGCCCTGTGGACACTTGGGGTGCCTTTCGTCGGCAGCGACGGGGCGAGTTCCCGGCGCACCTTCGACAAGTCGGTCGCGACACGTCTGGTCAAATCCGCCGGGCTGGCGACCCCGCGGCAGGTGGCGCTGCCCGACGACATCTTCCGGGAGCTCGGAGCCCAGGCGATCATGTCGGCGATCGGGGACCGGCTCGGTTTCCCGTTGATGGTCAAGCCCGCCCGGTCCGGGTCGGCGCTGGGGGCCACGAAAGTGGACTCGGCCGATGAGCTGCCGTCGGCTCTCGTCGGTACCTTCGCATACGGGAAGATGGCGGTGATCGAGGAGTTCATCACGGGGACGGAGCTGGCCGTCACCGTCATCGACGACGAGACTGGGTCGCGTGCGTTGCCGCCCGTCGAGATCAGGCCCACGTCGAACGTCTACGACTACGAGGCCCGTTACACCGCGGGAGCAACCCGTTTCGTCACCCCAGGGGACCTGCCCGACGAGCTGCTCGAAGCCGCTGGCCGGCTCGCGGTCCAGACGCATGAGGTCCTGGGACACCGGGACATTTCCCGCGTGGACATGATCGTGCGCGACGGGGTTCCGGTGTTCCTGGAGAGCAATGTGGCCCCGGGACTGACGGACACCTCGCTGGTGCCGCTGGCGTTCGAGGCGGCGGACCTCGACCTGGGTGAGGTGTTCGCACGCCTGGTCGAGCGTGCACGGCTGCGCAGCCACTAAGCCGCGTCCGAGGCAGGGAGAACCGACGGCGGGAGAATGACCTGGGAGGACCAAGACCCCAGTCCAGCTCCTAGGGAGGGGCCTACCTTTTCCTCGTCCTTGGGATGGCTGCGCTCATTTTGCCTCTCAGGCAAAATCCCTTGTCAGAAGCACGGGAGTCAACCTCAGCTCTTAAAAACCCGCTTTATCGACATAACTGCTAAGAGCTACATCGTTTAGCGCGTCGTCTACGCTGTCATGGCTCGACGGTGCGCCCGTCAATCACAGCCATGATCCGGTCCAAGTCGTCGGCAGAGGCAAACTCGATGGTGATCTTGCCCTTGTTCTTACCGATGGCAACCTTCACCCGGGTATCAAAATGGTCGGAGAGCACAGCCGCGACCGCGGCTTCACGTTCTGAGGGCAACCGCCGGACACGCTGCGTCGGTTCCTCGTCCGTTGGGACGTTGCCGAGCCGGACCATTTCCTCTGTGCTGCGCACTGAGAGCCCCTCGGCGACAACGCGCTCAGCAAGCAGCTCTTGCGCTCGCTGATTCGTCAATCCCAGCAGTGCTCGTGCATGCCCGGCGGAAAGCACACCGGCAGCCACCTTGGTCTGCACGGTGGAGGGGAGGCTCAGGAGCCTGAGGGTGTTCGAGATCTGCGGCCGGCTACGGTGAATCTTCTGGGAGAGCTGTTCTTTGGTGCAGTTGAAGTCTCCCAGGAGCTGCTGGTACGCGAGGGCTTCCTCCAGGGGATTGAGGTTGGCCCGGTGAAGGTTCTCCAGAAGCGCATCACGCAGCAGGGCATCATCATCGGTGCCACGGACAATAGCTGGAATCGTCTCCTTGTCCGCAAGTTTGGAGGCGCGGAACCGGCGTTCGCCCATGATCAACTCATAGTGATCGGGCTCCACCTCACGCACCACGACGGGCTGCAGCACCCCGAACTCTTTAATGGAGGCAGCCAATTCGTTGAGATCATCCTCATCGAAGACGTGACGTGGCTGCCGGGGGTTGGGTACGATCTGCTCCAGCGGCAGCTCCACAAAGTAGGAGCCATCCCGGAGCCGCTCGGAGGGAGCAGCAGGCTTGCTCTGGGTTTCCGGTTCGTCGGTCCGGGCGAAAAGATCCCCGAGGCCCTTTCCAAGACCAACGTGCTGTTTTGCTCTGGCCATCAGGCTGCTCCTTCAGTCTCGATGGATCGGGCGATCTCTTCGGCGGCCTTGAGGTAGGCGACAGCGCCAGGAGACTTGGGGTAGTAGGTGAGGACGCTCTGGCCATAGGACGGGGCCTCAGCGATCCGCACCGAACGTGGGATTTCCACGTCAAGCGTTTCCTCCCTGAAATGCGACCGTACCTCGGTGGCTACCTCATGGGAGAGGTTCGTGCGATTGTCAAACATCGTCAGGAGCACCGTCGTCAACTGTAGTTGATCATTCAGGTTTCCCTTGACCCGTTGGATAGTACGCATCAGCTGGGAGACACCCTCGAGAGCGTAGTACTCGCATTGAATGGGCACCATGATCTCGGTAGAGGCAACGAGAGCGTTGAGCGTGAGAAGCCCCAGCGAAGGGGGACAGTCGAAAAAGACGTAGTCAACCCCAGATTCCTCGATATATTGAGCCAGCGCCCTCTTCATTCTGGACTCACGGCCGGACTCATTGACGAGTTCCAGTTCCGCGGTGGAAAGGTCGATCGTGGCGGGGAGGACGTGCAGATTCGGCGTGTGGGGAGACTGGACGGCGAGGTCCTGGATCCGTTCTCCACGAAGCAGTACCTCGTAGGTTCCCGGGGTTCCAGGGTCATGTTCGACGCCGAGAGCAGTGGATGCGTTGCCCTGTGGATCGATGTCAATCACAAGCACGTTGAGGCCGCCAAAGGCGAGGGCGGCAGCGATGTTCACGGTCGTGGTCGTCTTCCCGACGCCGCCCTTTTGGTTGGCGACCACGAAAATGCGGGGTTCTTCCGGACTCGGCAGCGCTGACATCTGAGTCTCGTCCCCGTACTCAGCGCCATACTCGTCATCAGCCACCCAGTCGTCATCGGCACGATCAAAGTAAGCGCGCCGCGGTCCGATGGGGGTCTGGATGGCCGTTTCACGTGAAACGCTCTCGTGGTCCTTCCAAGGCTCGACTTCTGCGTCTTGTTTCGGAGTACGCTTGCGCTTGCGAAAGAACAGGGCCATGTAGTCCTCCTCCTTTGATGCTCACCAACTTTAGCTTGAGTCAATGACGCGGACTGAAACTCAACGGCGTTTCACGTGAAACAGAATGCGCAGATCCGAATGGATGACGTTGTCGCCGACACCTCGAGACTGGTACCAGTGCGTTTCACGTGAAACGCACTGGTACCACAAAGCCTTGTACCTGCGATCCTGTGACCAAGGCAAGTACGGGATCCCGCCGGCAGGGGCGGGGGTGAGGTGAAAGAACTCCGGACTCATCCATCGCAGATCACCCCGCCGGACGCAGCGCATTGCACTTCACGGCAAGGGTCTGGTGGGGGTTGGCTGTGTCTACCGCCAGGAGATCCCCGGCAACATCAGTAGCTCTCACAAGGAATCACGAAGAGACCGGGACCAACCAAGGCATTGTGAATCAACAATCACCATCACCTATCAGACACCCGACGCCGGTGAGATATGGACCACACCTCGCGGCAGCAGACTCATCCTGACAAGATGGTCTTACCGACGAATCTCTATACCCTGATATCAACTTAGAGATTCCGCCGGAACGCATGGGCGTTGCGTGTAATCTTGCGCAGCGGGTCGTCGTTTCGCCGGTTTTCCAGCCACGGATGCGTGGTGCCTCGCATCGTTCACCTCACCCAGGACACGACCCAGTCCAGTTTCATTCGATTGTCTTGGCAATACCCCTTCCAGAACTACTTCTCGCTAAGTTCCACACACGACACAGGTGCCGCTGGCAGAAGCTCAGCGAAGGTAGGTGCTCCCGGAACGCTGTGAGAGAGGTGACGTCCAGCAGAGGCGTCAGAGAGAAGAAAAGCACTCGGGTAAATCTGACACTCGACTGGCAGGTGCTCCTGACCTCGGCAAGGGGCGCTGCCAGCGATACCCCGAGACCAGATGATGCCTGCATGCTACGAGTCGACTAGTTCTTACCTGGTCTTCGTATCATCTGCTCAAGAATCCCCAGACGATTCCATTACCTGGGACCGCTTCCGAACGCGCAGAACATCCGATGGCTCTGGGCAGGCATAAGGAGATGCTAGGCACCGCTACACCGGACAACTGGGACCACACCATGAGCGATCTTGGTTCGTCCCTGCTCTGACCAGCTCCGGTAACCTCCTTGCGATAGCCAGCAAAACCATCGAAACCCACGAGGTCGCGATGCATAACAAGTGCCCATGAGAAAGCGAGTCAGCCAGGCCAGGGTGGGGTCAGGTTCTTTGGGCAGCAACCGTGGCTGGAGGTTTGACTGTCGTAACCAAGCCTATTAAATGTTATAGCGATATATAAATATCTCTGTATCTGGGTATTTCTACGGGCTATGTGAGCCACCAGCTTTGCGTAGAAGCCCCCAACGACGGATGTGAGGGAAGCGACGCTCAACCCCATGGGTAAGGTGCAAGGGAAGAGGCATGCAAGCAACGATGATCCGAAGCCAAGACAGCGGATAGGCAATGCGAGCCAACTTGGCTCTCCCAGACGAACTGACAGATGGGCCTAACCCTGGCCATCAGTCGCATGTCGGGGAGAGGTCGTTCCGGGGCGGATGCTATGCCAAGGCAGCCAGGCAAAACGTCATGGGCACCCCGTGGGCAAGGCGGGGTTTAGCTCCGGGGCCTCTGCGGGTGCAAGCACCACAGCACCATACTGCTCCCGCAGACAGCGATGCAGACTATCTACGTCGTAGATATACACACCTCAAGGTCATCTGTCGCTGGCCATCAGCAGCGAGACAAGAAGGCATTTGTAGGTCTCCCCGTGAGGGGTCGGTTGCCCAGTTACCATCCATGCTTCGGGCACCGGTCAATACACACGCCCATACATGAGGCTCCCACGGCGGAACTAGAAGCTATTCGCTCCTAGGAGCTCCGATCAGTCCTTCGGCATCAAGTCGAGGCATCCATTTCCTTTCGATGGAGGGGACTTTTCTAACCCGTTGTGGCTGTCTGCGTTTCACGTGAAACGCAGACAGCCTTGCTAGTCGTGTACCGGGAGTTCGTTAGTAGGAGGCAACCCTGGGGCGGATGCTGTGCCAAGATGACCGAGTGAAACTGCTACTAGACGTGCTGTGAGCAAGGTGAGCGAAGCGAGACGCCGCATCCAGGATCGAAAACACCCATGAACTAACGCCACACAGCGCTAGAGTCGTAGGCCCGGGAAGTCATTAGCAAAGACAGCAACCACGGACTACGTAGACACCTGATCAAGGCGGATCCGAACAGTACAGGACCTACAGATCGATGATGACCGCCACCAGCCAGGATGAATTAGAGCACTTGCCGACTGAGTATCTGTCGTTTCTACCCCACAGTAGTCAAGGCCAGCTATTGTCCGTGGCATCGACGATGATGCTCTGCTGCGTGATGCGCTTCTGGAGAACCTTCACTGAGCCACCTCCCCTGAGGAAGTCGCGTATTAGCAGCTCCCGGGAGACTTCAACTGCACCAAAGAACAGTTTTCCCAGAAGATCCAGCAGCAGGCATGAGTAGAGCGCTGGTCGGGAGCTCACAGCACCCACTCACCCAGCAGTGCTTCCACCAGCATCATGGTTATTAAGAGGTCCCTCAATGGAATCGGGTAGCACCAAGCTCGGCACTGTACTGTTCATTGTCGACGCGAACCGGAGCGTGTATCGCTTGCCCGAGTTGCCGCCGTGACGGAACACGGCCTGCAACACACCTACATCGGCGGGGCCCGCCCCCATAGCTGAAGATATCCGGCGAATGTATGAGGCGCGGCACAAGGATCCGCTGACGTTCAGCTGACCTCTATCTGGTTTGCCTTGCGCTCGATTACTCGAACAGCATCTGTCGGGACCGATTCTCCGGCATGAAGTTGACTGTAACCAGCGTCCAGAGGCTTCGCCCACCCTACTAGCGTCGGTTCCTGTCATTTCACCGATGTTCTCCAGCCTCCAGTGCACCGTTTGACTTCGTTCAAGGAAAGCCCCCAGACCCCGGATCACCGTCGATACCAGGCTCGTAGAGGATTCTTCCCGCCGCATCACCGCAGCCGGGCGCATTCGGGTGGTCCTGACTGATGAGCTTAAGAAGGAATAACCCCGTTTCACGTGAAACGGAGCGGTGTACAGCTACCAAGCGCAAAGCCAGCAAATAGAGGTAACTCAGATCGAGCACAAATGCATCACGGACCATACAAGATAGTCTTCGTTCTCGGCGATGCTGCTCTCCCCGCATGGGTTCCCTGATCTTCTTGAGTGCTCTGCACGATAGGGCCGCAGGGGTCCACGGTGCTGCCCAGCCCTCAGGCGACTGCATGCCGGGTGCCCCTTCCCAAATTTCCAGCGCATTGGTCACAGCGTCGCCTTGGAACTCCAGTATGTCAGGCAAGGAGTTGTAACCAGTTCTCAGAGGTCCCACCTGTGGTGGTGAGGCAGCGTCAATACCGTGCTGGCAAAGTCGAGGGGTCTGCCAGTCCGGTCCGGCAAGGCCACATAACCAGGATGATGTCTGGATGTTGCGAGTCAATCAGACTCTCATTAGCGGGATCCCCCCACGTCATAGCTTTTGAGCTCCGCTTGTATGGCTACCGGCTGGGTCAGGGCAGCGCGTCCCCTGGCCTCACCTGAAGACTTGCCGCTACCCGGCAATCTTTATCTTTCAGCCCTTTGATTCTGGATTATCCGCTGAGCACCTTGGGTTTAGAGTACGGGATCCGTGGAATTCGCATATGCCACAGCCCCAGCAGACAGCCGCCATGTTTTACGGTAAAGCACCTGACGAAGCCAGCCGCTCAGGAATTCCCCCGGCCATCATCGAGAGTTTCGCTGCCGTTTCACGTGAAACGGCAGCGAGTAGGCCCATTGCCTAGGGGTGATACCGGCATGCGGCGCTACAGACAAAGACCTGGCGGAGGTGAGCTGGAGATTTGGAAATGACACGATACCCACTCGAAGCTCTACGAGGTCGATCAACAGCCGCGCTCCCATCCTGCTCACTAGACACCCAAGAAGCTCTCGCTCAACGGGCAAGCGACGCCCACACTCACTGTCACGATAGAAGCAAGGTGGCATTTGATCCCGTAACGCTGTCTCCAAGCACCTCACACTCTCTACCGCAAGGATTCTCTCAGCCCGACGATTCCACGGCCGAATCTGTGCCGACAAGCACGCAACGTATACAGCCGCTCAATAGCCCGCAGGATAAGGCGGCATGATGGTGCATGTCGTACTTAAGCTCTTCACGAGCTTCAGATCCCGCTCATAGGCGGGTGGTGGGCAAGCAACGTCCACCACGTCCGTCGATTTCGCCGTGAAAATACGCTGAATCATGCGCCGCTCCCTACCCCCCACCAGGGGCCTGGGTGCCACGTCAGCTAAACCCCCTCAGTAGGTCCGTGCGACCCCTTCGATCGCACCTGCCAAGCTCAAGGCATCGTCATGGGTGTAGCAAGGTAGTGTTCGCATGGCAGCTCCCACCTCAGACCTGACGAGTGAATTTGGCGGTAATAAGGGGACCCGGGCTTTCTGGAGTCTCCCTGCAGCTCTTCCGAAGTCCTGAAACCGGGCGGAAGCCCAGCAGGAGCACTAGTCCTATCGGCTGATTCTGATTGAATTCGACCACGTGACACAGAAGTAGAAGCTCCGTGACGAGGCACTCTCTGGAAGCTAGTCCACCGTGATGGCCACCTTACCTATGACTCGGGCTCTCTTGGGTATGCCAACCCGGATCAGTGCAGCCCAGCCATTGACGATTTCATTGCGATGGTCAGCGTACAGCACAGCGCTCTTATCATGCCTTGTCAGAGCGGATTCTGGAGCGGCTCGTATCACAACACCACGGCATCGGAGTTATTTCTAAATTCCTATCTGCCTCAAGCCATATATAGGTAAGTAGGCAAAACTATTTATCTTTTAGAGGTCTGGAGGCCATCGTCGTCTACCGTGGCTGGGGCTGGTTCCGGACCTTGAAGAGCCTTATGCCGTGTGTCGGGAGGTTCCCCAGTAAGTCGGCTCCGGGGTGGATGCTGCGCCAAGACAACCGAGCGAAACGCTACCGGGGCGTACCGCGAGCAAAGTGAACGAAGCGAGCGCCGCATCCAGAGCCAATAGACACCGGCGAACTAACGCCACACGACACCAGCTTTCCTTCCTGGTCTCACTACGCGCTCTCTCCGTTCACCAGGTAGGTTTCCTCGGTCAAGACAAGGTCAGCCCCTCATGGTATGAGGGGTCCAGGGATTTCAGAGCCCAGCCATGGCTCGAAGCAGGTGTTGAGGCACACCACCAAAAACAATCCTCTACGACGGCCTATACACCTTCCCACGGACACAAGCATTGAACCCGACTGGGAACACACCAGCATGTGTGGGAAGTCCCTTCTCAGCGGTTCTCCCCTCCGCGGGGATGACGCATCAAGCAGGCGGTTACTAGCATCATGCAAGACGTAAGAAAACACAGTAAACATGGCATCGGGTGTCCCGTCGGGTGCTTCCGGCCCCGGATACGGTCACCTCCTCGCCTGCGGCACCCCTAGTGTTGCGTGACTCAACTACCTCGCGAAACATCCACTCTGGAACCAGCCCTCGCTGACGAGCCTCCGATACACGACTCCAGGGCTAGCCGCAACGTGTGCCCATCCATCAGCGAATCTCTATCCTGCTACGATCCACCAGTCCACACACCGCTATGTACTGACGCGTTTTCTCTACGTCAGGAGCGCAGCCGCAATGGTGGGGGTAAGTCCATTGATCGGTCGTTTCACGTGAAACGCCCTCCGCCCCACTCCACATCAGACAGCTGATCTGCACGACGTGCAAGAGCCTCCGAGAAACATGCAACACAGTAGTCAGATCGTCTTCAAGTTGTACCGATAAAGCAATATACATATAAATACTCTCCAAGGTCGCTGTCGACGATTTCCCGAGGATCTTCGTTGTGGCTGGGCCGGCTCTGATGGCATGCAAAAGTTCGTCAGTAGCAGTAAGAGGCAGGTCCGGAACAGATGCTGCGACGAGGAAACCAGGCGAAATGATGAAGGTCATACCCACACCACGAGCAAGGCACGCCAGAGAGAACATCCGGCACAAAGACGAAGACACGCATCACCACTGTGAATCACCCGACTCGCATGGCTAAAATCCTGCTCTAACGTGAAGCCATGATGTTGACCATCGTCGGTGGGCGTCTTTGCCGCGGAAGTTTACCGATGGCAGCTCTGGAGAACCTGACGATATGAAGCAACAAACCAAGCGCCCTTTGGCCAGCCGACCGGGTGGTGCATCGATGATTACAAGCAGACAGTGACTGCGATGCGTTCCCTGGACAAATCGCTCATAACCTCGTGAATAACCAGGATCCCCAAAAAACCTGCGCTGCACCCATCCCCTACCCATCCGCCGCAACGCCCTGGTACCTGGTCACGTGTCATCATTCACCGGTGACTTCCGGCTCCGGATGCAGCACCTCGCTTCGGTCACCTCTCTCACGGTACGGATACAATCTGGTAGTGCTTCCTCCACCCGGCCACGTTGGCACAGCATCCGGTCTGGCTACCTCTCGTTGACGAACGTCCGGCGCAGTCATCAGGGGCATGCAAGCTTGACTCTGCGGTTGCGTTTCACGTGAAACGCACCGCTACTCTCCCAGGCGAAGAATCTAAAAGAGAAAAATCCTCACCATATAGCGACGCTGAAGCTCATTCACGGATAGCCGGGAAGACAGTGAAACCCCTTGCCGGAGCCAGATTGTCCGAGGCGATGAATAAGCCTTGCCGGTCAGGTCAGCACGTGGCATGAAGCTATCCCTTACCCGCCAGCCAGTATCCTCGTCTTTGCCAGTCGGTGTCTGGCAGAGATAACTCACGGTTCTGCTAGCGAGGATTTCCGCGTAATCCCGAGGCGGCGGACCGGCATCACTATGCCGTCAGCGTGTGGCCCCAGCATCTCTTCCGATGCGGCCCACCTCACACAACTGCCCATGACAGCGGCAATGCTTCTCATCCCCTAGCCTGACCGGTGTCTCACCAAATCGAGAACTCAACTCAACAACCTGGAGACCTCCGCCACGAGGATGACGACGAGGCAGGCCACTCTAGACACCATCGCGGTGAACCACAGCCACGATGCACATTGGCATGTGTCGATGATGAATAAAGTCCAAAACACCTGACGTGCACCATGTCAGCCGACTCTCTCAACAGGATTGTGTGAGTACACCCACGACGCTGGCAATAGTCTGATGGAACGACGATCAGATCCTGCTGCTGCCGCATTGCACGAAGGACTGTCACCGACGAGATCAGAGAAAACACCCGCTGCCTTGCACCCGCTAATGCATAGCAGCAATACTCTCGCAATTTATGCCATACGGGCGACTTGCAATAGCCCAAAATGCCTTGTCAGCCGCAGACGATGATGAGTCACATGGAAATTTTCCGGGCAAACTGAGCCGAAGCCGCGACATGAAGCCGCCCCGTGGATACATCTCAGCTCCATGCTCCGGGCAACCTCGTTGCCCTCGAAGTGGGGACGCCACCCTCGTCGTCTCAGCCACCGCGCCACAGCAGAGCCGCTAGGCGCTAGGCGCAGGGTGTCCTCGGCCGCGATCACATCAGCCGCTACCAGGGCCTCGTGCAACATAAGACTGGCGAGGAAATTACTTGCAATGAGTCTCTACGTCAGGGTCAGGAGGGTTACTCATGAATTACTCCATCCGTGACATCTCCCCTTGTCAAGCGCGGGTTGCCAGGGACTCAGCAGCATTGCTGAATAAGCCTCTAGAGTTGCTTGCAGTCGTGAACGAACTACTAAGGAGACTATTCACGAAGGACTTTCAGTCCGGTTCCGGTAATCCCTCTATCAATCCTGGAGGCTTATTCGCGCCTACAAAAGACTCCTCGCAACGAGGGGCTCTGTTACCTTGCAGACCACCATGGATAAGCCTCCAAGGTTGCTTGCGGTTGTAATCAGCTTCCTGACTCCATGGTAGTACCCCATGTGGGGTAATGGTAATTCCTTTGCCGACCTTTAGCCATCCGCTACCCCACACTCCTGGATGCTCTTATTTATAGCTACCGCCACGAGGAGTTCTGTTGCCCCGAAGATCACCCGTAAATATAACCCTCTTGGTTGCGTATATGGATACCTCGTCAATGAAAAACGTTTCCAGCGGATATCATGACGCCTCTGCTCGATTTGGTACGCCCGGCCCAGTGAATACACTCAGTCACGGGAAACGAGGCACCGAAGACGGACGGTACGCCTCAGCTAACACGACGGCCAAAATACCATCTGACAAGGCTATCTGTCTCAGAGATAGAGCACCAATCGTTCAAGAGATTTGTCGCTAAATTGATTTAATCACTCGTATGGCGCGTGTTCCCTCGACCTCCGGAGCAGCACGGACCTGAAGCACCTGGGCAGTCAGCTGGTATCCGTTCAAGCGCTTACCGGCTTTCGCGATCTCCTCCTCCGCACCAGCCCCTTTCAAGGCGAGTAGCTCACCGTCAGGGAAAAACATCGGGGTGGTCCATTTCAGCAATTTCTCCAGAGGAGCCACGGCACGGCATATCACCGCATCAAATACCTCGTCGCAGTCTTCGGCGCGCAGCCGCTGCACTTCCACCTGGTCTGCGAGACCGAGTTCCTCGACAGCGATATTCAGGAAGTTGAAGCGCCGTAGCAAAGGCTCCAGCAAGACCACCCTAAGATCAGGGCGGCACAGCGCCAGCGGAATTCCGGGAAGACCAGCGCCGGAACCGATATCCGCCGCGTCCACTCCCTGCCCCAGGACATCGACCAGGGCTAGGGAGTTGGAGATATGGCGACTCCAGACTTTGTCCGCCTCGCGCGGCCCCAACAGGCCCCATTCAATGCCGCGGTTACGCAGAATTCCGGCGTAGGCCTCCAGCCTGTCAGCCCCTTGCGGGAATCTCCTCCTCAGGGCATCCCGTGCGACCTGTTCGGCAGCGCCCTGATCCTCTGTCTCCTGCATATAGATCGGTATCCGCTCTTCTGCTTTGCTACCGAGATCGCTCGTCAGGGTTTGGAGACCACCACGCGGCGGAAGGGAGGCTCGCCCTCCGACTCGCTGGTCAGGCCAGCCGCGGCCACCTCGTCATGGATGATCTTGCGCTCGTAGGCATTCAGCGGTGCCATTCTGACGGGCTCGCCATTCTCCAGCACCTCCGCGACCGCGTCCTTCGCGAGCGCCACCAGCTCAAGACGCCGCCGCTCCCGGAAACCGCCGATGTCCAGGGTGAGCCGGGAGCGATGTCCCGTCTCGGTCATCACGACCAGGCGGGACAGCTCCTGCAGTGCGTCGAGCACCTGGCCGTCCTTGCCGACCAGGCGGTCGTCCTCGGTGTCGATGACGATGTAAGCACGCTTGTTGCTGACGGAGTTCTCGATATCACCGTCGAGATCTGCGATGTCCAGCAGCTCTTCGAGATAGTCAGCCACCAGGTCGCCCTCGGCGAGGAGGGTCTCGTTGTCGGTCTTCTCACTCATGTCACTCCGATCGGATCGCCCCCGCAGGGACCGGATTCACTTCTTCTTACGAACAGACCGACTGGTGTTGCGGGGCTGGCGACGCACCTGGCTCTGCCCTCCCGACCCGTTCGAGCTGTCGGTTTTCAAGGTCGTGCGGCTGACCTGCTGGCGCACGACGCGACGGCGTCCGTTCTCGTCGGCCTCCGGCTGGGCAACCGCCATAGCAGGCCGCCTGTTCTTGCGGCGTTTCGCGTTCCGCGCCTCCATGATGGCCTTCGGGTTTTTGCCCTGGGCACGCATCCGCTCCTCCCAATCGATGTAGGCGGGCGTGTTGGGTGTTGGATTGTTGCGGATGAGGATTCCCTGCTGAGCCATCGTCCAGAAGTTGCTGACCGTCCAGTAGATGAGCACACCGATCGGAAGCACCGCCGACGAGGCCGCATACATGATCGGGAAGAAGTAGAGCATCATCTTCTGCGTCTGTGCCATGGGACCGGTCAACGCCTCCGGCGGCATGTTCTTGCGCATCAGCTGAAGCTGCGTCAGGAATAGCGTGGTCACCAGTAGGGCGATCAGGACGACGCCCAGCAGCTGGGTGGGACCAAAACTGTCCATAGGGAAAATGCGGCCCGACAGCCTCGCACCGGAAAGGCTCGCCTCCTGCAGCGACGTCACGAGATCCGGGTTGACGTGGAACCAGTAGCCCCGCACCTGATGGTCCGCGACGCCCTGCAACACCCGGTACAGGGACAGGAAGACCGGCGCCTGCAGCAGCATTGGGAGACAGGAGGCCGTCGGGTTGACCCCCTCCTCCGCATAGAGCCGCTGCATCTCTTGTGCGAGGCGCTGCTGGTCTGCGCCGTACTTCTTCCGCAGATCCTGGATCTTAGGCTGCAGCAGTTGTAGAGCCCGCGAGGAATTGATCTGCTTGACGAACAACGGGACCATCAGGGTCCGCACCATCAAGGTCAGGCAGACGATGGACAACGCCCATGAGATCCCGGAGTCTGGCCCGAACAGCGGGCTCCAGAGCCAATGGAACAGCACCAGCAGTCCGGAGATGGCCCAGTACAGGGGCTGCATCATCGCGGAGAGCATTCCATAGATGCTGTCCCAGATGGACAGCGGCACCATGAGGTCGATCATCTAGGACACCTTCTGCCCGGAGAACACCCGGGCCTCGTCTCGTCGGACTTCCTCGGCCCATGTGGCGGCCTCGGGAGTCCCGGGAACATATTCGACTCCACCTGCCGACCATGGATGGCAGCGCGCGATGCGGTGCACGATCAGGAAAGCCCCCTTGATCCCACCGTGAAACTCGACCGCGCGCTCGCCGTAGGCGGAGCAGCTGGGATGAAACTTGCAGACCTCCCCATACAGCGGGGAAATAAACTTGCGCCAGGCCCGGATGAACCAGAGCATCGGGTATTTCAACACGTCGCCCTCGTGAAAGCTCGCTTCCAGGCGGACTCGAGGTCGCCGGACAGTCTCTCGGGTTCCATGGCGGCGGATGGCAGGGCCCGCACCACCACGTCAGCGGCAAACGGGACAGGAAGACCGCCGACGAGATGTCGCAGACGGCGTTTCACCCGGTTGCGGGTCACCGCATTCCCGACTGCCTTGGACACAACAAAACCCACCCGAGTCTCCTCGGGTGGATTCTGGGTGCTCACTGCTACGTGAACCACAACACTCGGGGTGCCGGCCCGCACACCCTGCCGGAACGTCGCGGTGAAGTCACCGGAACGACGCAGGCGGCGGGATCGGGGCAGCACTACCAGGGTCAGGCAGACAGTTCCACACGACCCTTGCGACGGCGGGCACTCAGGATGGCGCGACCGGCGCGGGTGCGCATGCGGGCACGGAAACCGTGCGTGCGGCTACGACGACGGTTGCTCGGCTGGAAGGTGCGCTTGCTCATGGCGATGACTCCGTAAGGTGATCTTCAACTCAAGGGCCCCGAGGGGTCCCGGGGAAGGTCCGCTCCCTTCGGCAGCGGCTGTCCAACGATACGCGCAGCGTGGGATTTCCACAAACCGTGACGACGCACTCCCAGGCGCAGCAAATTACATCATTGTAGTCCACGAAAAGGGCGTTTCCCGTGTTGCGGATGGCTTCCAGGAGCACTAGTTTCATGTTCCACGCGGCTGGCTTATCCACAGTGCTCGGCGGCCGCCGTCCAGGGTGGGGGGACTTATACCCTGTTGTGGACAACCCTGTGGAATACCGTTCTGCCCTGGGCAGAGTGCCTCGTCAGGAAGGAGTCGCCCGTGTCCGTACCCCCCGTGCCCGAGCTGGACGCCATGTGGGAACGGATCGTTGGCGAAGTCCCCATCTCCTCCCGGGCCTGGCTGCGCCGCACCAAGCCTCTCGCGATGCACAGCAACACCGTGATGCTGGCCGTCTCCGACGAGACCACCCGCGAGCGCATCGAAACCAAGCTACGCACCGAGATCGAAACCAGACTCAGCACCGTGACAGGAACCAGGACCTACCTGGCGTTCGTCATCGACCCGGAGTTGCACGTCGAGGCGCCCGAGCAGAAAGCCACGCCCGCTCCGAAACTCATCGACGAGAAGGTCCAGCACCGCCGCCCTCCCAGCGCGAACTCCGACCTCAAACTGAATCCCCGTTACACGTTTGAGTCCTTCGTCGCTGGATCCTCAAACCGCTTCGCCCATGCCGCGGCAGCTGCCGTCGCAGAGCAGCCCGGCAAGTCCTATAACCCGCTGATGATCTATGGGCCGTCCGGGTTGGGGAAAACGCATCTGCTCCATGCGATCGGGCACTACGTCCGCAGCTATTACGAGAACCTACGTGTGCGTTACGTGTCTACCGAGGAGCTCACCAACGACTTCATCAACGCCATCTCGGACAACCGGACGGCCGAGTTCCGGCGGGCCTACCGCGACGTGGACGTACTGCTGGTCGACGACATCCAGTTCCTGGAGGCGAAAATCCAGACGCAGGAGGAGTTCTTCCACACGTTCAACACACTCCACAACGCACAGAAGCAGATCGTGATGTCCTCCGACCGTCCCCCACGACTATTGGAGGCGCTCGAACCGCGTCTTCGATCCCGTTTCGAGTGGGGCCTGATGACCGACATCCAGCCCCCCGACCTGGAAACACGCATCGCCATCCTCCGGAAGAAGGCGGCATCACAGCGGCTGACCGCCGGTACGGAGGTGCTGGAGCACATCGCGTCCCACATCACCACCAATATCCGCGAGATCGAGGGCGCCCTGACCCGCGTCGCTGCCCTGGCCAGTCTCAACCAACAGGAGATCACCCTCGAGCTGACAGAACGGGTGTTGCGGGATCTGATGCCCGACGGCAACGACATCCACGTCGACGCCGACTCGATCATCTCCGCAACCTGTGACTACTTTGGCATCTCAGCCGACGAGTTGACGGGCGCCAGCCGGGTCGCCGCCCTGGCCCGGGCCCGGCAGATCGCCATGTATCTATGCCGGGAGCTGACCGATCTGTCACTGCCGAAGATCGGCTCCCGCTTCGGGGGCCGCGACCACACCACCGTCATGCACTCAGTGAAGAAGATCGACACGAAGATGGGCGAAGACCGCCAGCTCTTCGATCAGGTGACCGAGCTCACCAACCGCATCAAGCAGAACTAAGCAGATCCTCAGCCCCGCAGCGACCCCATGCCTGGGGGCGCCGGATGCTGCCCGCACGGCAGGCGGTGAACAGCAGGCGCAAGACATCCGTCGAATGGATGCAGCCTCCCATGAGTTATCCACACATCTGTTTAGTTCGTGGTGGACACCGCGGTGGACAGGGAGCAGGTGGAAAGTAACCCACAGATCCTCCCCGTGTAGTTTTCGAGTAATCCACACCCTATCCACACCCAGAATAGTGCTCTGACAAGGTGTTTCAACAGTTTTCCACAGCTTCCACAGGCGTTACTACGAGTATGAGGATGTAATTACAGAAAAACCATCAAAGTCACACCGGTGGAAGTGTGGAAGACCTCCGGTCACGCCAGGACCAAACGGCTGACGCGGCCGGACCGCATCCACTGGCAGGATGAAGCCGTCCGGCAGGCTGACTGAACTGGGACCTGTGAATCCATGTTGATCCGGGTTTCTACCGGTATGCTGACGGGAAACCACGCCGTGGTGGCTGGTGTCAAATACTGAAGGGGACGATGTGAAGATTCGAGTGGAGCGCGACGCATTGGCCGACGCCGTTGCCTGGGTGGCTCGCAGCTTGCCGAATCGTCCCACGGCCCCGATCCTCGCGGGGCTGCTGATGAACGCCTCCGGCGATGAGGTGACACTCTCTAGCTTCGACTCCACCACGTCGGCGCAGGTGACGATGCCGGCCGAGGTCACCGACGAGGGGACGGTGCTGGTGTCGGGGCGCCTGCTCAATGAGATCGCGCGTTCCCTGCCCAACAAGCCTGTCGACATGACCGCCGACCACTCCCAGGTCGAGCTGACGTGTGGTTCCGCACGGTTCAGCCTCCAGACCCTGCCCGTCGACGAATACCCGACGCTTCCTGAGATGCCGACCCAGACCGGTCTCGTCGACGCCTCCGTCTTCGAGAAGTCTGTCAGCCAGGTGGTGATCGCCGCCGGGCGCGACGAGCTGCTCAACGTCTTCACCGGCGTTCGGGTGGAAATCAACGGCGACCAGCTCTCGCTGCTGGCCACCGATCGCTACCGGATGGCCCTAAAAGAGCTCACCTGGCAGCCGTCGTCACCGGACATCGAGGGTGCCGTGCTCGTACCGGGACGTGTATTGGCCGATACCGCGAAGTCGCTGACCTCCGGCAAGACGGTGACGGTGTCGCTGTCGACCACAGAGTCCGAGGGTGAGGGTCTGGTCGGTTTTATTGGCGAGGGTACGAGGGGACGGCGGGAGGCCACTACCCGGCTGCTGAACCAGGCCTTCCCGAAGGTCCGTCACTTGATGGATGTCGTCGGCACTGTGACCGTGCGTGTCCCCACCGCCGACCTGCTGGCTGCTGTCAAGCGCGTCTCGCTTGTCGCGGAGCGCAACACACCGTTGCGGATGATCATCGAGGACGACCACATTGCCCTTGAGGCCGCTACCGGCGACCAGGCGCACGCGTCCGAGGCTATCGAGGCGCAGGTTGAGGTCACCGGCGAGGAGAAGTCCATTGAGGCTGCCGGGTTCAACCCGCACTACCTGCTCGACGCCCTCGGGGCTCTCGATGCTCCCTACGCGCACTTCTCCTTCACCGCTCCTGGCAAGCCGTGCCTCATCACGGGCCTGGCGACGATCGACGGTGATCAGCTGTTCGATTATCGTCACGTCATTATGCTCATGCGCCTGCCCAGCTGATATTGCAGGAATAAATAATTTAAAGATCTTCTTTTCCGCCTGGCATATCTGGCTTGAACCAATGGCCGACACACCCCCTGTGGCGCTTGGCTTCGTGATCGCTTAGCCTGGTGTTCAGGCATACGAAAGGAAAAGACACATGATCTCCCTTGGAGGCCTTCTCATCCTTCTCGGCTTCGGATCACTGATTCTGCCGATTTTCAACCTCCAGTTCAAGCTATTGTTTTTTGTCGAGGGAATGCAACCTTGGTTCGGGATAATCCTGGGAATTATAGGAATCATTCTCGTGGTGCTTGGTTTTATGCAAAACAACAAGCAGGAGCAGCCCCAGCAGTCTTACCCACCTCAGCAGGGTCAGCCGCCACAGCAGTGAGCTGAGGTCCAATGTTCGGGAGGGAGCGGTTGCTCCCTCCCTTTTTCATGCGGCGCTACGAGTGTCAACGGGTGGCTAGCTTCTTCCGGTGAGATCTGCCCGTAGGATTTGAAGACGATGTTCGTCACTCACCTGTCAGTCACCGACTTCCGCAACTACAGTGCCGCTGAGCTGAATCTCGTCGCCGGCGTGAATGTGTTCGTCGGATCAAACGGGCAGGGTAAGACCAACTTGGTGGAGGCCGTCGAATACCTCTCGACAATGTCGTCTCACCGTGTCTCCGCCACCGCACCTCTGATCCGCGCCGGCGCTGAGTCCGCGATCCTGCGAGCCAGGGTGCAGGCCTCTCGTGGCGACGAGCGTCTCATCACGCTCGAACTTGAGGTAACCAACGGCCGCAGCAATGTCGCGCGCCTCAACCGGGCTCCCCTGGCGCGCCCTCGTGATCTCATCGGGGCGCTGCGCACCGTCGTCTTCTCGCCCATAGACCTGGCCATCGTGCGCGGTGATCCATCGGACCGCCGGGCCTGGCTGGACACCCTCGTCACCACTCGCTGGCCGCGCATGGCCGGAGTGCGTGCCGACCTGGAGAAGGTCCTGCGGCAGCGCAATTCACTGCTCAAGGCGATGTCCGGGAAGTCGATGCGGCAGGCGGCGACCGAGGAAGAGACAACACTACAGGCCTGGAATGAGGCACTCGCGCGGATCGGCGCCGAACTGCTGCACGCCCGCCTCGACACCTTAGCCGACGTTCTGCCGCACGCTGCCGCGGCCTACGAGACCATCGCCCCGGTGAACAACCAGATCTCGGCGCAGTACAAGACCTCCCTTGACCTGTCCGGCATCCCCGTCGACGCCGTCCGCGGCACCCTTGAGGCGCGACTGCTGGAGGCCATGGCGCAGCGGCGGCGCGACGAGATCGCCCGCGGGGTCACCCTCGTCGGGCCGCAGCGCGACGACGTCACCTTGTCCATCGGCTCCCTACCGGCCAAGGGGTACGCCTCCCACGGGGAATCGTGGTCCCTCGCGCTGGCGCTGAAGCTAGGTGGTTTCGCCCTGGTCCGCGCCGACGGCATCGAGCCCGTCCTGGTCCTCGACGACGTCTTCTCAGAACTCGACGCCACCCGCCGGGAACGCCTAGCCGGAGCTGTGGCCGACGCAGAGCAGGTGCTCATCACGGCCGCCGTCGGGGCGGATGTCCCCGATTTCCCGTCGGCGCTACGCTTTCAGGTACACGACGGCACCGTGCGGCCGGCTGGCGAGGCAGCGGAGGTGACAGATGACTGAACCGGTTAGTGACGACGACCTGCCCGCGGAGGACGTCTACGACCCGACCGGGCTGGAGCTGGCCAGTGAGATCGCGCACCAGACGGCGCGCACCTCCCCCCTGCTGCCGGAGGTCCCGGCGCTGCCCCCGAAAATCCCGAAACGCCGGCGCTGGGCCGGGGAGCAACGATCCGGCGCCCACCCCGACGACCGCGACCCGCAGCCGATCGGCAGCGTCCTGGACGCCGTCGCAAAAAGACGTGGCTGGCACCGCCAGATCTCCCTGGCCACCGTGCTGCGCGACTGGTCCGGGCTCGTCGGCGCCGTGAACGCTCAGCATTCCGTCCCCGTCGAGTTCCATGACGGGACCCTGACCATCCAGTGCGACTCCACCGCCTGGTCCTCGGCGATGAAATACAGCGCCGGGCCGCTGGTCGCCAGACTCAATCAGGCCCTCGGTGACCGGATGGTCCTGCGCATCGAGGTCCTGGGCCCGCGCGCGCCGAACTGGCGGCGCGGCCGCCGCTCCATCCAAGGCCGGGGACCCAGGGACACCTATGGATAATCTCAACCGGTATGAACGGATCCTGATGGTCTCGGATCATCGCCGTGACGCTCTCACCAGATGGCCACGATGACACTGTGACCGTGGTCTCTTGCCTGGCGATAGAAGTCACGGAGCTGATGGAAATAGCCCGTCAGTTCGTCTCGCAGGAGCTCAGGGTCTTCATCCCATATGGCCGGGTAGACCCCGGCGGCCTCGAAGGCCTGGAAATCCGCTGCTCGGATGAGGGCATTGATGTCGACCAGCTCTATCGCATCGGCGATACGCGCGACATCCGCTGCCGGGATGCCGCTGGCGAAGTAGTAGCCAATTTTCAGCGGTTTGATCCCGAGGATCACCTCGCTGTGCAGGCCCTCTTCAACGGCATCTTGTGTCCTGATGCCGGTGAGTAGGTAGTGCAACCCATCCCAGAGCTTGCCCAGGTCGCAGGAGGGGACATCGTCCTTCTTTTCCAGTTCGGCTATCTGTACGGGAAGCTTTTCCTTGTTCAGAAAGCTGATCTGTTTGAAAGTTTCGTCGTCAACGGCTGTATAGACTCCGTACACGCCCATGGGAACTCCGATCTTGGTTTGATGACATGGGACTCTAATGATGGGTTCTGACAAAAACTGCCATGGTCCGGGTCCGGCTCGTTGCAGGAGTCCTGTGGTGTGTGGTGTGGCCCGTCTGGAGATAGTGCTGCGGGAGATGAAGGTGGTTCAGAAAGCCTTCTGGCGCGCTGGGGCCCCGGGGGGCTGTATCCCGAGTCATCCTCACCCCTGCTGGAAGGTCAGAGCGTGGATTCTGGCCGGATGGCGGGGGGTTTCGGGAGAATGTCATCCGGGTTTCGCGGTAGACTTGGCAAGGTTGTACGCGCCGTCGGTTCATCCGGCGGCTGTTTCATGGAACGGGAGCACCGCGTGACAGAAGAGCAGGCGAGCGAGCTGGAGCCTCAAGGCGATCCAGGCCAGGGTGACAGCGCCCACACCGACGCGGTCTATGACGCCGACCAGATCTCGGTGCTGGAGGGCCTGGAGGCGGTCCGGAAGCGTCCCGGCATGTACATCGGCTCGACGGGGGAACGCGGGCTGCACCACCTGGTCTACGAGATCGTCGACAACTCCGTCGACGAGGCCCTGGCCGGGTACTGCGACCAGATCGACGTTGTTCTCCTCGACGACGGTGGTGTGCGGGTGGCCGACAACGGCCGCGGCATCCCTGTCAAGGAGCATCCCGTTGAGAAGATCCCGACCGTCACCCTGGTGCTGACTGTCCTGCACGCGGGAGGCAAGTTCGGTGACGGCGGCTACAAGGTCTCCGGCGGCCTTCATGGCGTCGGATCCTCCGTCGTCAATGCCCTCTCGCGTGAGTTCACCGTCGAGGTTTCCCGCGACGGCCACCGCTACGCGCAGACCTTCGATCTGGGCGTGCCCCGCGGTGATCTGGAAGAGCTTGAGGAGACCGAGGACACCGGTACCACCGTCACCTTCTACCCCAGCCCCGACATCTTCGAGACCACCGTCTTCAACTATGACACCCTCGCGACGCGGTTCCGGGAGATGGCGTTCCTCAACAAGGGCCTCAGGATCACCCTGACCGACCTGCGCACCGTCGACCGGGAGGGCGAGGACGCCGACGAGGAGCAGCGCAACGACTCCTTCCGTTTCGAGCATGGCCTGATCGACTACGTGCGCTACCTGTCGCAGTCGAAGGATCCCATCCATCCGAGCGTCATCGACGTCGAGTCCGACGACGACGTCCAGGGCATGAGCCTGGAGATCGCGATGCAGTGGAACTCTTCCTACGCCAGCTCGGTGCACACCTTCGCGAACACCATCAACACCCACGAGGGCGGCACCCACGAGGAGGGTTTCCGTGCCGCGCTGACCAACACCGTCAACCGGTGGGGCGAGACCTGGGGCTTGGTGAAGAAGAAGGAGGACCGGGTCTCCGGTGACGACATCCGCGAGGGTCTCACGGCGATCATCTCCATCAAACTGGCTGAGCCGCAGTTCGAGGGCCAGACGAAGACCAAGCTCGGCAACACCGAGGCGAAGTCGTTCGTGCAGAAGGCCCTCAACGACCGGCTGGGTGACTGGTTCGAGCGCAATCCCGCCGAGGGCAAGGACATCGTCCGCAAGTCGCAGGCGGCGGCACAGGCCCGGATCGCTGCCCGCAAGGCCCGTGACATGGCCCGCAACCGCAAGGGCCTGCTCGGCGGCGGCGGCCTGCCGGGCAAGCTCGTCGACTGCCAGTCCCGCAACCCCACCGACTGTGAGGTGTTCATCGTCGAGGGCGACTCCGCGGGCGGCTCGGCGCGCGGTGGCCGTGACCCGAAGACGCAGGCGATCTTGCCGATCCGCGGCAAGATCCTCAACGTCGAGAAGGCGCGCCTGGACAAGATCCTCGCCAACAAGGAGGTCGAGGCCATCATCAACGCCCTCGGCACCGGCATCCAGGAGGACTTCGACCTCGACAAGCTGCGCTACCACAAGATCGTGCTGATGGCCGACGCCGACGTCGATGGCGCCCACATCCGCACGCTGCTGCTGACACTGCTGTTCCGTTTCATGCGTCCCCTGATCGACGCCGGGCACGTCTACCTGGCCCAGCCGCCGTTGTTCAGGCTGCGCTGGACCAACGCCCCGCACGAACTTGCCTACAGCGACGAGGAACGCGACGAGATGCGCGACGTCGGCCTAGCCGAGGGCAAGAAGCTGCCTAACGTCAACCCGATTCAGCGTTACAAGGGCCTCGGCGAGATGAATGCTGACGACCTGTGGGAGACCACCATGGACCCCGCCAAGCGCATTCTCCTCCAAGTCAATCTGCAGGACGCCGCCATGGCCGACCAGATGTTCTCCATCCTGATGGGTGAGGACGTCGAGCAGCGGCGCAGCTTCATCCAGCACAATGCCCGCGATGTCCGGTTCCTGGACATCTGACCCGCCCGAGACGAGAGAAGGAGCTTGGAGTGGCTGACGAGACCACGGAGCGCCCCGAGGGCGTCGATGAAGAACTTGAGGCCGAGGCGCAGGGCCTGGAGAAGCTGGCGGGACACACCACCCCTGTCGACCTCCAGGTGGAGATCCAGAAGTCCTACCTTGACTACGCCATGTCGGTGATCGTCGGGCGTGCACTGCCCGACGTCCGGGACGGCCTGAAGCCCGTGCACCGGCGGGTTCTGTATGCCATGTGGGATGGCGGCTACCGGCCCGACCGGGGCTGGAACAAGTGCTCCCGCGTGGTTGGTGAGGTGATGGGTCTCTACCACCCCCACGGCGACAGCGCGATCTACGACGCCTTGGTGCGCCTGGCCCAGCCGTGGGCGATGCGCTATCCTCTCGTCGCGGGTCAGGGGAACTTCGGTTCCCAGGGCAATGACAAAGCAGCGGCTATGCGCTATACCGAGTGCAAGATGGCGCCGCTGGCCGTCGAGATGGTCCGCGACATTGAGCAGGACACCGTCGACTTCAAACCCAACTACGACAATCGCGACTCCGAGCCGGTCGTATTGCCGTCGCGGTTCCCGAACTTGCTGGTGAACGGGTCGACGGGCATCGCGGTCGGGATGGCGACCAACATCCCCACCCACAACCTGCGTGAGGTCAACGACGCCGTCCAGTGGGCCCTGACCCACCCTGGTGCGACCAAGGAGGAGCTCCTCGAGGCCGCGATGGCCCGCATCCAGGGCCCCGACTTCCCCGGCGGTGGGCTGATCGTCGGCCGGCGAGGCATCGAGGACGCTTACCGCACGGGTCGCGGGTCGGTGGTCATGCGGGCCATGATGGAGCTGGAGGAGGACTCCTCCGGCCGCCAGATGATCGCCATCACGCAGCTGCCCTACATGTGCAACCCGGACAACCTGGCGACGAAGATCGCTGAGCTGGTGAACGCGGGACGCCTGACGGGCATCTCAGACATCCGCGACGACACCTCCGCCCGCACCGGCCTGCGCCTGGTGATCGTCCTGAAACGCGACGCCCAGCCGCGGGTCGTGATGAACAACCTGTACAAGCACACCGCGCTGCAGGACACCTTCGGCTGCAACATGCTGGCGCTCGTCGATGATGTGCCCCGCACCCTCAGGCTTGACCAGTTCATCGCGCAGTGGGTCAAGCACCAGATCGAGGTCATCCGCCGCCGCACCGCTTTCCAGCTGGCGGAGGCCGAGAAGCGAGCCCACTTGGATCGCGGCCTGGTCAAGGCCCTCAACATGCTGGACGAGGTCATCGCGCTGATCCGGGCGTCGCGAACGGCCGAGGAGGCGTCCCAGGGACTCCAGGAGCTCCTCGACATCGACGAGCTGCAGGCCCGTTTCATCCTCGACCAGCAGCTGCGGCGGCTGGCGTCGATGGAGATCCAGAAGATCATCGACCGTCTGGCTGAGATCGAACGGCTGATCGCCGACCTGAAGGACATCCTCGCCTCTGAGGAGCGGCAGCGGGTCATCGTCGGCGAGGAGCTGCAGGAGATCACCGACAAGTACGGCGATGAGCGGCGCACCCGCATCGTCGCTGCCGACGGCGACTTCTCCGAGGAGGACTTCATCCCCGACGAGGA
Organism: Arachnia rubra; assembly: GCF_019973735.1. NCBI lineage: Bacteria > Bacillati > Actinomycetota > Actinomycetes > Propionibacteriales > Propionibacteriaceae > Arachnia > Arachnia rubra. The sequence continues at coordinate 3,302,202 of NZ_AP024463.1, forward strand.
CGTGGTGGTCACCATCACCCAGGGCGGCTACGCGAAACGCACCCGCGCCGACCAGTACCGGGTGCAGAAACGCGGCGGCAAGGGTGTCCGCGGCGCCACGCTGCGGGCCGACGACGAGGTGGCGCACCTGTTCAAGGCAACCAACCACGAGTGGCTGCTGTTCTTCACCAACCTGGGACGTGTGTACCGTACGAAGGTATGGCAGCTGCCCGAGGCGGGGCGTGACGCCAAGGGTGGTCACGTCGCAGGACTGCTCAGCTTCCTGCCGGACGAGCACATCGCGCAGGTGCTGACGCTGCGCTCCTACGACGATGAGCCTTATCTGTTGCTGGCGACTCGCAAGGGTTTTGTGAAGAAGACGGCACTCAACTCCTATGACTCGCCGCGCCAGGCGGGTGTGATCGCGATCAACTTCCGGGAGGAGGGCGATGAGCTGATCGGGGCCTCGCTGTGCTCGTCGATCGACGATGTGCTGCTGATCTCCCGCAAGGGCCAGGCCATCCGGTTCCAGGCCTCCGACGACCAGCTGCGACCCATGGGCCGCGCCACCTCGGGGGTCACCGGTATGCGGTTCCGCGACGGCGACGAGCTGTTGTCGATGGCGGTCCTGGGCGGTGACGCCGACCTGGGCGGGCGCTACGTGTTCACCGTCACCGACGGTGGTTTCGCGAAGCGCACCGCCGTCGCCGAGTACCGGCAGCAGGGCCGCGGTGGCCTTGGCATCAAGGCGATGCGCCTGTCCGACGGCCGCGGGTCCCTGGTCGGCGGGCTGATCGTCGCTGACGGCGATGAGGTGATCTCGATCAAGCAGTCGGGCCAGGTCGTGCGGTCCGCCGTCGCAGACGTGCCTGTCAAGGGCCGTGACACCATGGGGGTCAAGTTCGTGGGGCTCCGGGGTGAGGACGTCGTGGCTGCGATCGCCCGGTATCCGGAGTCCGAGGTCGCGGAACTCTCCGATGCGGGTGCCGAAATGACTGCCGAACCGGGTACGGTGAACCAGACAGCAGTCGAGACGGCCGGAGTGGTCGAGGAGGTAAGCGGCGATGAGTGACAAGACTCCCCATTGGCCCGGTGCAGATGGGAAGCCAGGAGTTGACTTCGGACCCAAGCCGCTATCGACGAACAAAGACGACAAGAGATCCACTGAGGAGACTGCGCAGACCCCTGCGGTGAAGAAGTCCGAGACCGGGCAGAACAGGCAGGGAAACCAGAACAGGCAAGATGGGCAGAACAACAAAGCCCTGGCGGTGCCCGGCAAGAGCAGCAAGCAGATGAGCCGGAACCCGGGCCAGTCCGGCAAGTCCTCGGGCCGGGGGAAGGGTCCGGCTCAGTCGGGGAAGCCCGCCGCGGTTGCCTCCAGGCCAGCTCCCCAGGCGCTGCCAGGGCCGGCCAGCCAGTCCTCCCGGCCCCAGGGCGGGAAGAAGCCAGGTCCGGATGGGAACCAGGCCGCTCCAGCCGGGCAGCAGCCAGCCCAGAAGGGGCAGCAGGGTCAGCAGCCGGGAAAGCAGCAGCCCGGTCCCACGTCCCTGCCCGGGCAGTCTCCCCAGGGCGGGAAGGGGTCCGCTGGGCAGCCTGCGAGTCAGCAGGCCGGTGGGCCTGCTGGTGGTAAAAAGCCCCAGGTAGCGACCGCGGCGGCCACTGCTGTGGCCGGTGGGGCCGCGGGTGCCGCGGCGGTCGGCGCGGGCCTGGCCGCCAAGTCAGCTGACAAGGCGGCAGAGGCAGCGGCTCCGGCGGCTGCTCCCTGGACGAGCCCGCCGGCTGGCTCCTCCAACACTTCCACACCAGAGGCCGGGTCAGGAAGCAGGGACAAGTCCCACCGGCCGGAGGGGAGCCTGTCAAAAGCCGGTGAGGCGCGTCGCACCCGCAAGGCGCGGCTGCGTATCTCCCGCATCGACCCGTGGTCGGTGATGAAGACGACATTCCTGTTCTCCATCGCCTTCGGCATCATGCTGGTGGTCATCGTCGCAGTGCTGTGGGGCTTCGTCGCGGCGTCTGGGGCGCTCCAGTCCATCAATTCCATGATGACCCAGCTGATCGGCGACTCCGGCACACAGTTCCAGGTTGAGGACTACATCAACGCTGGACGGGTGATCGGATTCGCCGCAGTCCTGGCCGCTCTCAACGTGGTAATCATCACGACGGTCGCAACTCTCTTCGCGTTCCTCTACAACCTGGCGGCGGCCGTCATCGGTGGTCTTGAGGTCACCCTGGCCGAGGACTGAGCGGAGTTGTCAGGTCAGCGATGGGTGCTGTAGAGTTCACCGTCGTTGAGAGGGCCTATAGCTCAGGCGGTTAGAGCGCATCCCTGATAAGGATGAGGTCGCTGGTTCAAGTCCAGCTAGGCCCACAGTCAATGCTTACACGAGTCAATGGCTTTGTGGCTGCGGGCTGTGGTCGCGGTCTGACTGAGTCATTCTTCAGTCATCTAGAACTCAGCGAACTGTCGATGCGAGTGTGACGTATCGATGGATCGCCCCTCGTAGCCGAGGCTGACAAGCCGCGGGGGTGTGTCAAGCATGCCGACATTATTGCACCACGCCGTATTTACGGATTTACGCTTTTGTGTAACTGCAATTCTGCTAGCCTGGGCATGCGAGACGATGGTCTCGTGTAACTCACGCCTAGCGTGGCTGCCCCTCGGTGTGGCCTCAGGGTTATGCCCTGGCACCCGCCCGAGGGAACCCCATCACACCCGCCCCGCCGTGTCCGCACGGCGGGGCACCCCATTTATCGCCCGGCTCCGCCATACCTTTCGGCATGGGGTAACAGATCATCCTCGGTCTTCGGGTGTCCCAGTGTCAGTCGATTCGGTCGTGGAGATACGGCCTCTGCGAACTCTTGTCGGGCAGCCGGCCCAGAGTGCCGTCGAAAGCTGCTGATGGGACGGAACAGGGCCTGGTGTTCGTGGGATGGCCGAATCGTGTGCCTGGCGGTCGTCTCGCGGAATCTTGGATATCAGTTCTCATTACTCTGGAGATAACACTTAACTTCGTGTTACGCTCAGCGCGCGAACTGGTGGTGCATGGGCCCCATGCACCACGGAACCCGGTGGAAATCCGGGACTGACGCGCAGCGGTGAGGGTGACGAGACCGGCAGCAAGCCACTGGGAACTATCCCGGGAAGGTGCTGGTGGAGGACGATCCCAAGTCCGAAGACAGCCAGTTCGTGATGTCGACGGGCTTCGCGGTAAGGCTTCGGAGCGGCGATATCCCAGGTTGTGCATGCCGTGCGGCCTCGGGGACATCGTTATGGAGCAGCTGTGGCAGCACCGTCGGAGATCTGAGCACCTACAACGCCGCTACTCGACGAAAGGCTGCACCCCCCATGCTCAAACGACCTGCCACCTGGCTGGCCGCGGCACTCACTGCCGTCGCCCTGCTCTTCAGCGCCTGCAGTGTGCCCTCGAACCAGGGCTCGGAGGGCAAGACCCTGAGGTTCATCACGGTCTACCCTGCCAACACCACCGATGCGCATCAAATCCAGGCCGCCTTTATCTTCAACTCCGGCACGGTTGAGACCCTGGTGGGCCTCGACCCGCAGACTCTGAAGCTCCGGCCTTGGCTCGCTGAGAAGTGGGACACCACCGATGCCCAGAACTGGACCTTCACCATCCGCAAGGGGGTCAAGTTCCACAACGGCACCGAGGTGACCGCCGAGAAGGTCAAGGCCAGCCTGGAGAACGCGGTCTCGGTCAACCCCGGCCTTAAGAAGGCCCTGCGGATCCAGTCCATGGAGGCATCGGACCAGTACACGCTCAAGGTCGTCACTGAGACCGTATACCCGGCGCTGCCCTCAAACCTCGTGCACTACAACTCCGTGATCGTGGACACCTCCGCCACGGATGCCAAGTTCCCCATCGGGACGGGTGCTTTCAAGTTCGAGAGCTTCGACATCGCCGGTGAGGCGGTGCTGGTGCGCAACGACGACTACTACGACGGCAAAGCGAAGCTTGACCGCGTGGTCATGACCGCCAACGAGGAGGCCCCCGCCCGCCTGCTCGCGCTGCAGTCCGGCGACGCCGATGTCATCTACCGCCCCGCCCTCGACTCACTGAGCACCATCGAGGGCGATTCCAACCTCCAGGTTGATAGCCACCTCGGCACCCGCGTCTACCACCTGCTGTACAACTACACTGGCGCCAACGCCTCGCTGTGGAACAACGAGGAATTCCGCAAGGGCATCGACGCGCTCGTGGACCGAGAGTCCATCGTCAAGGACGTCATGGGCGGGCAGGCGAAGGTCGCCTACGACGTCTTCCCCGGTGACTACCCCATGTCCCCGAAGTCCGAGCCGCATCCCTTCGGCGCCGAGGAGGCCCTCAAGCACTTCGAGGCCGCCGGCCTGCAGGTGAGTGACGGCAAGGTGACCCAGAACGGGCAGCCGCTCTCCCTCAAGCTGGCCACCTACGACGCTCGCCCCGAGCTGCCGCAGATCGCGCAGGTCGTCCAGGACCAGGCCCGGAAGGTCGGCATCGAGATGGAGATCAAGAAGGCCAGCAACATCGACGAGGAGCTCCCGAAGGGCGACTGGGACCTCGCGACCTACTCGTTGCTGACCATCACCCGCGGCGACGGCTCCTTCTTCCTCAACAGCTCCTTCGGCAAGGACGCGGCTCAGAACCACGGTCATCTCGACGACCCGGAGCTGCTCGCCAAGCTTGAGAAGTACAACATTGAGTTCGACGAGACCGCCCGCGCGACGCAGGCCAAGGAAATCGCCCAGTACGTCGAGAACAAGTACTACAACTCCTACATCACGGTGCCCTTCGAGTCCGCTGCGAGCAAGAAGACCGTGACCGGCTGGACGACACCTGGAAACGAGTTCGAGTTCCAGATGATCACCAAGGACCTGGACATCTCCTGACCCATGACATGGTTAAAGAAGCTGGCTGAGGCCGCTGTCTTCCTCCTGTTGCTGACGCTGGTCAGCTTCATGGTGGTGAAGCTCGCGCCTGGTGATGCCGCTCGCTCGCTGCTGCGGATGGACACCATCGCAGTCACCGGGCAGGACATCGAGGCGCAGCGTGAGCAGCTCGGCCTCAACGCGCCCATCTGGGAGCAGTACCTCTCCTACATAGCGAACGTGGCGAGGCTGAACTTCGGCACTTCCACCATGAGCAGCAAACCAGTCGTCACGGAACTCGCCAATGCCTTCCCGGGGACGCTCCTGCTGGCCGGGTGGTCGCTGGTGGTGGCCCTGGTGATCACGGCTGTACTGGGCATCTTTGCCGCCCGCAATGCTGGGAAGTGGCAGGACCGCCTGGCCCAGGGATTTTGTCTGGTCACATCCTCCCTGCCCGCCTTCTGGCTGGGCTTGCTGCTGCTGACCGTGTTCGCGGTCGGTCTCGGCTGGCTCCCTTCCCAGGGGTCGAGGCCCGGTGGGCTGATCCTGCCTGTCGTGTGCCTGGCCATCGTGATCGCACCCCCCTACGTGAAGGTGTTCCGCGGCAGCCTCGTCGAGGCCCAGGAGATGGACTTCGTCCGGGCATCGCGTTCGCGGGGCCTGCACGAAGCGACGGTGTTCGGCAAGCACGTGCTGCGGGCCAGCCTCATCCCCCTGGTCACCATCATGGGGATGAGCCTCGGCAGCCTCCTGGGAGGCACCGTGATCGTGGAGAAGATCTTCGCTATCCCGGGCATCGGCAAACTCGCCCTCGATGCCCTGACCAAACGCGACTACGCCGTGATCCAGGCCTTCATCCTGTTCATCGGGATCGTGGTGTTCCTGATCAACGCCCTGGTGGACCTGTCCTACCGGTGGCTCGATCCCGCCATCGCGCTCAAAGAGAGGAAGAAGGCATGAGCAGGGGAAAGCGAATCGCGATGATCCTCCTCGCCGTCTTCCTGGTGTTGTTGATCATCGGGCCGTGGATCGCGCCGCAGGATCCGAACCTGACCGCGACGGCCGACCGACTCCAGGGACCAAGCTTCGCCCACTGGTTCGGCACCGACCACTTGGGCCGGGACGTGTTCTCCCGGATCCTGACGGGCGGCCTCACCACCGTCGGGCTGAGTGCGCTGGCTCTCGGCCTGTCGATCCTCATCGGGATCCCGCTGGGGCTGCTGGCTGGTTACCTGGGCGGGCGGACCGATTGGGCCCTGATGCGGGTCGTCGACATCTTCCTGGCCCTACCGGAGTACATCGTCGCCATGGTCATCGTGGGCCTGATCGGTCCGGGGTTCCAGAACCTGCTGCTCGCCATCCTCGTCGTCAAGTGGGTGAGCTACACCCGCCTGGCCAGGAGCGTCGTCATGCAGGAGAAGGCGAAGGATTACCTGATGGTCTCCACCATCTGCGGGGCCTCCACCTTCTCGATCATGCGGCGGCACCTGCTGCCGCATGTCGTGGGACCGACCCTGGCGCTAGCGACGATGGACATCGGCAAGGTGATCATGCTGGTGGCGTCGCTGTCCTACCTGGGGCTGGGCGTCCAGCTCCCGGCTGCCGAGTGGGGCGCAATGCTGAACGAGGCCCAGACCTACTTCTCCAGGGCTCCGCACCTGATGCTGGCGCCCGGCCTGGCGATCTTCCTCGTGGTGTTCGCCGCCAACTGGCTCGGTGACCAGCTGCAGAGCATCTATGCCACCTCTGGGGAGCGACGGGAGGAAGTCAATGCCGCTGCTTGAGATCGAGGAACTGCGGGTGAGGACCCGCCACAAGGAACTGGTGCACGGCATCGACCTGGAGATCGAGGCCGGTGAGTGGCTGGCGGTCGTCGGCGAGAGCGGCTCGGGCAAGAGCCTGACGGCCTTCTCCATCGCCGACCTGCTGCCGCGCGGCCTCAGCCGCGACGCAAAGGTTCTGCGCTTCGGCGACCAGGACCTGCTGGGCATGCCGAAGAACGAGATGCGCGAGCTGCGCGGAGACGACATCGCCTACGTGTTCCAGGACTACCAGGCGGCGTTCTCGCCGTACTACCGGATCGGGCGGCAGCTTGACGAGGTGATGCGCAGCCACACCGCCTGGGACCCGAAGCGCCGCGACGAGCGGGCGGCGGAAGTCCTCGAACAGCTGAAACTCCCCGCGGAGCTGCTGAGACGCTACCCCTTCCAGGTCAGTGGCGGTCAGCTGCAACGCGCCGCCCTGGCGGCTGCGATCCTGCTCCAGCCGCGGCTGATCATCGCCGACGAGCCGACCACGGCTCTCGACGCGGTGAACGCGTCGCTGGTGCTGGAGCAGATCGCTGCCATCCAGGAACAGGAGGGCTGCGCGGTGCTGTTCATCACCCACAACCTGAGGGTGCTGAGCCGGTTTGCCGACCGGATGGTCATCATGCAGAACGGCGAGATCAAGGAGCGGGGCGCCACCAGGGAGATCTTCGAGTCCCCGCAGGAGCAGATCACCCGCAACTTGATCGCGGCCATCCCGCCGCTCCGGGACATCCCAGCCCGCCTGCCCGTCTTCGCGGAAGGAGCCACCTCATGAGCCAGCCTGTACCGGTGAGCCCGCCTGCGCCGGAGGCGAGCGCCCCCACCCCAGAGAATACATCCGTATTGGTGGTCAAGGATCTGCACAAGATCTACCCCGGTGGCACCCATGCGGTCAAGGGCGTCTCGTTCACGATCAACAAGGGTGAGTGCCTGGGGGTCGTCGGCGAGAGCGGTTCGGGGAAGTCGACACTGGCCCGCTGCCTGCTGACCCTGGAGCCTGCGACCTCCGGGGAGATCCTGCTGAACGGGGCGCCTGTCCTGGGGCTGGCGGGCACTGCCCTGAAGGACATGCGGCGGCGCCTCCAGGTGGTGTTCCAGAACCCGGCCAGCTCGTTCAACTCACGGTTAACCATGTACGAATCCCTCATGGAGCCGCTGCTCACCCGGGGCTTCCCGCAGCCGAGCTTCCTGAAGCCGGGGACGCCCCGGAAGGTGGCGGAGCAGCTCGTCGAGCTGGTGCATCTGCCCGTCGCCGCCCTGGACCGCAAACCCCACGAGCTCAGCGGTGGTGAGAAGCAGCGGGTCGCGATCGCGCGGGCGATCAGCGTCGAGCCGACCCTCCTCGTCTTCGACGAGCCCACGGCCAGTCTCGATGTCTCCATCCAGGCCCGGGTGCTGAACCTGCTGCAGGAGCTGAAGGAGGAGCTCGGCCTGTCGTCGATGTTCATCTCCCACGACCTCAGCGCGGTGCAGTTCATGAGTGAGCGCTCGATTGTGCTGCGGGGCGGGGAGATCGTCGACCGCTTCAGCCGCGACGAGCTGTTCGAGGAGGGCCGCGACACCTACACCAAGGACCTCATCAAGCTCTTCGAGGGTTGATGCCTGGCGTGTCAGATGCCGCCATCCCATGCGGGATGGCGGCATCTGCTGTTGAAGGACTGGTTCTGCCGCGGGCTGGCTCAGGAGCGCGCCTGGTGGAGCCGGCGTTGGAGCAGCACCCCGCCGACCACGGCGAAGTACACGATGCCGTAGAACAGCGCCAGGCCTGAGGACGTGGACGCGTCGAGGATGTAGGCGCTCCAGAAGCCGACGACAGAGCAGACGAAGGTGATGCCGATGGTGATGACATACATGCCGCGGATGCTGTGGGCCAGCAGCTGCGCGATCGCCGCGGGGACGATCATCAGCGCCATCACCAGCACCGCGCCGGCCGCGTTGAAGGCGGCGGTGATCGTCACCGACACCAGCAGCATCGTCAGGTGGCCCAGGCGCTTGACCGGGATGCCCATGGTCTGGGCCAGCTCCGGGTCGAAGGCGATCAGCTTGAGCCTGGTGTGCAGCAGCGTCAGGTATGCGACGTTGAGCAGCAGCACCCCGGTCATCACCCACAGGTACTGCGGGCCGAGCAGCAGGTTCCCGGCCTTCAAAGGCAGGAAGGCCGCCAGGTTCAGGTCGCCCACCAGCACCGCCGACTCCGAGATCTGGATCCCGTTGAAGCGGGTGCTCAGCAGCAGCACGCCGATGCTGAACAGGGCGGGGAACACCAGTCCCTGGGGACCATCCCCGGAGACCAGGCCCGTCGATTCGAGGAGCTCCGCGCCGAGCACCACGACCGTCCCCATCACGGCTGCTCCGACGATCGACCAGGGCGACTGGATAGTGCCCGTCGCCACAGCTGCGATGACGATGCCCGGCAGCACCGCGTGGCTGATGGCGTCGGTCAGCATCGACTGTTTCCGCAGCACCAGCCAGATCCCGGGCAGGGCACAGGTGACGGCGGTGACGATCGCGAGGATCATCACCCACAGGACGAAGATGGTCATGCCGTCACCTCCTTGCGGTGACGGTGGCGTGCCAGGGCGACCAGCAGGATGCTGCGCTTGGGGGCGAACAGGATTGAGGCGAACGCGAAGACCGTCACCACCAGTACGATCATGGGACCGGTCGGGACGCGGCCGATGGAGACGGCCAGCCAGGATCCGATCACGGCGCTCACGGCTCCGATCAGTCCTGAGAGCAGCAGCATGCTTCCCACCCGGGTGGTCCACTGCCTGGCTGCGATCGGTGGGGCGATGGCCAGCGCCACCATGAGCACGAGGCCGACGGCCTTGAGCCCGATCACGATCGACAGCACCACCACCGCGTTCAGCAGCATTGACAGGAGCCGCGACGAGAAGCCGAGCGTTGCCGCGTATTCCGGGTCGAAGCAGCTGAGCTTCAGCTCCTTGAAGGCGATGGCGGCCAGCAGGAAGGTGGCGCCCGCGACGACGATGCTGGAGACGATGTCCTCGACGGTCAGGTGGGAGGCGTTGCCGAACAGGTACTCCGCGAGACCGCCCTTGCTCGGGTAGGGCCCGGCGAGGATGACGCGGTGCAGCACCATGCCGCCGCCGAAGAACAGCGCCAGCACGATCGCCATCGCCGCGTCCACCTTGGTCACGGACACCCGGGGCAGCCAGTCGACGAGCTGCACCGCCAGCAGGGAGATCGCCGCGGATCCGAGGATCAGCACCCAGTTGCTGCGGCCGTCGATCCCGAAGGTGCTGGCGATGATGAAGGCCAGCATCACCCCGCCGATTGAGGAGTGCGAGACGACGTCAGCCAGGAGGGTGCGTTTCCTGAGGTAGGCGAAGGTGCCGATGGCGCCGGTGGTGAATCCGATGATGACGGTGCCGAGCAGCATCATCCGGTAGGTGTGGTCGGCCAGGAGATCGAGGAAGCTCATGTTGTCGCCAACCCGTAGGCCTGCTTCACCGTCTCGTCATTGAACACCTCTGCGGTCGGCCCGAAGCTCATGACGGTGCGGTTCAGCAGGCAGGTCCAGTCGCACAGCGTCGGGACGGTGCTGAGGTCGTGGTGGACGATCACGATGGTGCGGCCCTCGTCCCGCAACCCGTGCAATACGCTCGTAATGGCTTCTTGGCTCGCGGCGTCGACCCCGGCGAAGGGCTCGTCGAGCAGCAGTAGGTCGGACTGCTGGGCCAGCAGCCGTGCGAGGAAGGTGCGCTGGCGCTCACCGCCGGAGAGCTGGCTGATCGGGCGTTCCGCCAGGTGGGTGATCCCGACCCGCTCCAGCGCGGCTGCCGCCACGTCGCGTTCCTTGTGGCCTGGCCGGCGGAACCAGCCTAGCTGGCCGTAGGTGCCCATCAGCACGACGTCGCTGACCGTGGTCGGGAAGTCCCAGTCGACGCTGCTGGCCTGGCGCATGTAGCCGACGCGGCGGCGCACCTTCGACAGCGGCTCGCCGAAGAAACTGATGCTTCCCTTGCTGGGCCGCAGCAGGCCGACCACGACCTTGAGCAGCGTCGACTTTCCGGCCCCATTGGGGCCGACGATGCCGAGTATCACCCCCTGCGGGAGGTCGAAGGCGACCTCCCGCAGGACCAGGGAGTCCCGGTAGGCGAAACTCAGCCCGGAGACACTCAGGGCTGCTGTCATGAGCTGAGTGCTCCGACGATGGTCTCGACGTTGTGCTTCATCACACCCAGGTAGGTGTCCACACCCGACTCGCTGCCGAGGGAGTCCGCGTAAAGCTCCTTGTCGGAGACCTCGACGGTCCAGCCCTTGGCTGCGACGGCCTCCTTGAGGGACTGGATGGCCTGGGGGTTCTTGAGATTGTCCTGGAAGATGACGGGCAGCTTGTGCGTCGCGATCAGGTCGGCGAGCTCGGAGATCTCGTCCGCGGACAGGTCTGCATCCGAGCTGACGAAGTCGGTGGCGTGGATCTCGATGTTGTAGGCCCGGCCGAAGTAGTTGAAGGCGTCGTGCCCCGTCACCAGCACCCGGCGGTCGGCCGGGATCTTCTCGGTCTGCTCCTTGGCCCAGGTGTCGGTCTCCTGGATCTGCTTCTTGTAGGCCTCGGCGTTCTTGTCGTAGTCGGCGGACTTGCCCGGGTTGATGGTCTTGAGATGCTCGGCCATGAGCGTGACGACCTGCTGCCAGATCTTGGTGCTGTTCCAGATGTGCGGGTCGTGGAGATCGTTGCCCTGCTCGTCCTTCTCAGGCCAGGGCAGCAGCTCGCTCTGGTCGATCTTGTTTCCGACGGCGATGTGCTTGGAGCCCAGCGACTCAAGCTGGGTGAGCATCTTGGCCTCCAGGTGCACGCCGGAGGAGAAGACCGCGTCGGCAGACTGCATCTTCTCGATGTCCTGGGTGGTGGGCTCGTAGGTGTGGGGGTCGCCACCGGGCTTGACCATCGTCGTGATCTCGGCGGTGGGCTCAAGCATTTTGGCTGCGTCGGCCAGGTATCCGGTGGTCGCGAAGATCGCAAGCTTCTTTCCGCCATCGCCGGCACCTGAGCCGGAGCCCGAGGACTCGGCGGAGTTGTTGGCACAACCGGCAACGAGGGCAGCGGCAGAAGTGGCAGAGATCGCGGCGATGAAGGTGCGTCGCGTGAACGTGGCGGGTTTCATGTTCCTCCTAGACAACACAAGGTGCGGCTGAGCCAACACCAATATGTGAGGAACCTAACATGCGAGGGGTTATCAGTATTAGTTGGGGTTGCATATGTTCATCCGGGGTGCAATCGAGCGGCGGCCGCGCCCCGGATATGGGTCAGTTCTTGCCGGTGAATCAGCTCGTGGGCACAACCATCAATCACCGGCAGGGCAGTCAAAACCCAGCGACTGTCTGTTGGTGGTTTCGCCGGCAAGGTGCCAGTATCCAGAACCGTCCTGGCGGGATTCTGGTGAACGGGAAACAACGATGTTGTGCTTCAGCGCCGACCCGCCAGGTGGGGTGCGAGCCTGTATCAGGCCGGTCACTATCTGACTCTGCATCTCGCTGACTCTGCATCTCGGCAGGATGCCCTGCCTTGGGTCCTGGGCTGTGCTCACTCACCACAATACGGTCGTAATGCTCGATCGTGGGCTTTCTCGCCCCGGCTGGGGATGGAAATCTGGCGCCTGATCGCGTCCGACTCCTATCCGGCTGGGCGTGGAGGTCCCGAGGGGTTCTGCCTGGGAGTCAGGCAGAACCCCAGCTCTTGCTCACTCCTGTCCGGCAGGGGACTGCTCGTCTCCCGCGAGGATCAGGTAGATGCGGCGGCGGGCGTCGGTGAGCTCCTGCGCCGCCTGCTGGCGCTGGCCGTCGGTTCCAGTACGCCCGACCTGGCGCACGGCCTCCCCCAGCGACTGCAGGAGCTCGCGCAGGCGGGGCCCGTCCTCGGTGGTCAAGGGGTTTGGCCATTCGGCGCGATGCTCCTCGACGTAGGCCCGCCCGGCCTCGGTCAGGGACACCTGTTTGCGGCCTCCGCTGGTGTCGATGCTGACGAGCCCTTCGTCCTCAAGCTGGCTGAGGGTCGGGTAGATGGCACCCGGACTTGGGGTCCAGGCCCCATCGGTGCGCTCGGCGATGGTCTGCATCAGCTGGTAGCCGTGCATCGACTCCTCGCCAAGCAGCAGCAGAACCGCGGTCCGGACGTCACCGCGACGCCGTCCGCGTCCGCCGTGCCGGTGATGGGGTCCCTCATCGAAGGGCGGACGGCCGCCGCGAGCCCGGAAACCGGGGCCTCCGGGCTGGGGCCTGCGGCCGCGGAATTCGTCGCCTTCCCCGTGTCCGCCGGGGATGGGGGGCTGTAGGACGGTGAACAGCTCCAGGAATGGCGGGAATGGGATGCCGGGCCGAGGATCGGGCCGGAACCCGCGTGCATGACGATGCTTGGTCATAATCGATCCTTTCTTTCGATACGTTTACGATATATCGCGTTTGTGTCGAAATTAAGACCGCGCATTGCCGGATCCCACAAGTTGCCGGACCCCACCAGGCCGGGTGGGGTCGCCAGCGCGACGAATGACACACCAGGGCGGGCGTCAGCCGCGGCCTGGAAACCTGCTGTGCCCACAGGACCGTCGCCTGTTCTCGGCCTATCCTGGTGTGGGATATCAGTTGCCGCGGAACTTGCCCGCGACCCAGCGCCCGATGCCGCCCACTCCGTCCCCCACGTCGCGCAGCAGTTTCGCGAGGGCGTCCTCGCTCTCGTTGAATGACTTCGTATACGACTCCGCGGCGGCCGCGGCCTCGTCGGAGATCTTCGCGTCCTTGTCGTCGTCGCGTCTCGGATAGTTCCCGGCCAGGATGTCTGCGTAGGCGCCCGAATCGACCCAGCGCCGCAGCTCCCCAGCCCGCACGACGTTCATCGGATGCGTCGCGCCCTCGACCAGCAGCAGTTTCATCAGCGAATCGCGCAGGTCCTCCGAGTCCTCGTACTCGCGGGCCTGGGTGAGGAACTCCGTCTGATCCAGGTCCTGCAGACGGCCACCGGAGGCCAGCTTCATGTGGACGCGGATGGCTGCCGGGAGGTCCTGTGTGGCCAGGAGACCGGCGCGGTCACTGCTGAGCTCCGATTTGCGCGCCCACTCGGCCAGGGCCACCCGGATGGCCTGTACCCCGAGGGCCCCGAACGGCACCCCGGAGAGGGAGGTGGTCAGGGAGACCATGTAGGTCAGCAGCGTCCGGTAGAGGGCGTGACCGCTCAGGGCGTGGCCGAGTTCATGTCCCAGGACGAAGCGCAGCTCGTCGTCGTCCAGGAGGTCCAGGAGGCTGGAGTTCAACACGATCTTGGGGCTGTCGATCCCGATGGTGGTGGCGTTGTACGTCGGATCGGCCTGCACATACAGCGATGGCAGGGACTGCGCATCGAGGGTCGTGGCAGCCTCGGAGTACAGCCGGTGCACTTGGGCGAACTGCCGCTCTGTGACCCGCACGCAGGAACCGAGCAGCTGCATCTTGACCATGCGCTCATTCAGAAAGCCTGAGAGTTTCCGGATGAAGGTGTCGAAGCCCTGCAGCCTCCGCAGCGCCACCAGCGCACCGCGGTCGGCTGGGTGTTCCCACGCCCGGCTGGAAATCCCCTTCAGCAGGAGTCGTTGACGGATTGGCTGGTTCTCGCTCATACCCACCAGGATGCCTGCCCGGCGGGCCAGAGACGAGGACCCTGCCGGTGGCGGCGCGGACGAGTGGCGCGTCATGGTGCTCTGCCTGGGGACGAGGTTTGGCCGGGGGTTTCGTGGGTTAGCGATGGGGGTGCATCCTGCGCCGCCTCAGGGTTGGTGAGGCGTCGTCAGGGGGTCCGGCAAGAGGCCCGCCGCCGCTCGATTTGCATCCTCCCGTGGAGGTGTGTAATGTTCTCTCTCGCCCCGGAAAGCGCTGAGAGGCGCGGCCCAGGGTCACTCCCCCGCCAACGAGCCTAGTGACGAGTGTGTGGTCAGTGAGATCCCACTCAAGGTCACAGGGTCTGCGGTGGCCGTCCGGAAGCATCTGAGAGATCGGATTTGCAAACGGTCGGGTCAGGGAGTAGCTTGGAGAAGCTGTCCGTGAGGGTGGTTGATTCAAGAGGTAAAATTCAATGCAGGAAAGCCGGATTTGAATATCCCGCCGGAATGCAATAGAGTTTACCGAGT